>JBKQMU010000217.1:0-9361 GCA_052146555.1 Isosphaeraceae bacterium
GTGCCGTCGAGCACAGCGTTGAAGACGTCGCTGGCTTCGGCCAGCGGCGGCCGGCTCGACGATTCCATGCTGGTGAGCCTCTGGGTCGCCGTGATCACCGGTACACGGGCCTTGTGGCAGGCGTCGATGATCTGTTTCTGGAAGGCGGGAACCTTGGCCACGTCGATCTCAACGCCCAGGTCGCCCCGGGCCACCATCACCGCGTCGGTCTCGGCGATGATCGGCTCGAGATTGGCCACGGCCTGCGGTTTCTCGATCTTGGCGACGATCCGCGCGGAGATCTTTCGCCGGTCAAGCTCAGAACGCAGACGCGTGATGTCCGCGGCCTGGCGCACGAACGAAAGGCCGATGTACTCGACGCTATGAGAAGCGGTCCAGTCGAGGTCGGCCAGGTCCTTGTCGGTCAGTGCCGACACGCTGAGCGCAGCACTGGGAACATTGATTCCCTGATTCGAGCGGATGCGTCCTGCGAGCGTGACCTTCAGCCGCGCCCAGCCTGGACCACGCTGGATCACCTCCATGGCCACGGTTCCGTCGGCGAAGAGCACGCTCTGGCCAATTTCCAGGTCGTCGGGAAGCGGCTTGAACGTGCAAGAAAGCTGGTGCGGATCGTCCGACTTTTTCGGCTCGGCGGCCAGGCAAAACTCAGCGCCAAAGTCGCATTCGACGGCATCTCCGGGAATAGGTCCCAGCCGGATCTTGGGCCCGCAGAGATCCTGGAGAACCGCCAATTGCCGCCCCATCTCATCGCCGATCTTGCGGATGGCCTCGAGCGTGGCCGTGTGCTCCGCGTGAGTTCCATGCGAGAAGTTGAGACGGAAAACGTCCACCCCGGCCTCGACCAGCTTTCGCAGAACCGCCGGATCTCGCGAGGCGGGTCCCACCGTGGCTACGATCTTGGTCCGAACCTTGCCCAGTGGCTCAAGTATCGAGTTGGTCATGGATCTCCACCCGGCTGCCTGATGCCCCGGGTCACAGTAGGTCCTCCAACAGGCCGAACCGGACCGGGACCGACATTCTAAACCGCGTCACGACCTTTCGGGAGACAGAAGCGTTACGCGGGCCCGGGCAGTCGTCGGAGACGCATCCCCACGCAAGGGCTCGGACGACATCATGGATGCGGATCTCTCTGGTCGCTGCTTCCCGATTGTCCTGTCGACGAATTGCATGCAATCCTCACGATGTCTCCCGAGCGCACGGCCGGGCTACTCGTCACCATGCTTGCACCTGGAAAACTTCGAAAAAAACGCCGATTTCCGGCCGCGACGATCGACTTTTTAAGAAGGTCGCATGCGCTGCCACTAAACCGGGCCCGGTCGTTGGCTCGTCGCGAAATTGCGAACGTGGCTCAGGGACATCGTTTTTTGGGGCCGGAATTGACGATCCGAAGAATGTCGTGGACAATTCGAGGTAAAGAACAAGGCCGGCACGTCCCTCCTGATGAGCAGCCCGGCGCCCGCTTGGGTCGAGATTTTTACATCCTGGGTCCGCGAAATTGCGTGGATGACCACCGATTTGGCTGACGACCACGAAGAATGACTCCCTCGGACCGGGATGGTTGACAAGCCTCTCCATGAAAAGCGTTTCACGATGAAGCGAACCCTTGCTGCGGTTGTTTTGCTGGCTGCCCTGGGGGTCGTCTGCAAGCTGGCATCCAAGCCTGTCGGCATCGCGCCGGGTAGCAGGCCAGCAGACTTCGCGGCGCAGACCCAGCGGCAGGACGCCGCACCAGGAGAACTCGACCCGCGGACCGAGCTAAAGCAGCGATATGCGGGCCTCGCGCAGCGCGACCGCGAGCTTGTGGAACGGGTCGCCGAGCGATTTCGCCAGACGGCGGTGCGGATCGACCGGACCGACGGCCTTCGCGGCCTTCGTCTCCTGGACCGACTCGACCTCGAGGCCGTTTTCCTTTACGAGAAGCATCCCAAGGAGTTTCGTCGCCTGCGGGAGATGCTCAGCGATGAGGCTGCGGCCGATTTACTGTTGCACTGGCGTGAATATTTCGGGCTCAAGCGGGCCGATCTGACGGACCGGGAAACCCTCATCGCCGAGGTGGTCCAGCTCACTCCCTCTCAGCGTCGACTGGCAGCCCGGTATCCCAGCGCCCTGCCTTTGATTCTGGCCGATCCCACGGGAATCACTGAGCTTACCCGGTGGCTGGGGTCCGACGAGCAGGCGCTCAGTGATGCGCTCGTCGTACTGAGCTTGATCAGCCTGGAATCTGGCACGTCCGATTTACGGGTGGGCTTGAGGACCATCGAGAACCATCGCTCACTGGCCTTAGACGCGTTCCGGCAACAGGGCCTGGAGGGGTTTGCCCTCGTGAGCCTGTACGGGCCGATTCTCGAGGCTCTGGGTTCGTCTTTGGATCTAAACGAGAGCCTGATTCTGTTGCACGTGAATGCGGCCTATATCGACGAGCTTTTACGCACGCATCGGCCCGAGACCGTGGCCAGCTATATCAGCCACGTGGCCGCCAGGGGCCGAAAACTCGTGCACGCCGTGGGGGGATCTACAGACGGCCTGCGTATGGCCGTGGAGTTCGGCGAGCCAGGAGAGCGGGCCCTGGTGGCGGCCGGACCGGACGCGGCCGACGTGGTTTTCCGTGACTTTGCCGATCCGATCATGCGCGCCAGGGCAGTCGGTGCCCTGGGCGAGCACGGCCAGGCGGCCCTTGTCATTCTCGACAAGTACGCGGCCGACCCGGACTTCCGCGAAATTCTGCGGGCCCACGGCGGGGCGATCATCCCCGCAATCGCTCGGGCCGACACTGGTCCGGAAGCTTTGGCATTACTGCAGTCGAAGGAGCACAGGTCGCTTGGCGAATCTCTGGCGAAGCTGGCGCTGCTCACTTCCGGAGACAACGGCCAGACCGTGATTCGGACGATCCAGAAAGATGGACTGAAGCGCGCCTCGGACCTGGAGGGGAGCCAGATCCGCTTTTACCAGTTCTTGCCGCTTTACGATGTCTTGCACTTAGGCAACGTGCTGCGCAGCGGCTACACCCCGACATCCGGCGAGATGACCTGGGCGGTCATCGACGGCTGCTTCGTGGTCGCGGACGTCCTGAGCCTGGCGGCGATCCAGCCGGAGGGAGCGGCTGCCACTGAGGCAGTTCGGACGGAAGTCAAGACGGCTGTGCGCGAAGGGGCCAGAACAGCAGGCCGCGAGCTCGCCGGGAACGCGACCCGGCGGGCCGCGCGGTGGTGGACCGTTCGCTCCGCCGGCGGCGTCTTCGAATTGCTGCACCGCATTCCTGAAGCATTGCCCAAGATGAGCTTGAGCCAGCTTGCCGCCGTGGCCAGCCCGCTGTGCATCAAAGCGGGCATGAGGCCGAGCACCTGGAGGCCGGTCAGCTTGCTGCGTGAAGGACTTGCCGTCCCTCTGCGGATTCCCCCCGAAAAGGGACTCAAGTATCTTGCGGCCCAGATGCTTCAGGCGTCCGTCGGCGTGGTCGGATTCCAGAAGATGGAAGAGCACTTGTCCTCGCGCCGACCTCACCGGCTGTGAGACCTGCGTCATGCGGCAAACCGCCAGAGGGCGAAGGCGGTGGACCGAACGAATCCAAGAAGCGGGACGTAAGGAGAAAGCTACCATAACAGTTGCGGTCGGACGAGACGTTCTCAAGGACCAGAACCCATGACAAAGCGTTCACTGAGCCTCGTAGCAGGTTACGCGGCAATGGCCTTGATGCTCGTTGGCCTGTCCCGGCCCGCGCAGGCGGGCAAGCTATCATGGCTCGACGACATCGTACGCGAGGTCATCGCCGAAGCGAGAGCGGGCAGCAAGATGCTGGTTCGCGGCAGTGAAAGTGGTGGGCACGTCGAGCTTCGAGCGGCGGGCCGGCTGTTTGCTGGGCGTGATGCCGAGGAGGGCCTGGAGCAGCTCGTGAAGCATTCCGACGAGCTGGCGCGGGCAGGCCGGCGGATCGATCAGCCCACCGAGGCCTTGCTCCAGAGCCGGTTTTCTCGCCTCTTGGGACACGATCCGGCCGCCCTGCGCACCTTTTCGGCCCTGGCGCCGGCCGAGAAGCGGCTGGTCGTCGAAATGGGCGAGGCCGCCCGCCGGCTCGCCCAGCGTTATCCCGAGCAGGCCGAGAAGATGGTCCGCCAGCTTGGCCCCGAGGGGCTCTCGGCCGTCCGCGTCTTTGGCGACGATGTCGCCGAGGTGATGATCAAGGAAGGCCCTGAAAGCATGAACATTCTCCGCAAGACCGGCAAGGGAGGGTGGTCGTTCTTCACGCACCAGGTGCTTCCCCACAAGAAGAAGCTCGCCGCGGCGGGGGTCCTGGCGGCTTTCATGGTCGATCCTGACAGGTTTGTCGATTACGCGGGCCAGGCCACCCAGTTTGCCGCCCGCGAATTCGCCCGGGCCGGCGTTGCCCTGGCGACCGCCGCCGGTACCGGCGCAACTCAGGGACTCGAGTCGTCGATCGGCCAGGCGCTTGCCGCCGGTGGGATCAACCAGCCGATCTTCCGATACCTGGCCATGGCGCTGGCAAGCCTGGTCGCCGCGTGTTCATTGCTGGTGATCGCGGGCGTGTCGGTGCGACCCTTGGTGCGGCCGTTTGCTTGGATTGTGGGTATCATGAACCATCTGCGCAGGCGTTTGACAATACCCAGATCCACGTGAGTACGAGAATCAGGAGGAGCTAATGATCGCGGATATCATTGCGGAAGACCGTGACGGCAACCCGATTCTTATGGTGGAAATCAAGGCCGCAGTTTCCTCTCGAGAGGACTTCCTGACTTTCCTCGGCTGTTTTCTCGATGTCGTTCCGCGGCTTGAGTACGCGATGTTTGTGGATCTCGAACAGATCCGGCTTGTGAAGGCGGGGTTCGAAAATCCAGAAACACCCTTGGTCACCCTGAATTCGCTCGAAATTCTCCGGTTTTATGATCCTGATTTTGCGGGGAAGGACTCCCATTACGTCAGCAGAATGATATTCCGAGACTACGTTGGAACGCTAGTCGAAGCCTGGCTTCATGATCTTGCTTATCACTGGAAGTCGGACACCCCTCCAGGAACAAAGGAACTTTCCGGGACCGGCCTTCTCGATCGTCTGGAAGGGGGCATGACGAGAAGCGATGTCCAACTCGCCGTTTATCGTGTACGTTGAGACCAATTTTCTCATGAGTATCGCAACGGGACGTGACCCGGAGGCGAGCGACTTACTGAGTGACATCGCATTACCGGACCGAATCGCGTTGCCCCAGATCTGCATCATGGAGGCGATGTCTGTCCTGAACGCAATGCGCCGAAGCAGGAACCAATTCGGAAATCAGCTCGCCCAGCAGATCGCCGAGATGGGACGTGACAACACATCTGCTCATGCGAGAGAACTGTTTTCTCTGCTCAATCAAGCAAAAATCGAGAGCAATAGGTTGCTAGAAGACATCAATTCAAGATTGTTCGGCACCGTTGGCCTTCTGGCTCACAAGGCCGAACTGATTGGACTGACCGGGGAAATTCTCGTAGCGCAACTCAATACGATTCTTCTCGATGATCCGACCGATAATCTGATCCTGCACTGCATTCTGGCTCATGCACGGGAACATTCTTCTTATGAAAAAGTCTTCCTGACGGGGGACCGTGAAGCCTTCGGTGGTTTGAGTATACAAGGGGAGCTTGGGAACGTCGGCATCACCAAGTCGTTCTGGAAAGGACTGCAGTTCCAGATGTGGTCGTCATTCCGAAGGCAGTCGTAAGAGATGTTGGGAAGAAGTGAAATTCTCGATAACTATCCGAGCCTGCCCCCGTGGCTCAGACGTTCCGAGGCGTCAGGATGCCAAACTCCCGAACAACACGTCTTGATGCCCTGGAGGGGCGGCTGACCGGGCCCAAGCGGATCGCGCTTTTTGGGCACCGAAACGTGGGCAAGACCACGCTTCTGGCGATGTTCTATCGCCAGGCGGCCAGCGGTCAGGTGCCGGGAGTGCGGCTGGCCGCCGCCGATGCCCCCAGCGCTGAGTACCTGGCCGCGAAGATCGCGCAGATCGAGTCCGGAGAGCCGATGGCCGGAACGCTCGCGGAAACCGAGTTGGCGCTACGGCTCTACCACGGCCCGGCCCGGTTCGAGCTGCTCGTCCGGGATTACCAGGGAGAGCACGTCACGCTCGGGTCGGACGAGCCGATTCATGAGTTTTTCGCGGGCTGCGACGCCGTCTTTCTTTGCCTGGACCCCGAGGGATCGACCGACCCCGTCCAGCGGCGTCGCCGGCAACAGGAAGTCGAAAATCTGCTGGAGCGATACATCGAACGCTCCGACGACCTGAGCACCGACCGGCCGGTGGCGCTTCTGCTCACCAAGTTTGATCGCGTGCTGGCAGGCGAGCTCGCCGCAGCGGCCGGTCCGGATGAAGTCGCCAGTGCGAACGTCGAGCCCCGGCCCAGCCTCTCCGGCGCGTTCATCGAGCATCTGGTCGACCGTCAGTACGGCATGACGCGGCACGCGCTGCGGCAGCACGCCCCCGACGGAGCGATCTTCGCCGTGAGCTCTTACGGGCCGGGATCGACGGGCAACCGGCCGCCGGCGATCTTGCAACCCTTGGGCCTGGAGGGTCCGCTGGGTTGGCTGGCCGAGCAGCTCGAAGCGCGCGACCGCGCCCAGATGGAGTGGCTCTGGGAGCTCGCGCCGGAGGACCTTCCTCGGCTGCGGCGGTGCGTGGCCGCCTACGAGCGACGCTATCCCCGGTCCAACGGTTCCTACGAGTTTCGGACGCGCCTGAAGAGGCTGGAGCGGAACCGGAAATGGGGGCGAGCCGCGAAGCTGGTTGGGGCGGCCGCAGTGACCGCCGCGGTCCTAGCCGGTTACGATTTCTGGGGGTTCCACCGCGCTGAGCTTTATGAGCGTGATCCTGAGAACCCGGCTCCCCTGGTCGCTCGGAACTGGTCGGAACTCCTCGCTTCTCATCCCTTGCTGCCGCTCTTCTGGCCGTCGCTGGCTCGAACAGCGCGGGTCAAGACGCATGAATGGACCGTCAAGACGGCCGATGCCGAGCTCGCTTCGGGAAACCAGGTCTCTGACTTGAGCGCAAAGCTGGCGGGAATCAGGGAAGAAGCTCCGCAACTGGCGCCGGCCATCCGCAAGATCGAAAAGGCCTCCGAGCAGGTCCGGCACGACGAGCGTTGGAAAGTTGTGCACGCCGAGGCCCGCTCGCTGGCGGCCCTCGATGAGCCGGAGAAGCCGCTGGGCCAGATCGACGCATTCTTGCACGAGTTTCCCGATACCCCACGTCGCGGCGAGGCCCTGGCCCTGGCCCGCACGCTCAAGAATGAGCTCATAGCGCGTCAGAGCGCGGCCCAGCGTAGGATCGTCGACGATCTGATCCGCTCCGAGTCGCTGCCCGGCGCCTCGCTTCCGGACTTGATGGAGAAGGCGCGGCAGTACCTGGCGGACCATCCCGACAGTCCCTATCGCCTTGAGGTGCAGGCTCGTCTGGACGACTACGCGCGCAAGCTCGACGAGCGCGACATCCAGCGCGCCCGCGAATATTCCTCTCTCAATCCCACGAACTTCAGCGGGCGTATCCAGCGATATCAAGATTACCTCAAAGAGCACCAAGCGGGAGGCCGTTTTCTCAGCGAGGCGATCGAAGCCCGGGAACGCATCCTTCGCGAGTGGGATACCTTCAGTTACCGCCAGGCTTACGACGAGGCACTCGCCCATCCTGACGACGTGGCCGAAATTGCCCGCCGGCTCCGCGACTATCTGCGCGACCATCCGGACGGCCGCTACGTCGCCGACGCCAACGCCTATCTCACTTGGTGGGACAAAATTTCGGTGCCGGGTGAGTACCGCGTCACGCTCCGCAGGGGCGAGGTCGAGCCGACGGTCGGCAAGTACCTCGCCGGCGGCGGCCCGGACCTCGGCGTCGTGATCGAGGTAGCCGGCGTGGTTTACGGCCCTTCGACCGTCATTCGCGACTCCCACCGCCCTGTCTGGGATTACACCTTTCCCCGCCCGATCATCTGGAAGCTCGGCGACCCGATCACGATCCGGATCATCGACTATGACTGGTCAGCAACCGAGGTGTACATCCTCAACAGCCCCCACGGCGATCCGCTGGCCATGCGCCTGCTCTCCGGGACTGTGACGCCGGCCAAGGGGGGCGTGACGACGCTTGTTTTCTCGTCCGACTTCGCCGTTCCGACGCTGACCAAGCCGGACTGAATACAGCGATCAATAAGTCTCGGCCACGGTCATACCTTCTCCCTCGGGAGAAGGTGCCCCGCAGGGGCGGATGAGGGTCCTTGCTGCGAGCCTCGTGAAAGAGACCCCCTCATCGGGCCTTCGGCCCGACCCCGCAAGCGAGGTTCCCCCCGCTCCCTGCAGGGAGAAGGAAATTAATTACCGCGCTGTCCGCAACTGTAAACCGTCTTACTCCACCTTCTTCTCGTCGCCGGCGGGCTTGTGATCGACCAGCGCCTTGCCGGAGAGCAGCGTGTCGATTTCCGTCGTCAGCTTCGTGCGAAGTTTGGTATCGAGACCGACGTGCACGGACTGGACGGTTCCCTTGCCGTCGAGCACCACGACCGTGGGAAAATCCTCGATATCGAACGCCTTACCAACTGCAACGCTGGGGTCAAGCCCGACGAGCCCCACCGAGTTGTCGCTCAGGGTGATTTTCTTGTCACTGAGGGTTTTCTCCACCAGCGTGCGCAACTCGGAAAGCTCCTGGGGCTCTTCATCCTGGGAGAGCGCGACGAGCAGGACGTTTTTCTTGTCCTTGGCCAGCGTTTCAGCGAGCTCTTGGATCTCGGGCAGTTCACTGAGGCAAGGGGGGCACCACGTGGCCCAGAAGTCGATCACCACGACCTTGCCGGTGAGCTCGGCCTTGGTAATCGTCCGCGTCTTGCCCGGGCCATCGAGCACGGTGAGCGTGAAGTCAGGGGATGGCTTGCCCAGCCGCTCGTTTACGGCGAGCTTTGGCATCTCGCCAGCCTTGGGACCCTCGGCGAACGAATCGACCTTTGAGAATTCCTTGGGGGCCTTGTAGGCGAACGAAAGGTCTCTCTGGACCTGGGTATTCACGGAGCCGGCCGTCCAGCCAAGATGCTCGATGGTCAGCCTCTGGCCCGGAGCGCTACGCGCCAAGGTCACGGCGTCGATCAGGAAGTCGATCCGCGAGAGCAGCTTGGTGGCCGGATCGATTTCCAGGCGAAGGTCCGGCCCGTCCTGATTGTCCAGGACCAAGGCCAGGGCACCCGGCGCGGGCGTCTTGGGGTCCTCGGGAGCCATCTGAAACGAGCCGCCCAACTGCCCGAGGGCCGCCACGGCATCCGGCGAGGTCAGCAGGTTCAAAACGACATACATGGAAGCGCCATGAAGCCCTCCGAAGAGTGCCGCGCCGATGGGGCC
>JBKQMU010000218.1:0-2792 GCA_052146555.1 Isosphaeraceae bacterium
GCATCCTCAACAGCGAACTGAGGTTGATCAGCCCAATCGAGCCGGAGGGATCGGAAAGTGACGGTCAGATCAAGACGCCAGTGGGCGAGAAGTTTTTTCTGCTCACCCATGACTACCTCGTGCCGTCGATCCGGGAATGGCTGACCCGGAAGAAGAAGGAAACCCGCAGGGGACGGGCGGAATTACGACTTGTGGACCGCTCCTCGCTTTGGAATGCCAAGCCCGAGAACCGCCAGCTACCGTCTGCCTTGGAGTGGGCGAACATCAGGATGCTGACCAAAAAGAAGGACTGGACCGAGCCGCAACGCAAGATGATGAAACGGGCGGGGCGGGTACAGGGTCTGAGGACGTTGGCGACGGTGCTCGTCCTCACCGGACTGGGGATCTCAGGCATAAGCATCCGTATTGGAATTGGCGAGGCGAATCAGGAGACGCAGGCCCAAGGGCTGGTGCAGCGCCTCCTCGATGCCGACACGGCGCAGGTGCCCGAGATCGTCAAGGCTATGTCAGATCACCGTCGGTGGGTCGATTCTTCGCTGAGGAGCGAATTGGAAAGAAGCTCGGATGATTCACGCCAGAAACTTCATGCCAGCCTCGCCCTTCTCCCCGTCGATACCTCACAGGTTGATTACCTCTTCAATCGCCTTATCAAAGCCACTCCCAGCGAGCTTCCCGTACTGCGTGATGCCCTGAAAAAACACCAATCCGCCCTGACTTCGAGGCTCTGGAACACGTTGGAGTCGGCGAAGCCGAGCGATGCCAGTCTGCTTCCATCCGCCAGCGCTTTGGCAAGCTACTCCCCGGATGACGCCAGGTGGGAATCAGCGGGCGGCAAAGTGGCACAAGCGTTGGTATCGGTCAATGCCGTCTTCCTCGGACCCTGGATCGAAGCCCTGCGTCTCGTGCGTGGCAAGCTGACGGCCCCGCTCGCTACGATCTTCCGGGATAGGAATCGTTCCGAATCCGAACGGGCGCAGGCAACCGACATCCTGGCCGATTACGCCAAAGACGATCCAGACCTCATCGCAGACCTCTTGATGGACGCCGACACCAAAGCGTATGCAGCGTTCTTCCCCATTGCCCAGCGGCAGGAGTCAAAGACCGTGCGTTTGTTGCAGGTGGAGATCGCCAAGAAGGCAACGATATCTGACAGCAACGACTCAGAGATGACCAAGGATCGACTTGCCGAACGTCAAGCCCGAGCCGCCGTGGCCCTGGTCCGCATGGGCCATGCCCAGGAGGTCTGGCCTCTCCTGCGTCACAGCGCCGACCCACGCCTCCGCAGCTTCATCGTCAACTGGCTCAATCCGCTCGGAGCCGATCCGCGGGCTGTCGTCGCCGGATTCAACGCCATCGATCCCAGCATCAAACCGACGCCCGTCGAACCCCCGAAGCGGATGGATGCGATCCTTTTTCACCCCGAGACCTCGATGCGGCGGGCGCTCATCCTCGCCCTGGGGACGTACGGGACGGAGGGGCTGTCAACCGCCGATCGGGAGCCGTTGATCAGCAAGCTTCTCGACCTCTACCGCAACGACCCCGACTCGGGAGTTCACGGGGCGGTCGAGTGGACCCTCCGGCGGTGGACGCAGCAGGAAAAGCTCAAGGCCATCGACTCCGAGTTGATGACGAAGGAACCAGGCGAACACCGCTGGTTCGTTAACGGCCAGAGGCAGACCTTCGCCGTGATCGAGGGACCCGTCGAGTTCTCGATGGGATCGCCACCGACCGAGCCGGACCGCTCCTCGATGGAGACGCTGCATCGTCGGCGGATCAGCAGACGCTTTGCCCTTGCCATCAAGGAAGTGTCGGTGGAGCAGTATCAAAGGTTCCAACGACTCGAAATCGACGCGTACAGCCCCGATCCGGATGGACCGATGAACGGGCCGTCCTGGTATGATGCGGCGGCGTATTGTAACTGGCTGAGCGAGCGGGATGGGCTGGACAAGGCCCAGTGGTGCTACGAGCCGAACCCGGAGGGGAAGTATGCCGTGGGCATGAAGATGGTGACTGATTTCCTCGGCCGTTCCGGCTACCGCCTCCCGACCGAGGCGGAATGGGAGTATGCCTGTAGGTCAGGGTCGGTGACCAGCCGGTATTATGGGGTCTCGGTGCAGCTCCTCGGGCAGTATGCCTGGTACAATCAGAACTCAAGAGAACGGGCCCGGCCCTGCGGTCTGGTCAAGCCCAACGATCTGGGCTTGTTCGACATGCTGGGCAACGTGTATGAGCGGTGCCAGGAGCAATACGAAGGAGCCTACCCCGCAGGAAAAGACAGCCATATGGCCGACGATATGATTAGATCAACAGTTATCGATACATACAAATCTCGTATCATTCGGGGCGGGTCGTTCAACATTCTACCGGCGAACGTCCGCTCGGCGAACCGTCACGGGCACCGGCCGTCGAACCGTAGCACCAACTGCGGTTTCCGCCCTTGTAGGACTTACCCCTGAGTTACTTTACCTCTTTACCACTCCTGCTGTGCGGGAGGTGGGACAATGGACGAGATCCCGAAGACCGACAAACTCTTACTCATTCTCCATCAGTCAGTCGAGTTCGCTCGACAAGCCCCTTGCCTTCAAGCGTCTCCAGCCAGTCTCTCACGTCTTGCACGAACATCTTTGTGGCGGCGGCCAGCCGAGTATCTTCCACGTATTCGGCGGAATCGCCTTGGAGGTCCAGAAGGGTTGTCAGCACCAGCCGCTCGCCGCCTTCGAGCTTCATATTCGGATCTCATTTGCTTTGTAAATTGCACAGGTTAAACTTGGCCGCGAGTAACAGCTCCATGA
>JBKQMU010000219.1:0-60164 GCA_052146555.1 Isosphaeraceae bacterium
ACGAAGGGTATCTGCTCTACCCTTACCGCCCGTCGATCAAGAATCATCAGCGATGGACCTTCGGCGGCCTGTATCCGGAGTCATTCTGCAAGGATCAGAACAGTGGTGACGCCAGCAGTCAGCAGACGGAGTGCCTGGTGCGTGGAATTTCCCAGACGACGCTCAAGATCGTCGTTCGCTTTCTCCACCTGATGGTCCGCCGAGTCGGGGCGTTCGATCCACCTCTTTCCCGCTGGAACAATGATGCAGTGCCGCCGCTCCGTCTGGTCGAGATGCTTCAAATCGGATCGAAACGCTTTTATGCCTTGCAAGAGGCCCGAGAACGCGAAGTCCTCTTAGAAGATGTTGCCCCGAGAAACCTCTGCGCCTTCCTGTTGCGACGATCCTTCCGCTTCGACGGCTACCGGGGTCTGGAGCCCTTGCAAGGGCCGACCGGGGATGTCGAGGGCGCGCTCATCCGCACGCAGAAGGCCATTGAAGGGCTCATCGACGTGGCCGCCGAGGAAGTTGAGGAGGGGCTGTTCCGGCTGACGACCCGCGTGATCAACCATACTCCCCTGAAAAATGCGGCGTGTATTAGCCGCGACGATGCACAGAAATATGCTTTCCTCTCAACGCATGTCATCCTCGCCGTCGAGCATGGTGAATTCATCTCCTTGATGGACCCGCCCGAGCGGTTTGCCCAAGCAGCCGCCGCGTGCAATAACATAGGCGCCTGGCCGGTTCTTGTCGGCCAGGAGGGGCAGAAGGACACCATGCTGTCCTCGCCGATCATCCTTTACGACTATCCACAGGTCGCCCCTGAGAGCCCCGGCGATTTCTTCGACGGGACGGAAATCGATGAGCTCTTGACCTTGCGCATCATGACCCTCACCGACGAGGAGAAGGCAGCGATGGCCTCGGTGGATGAACGAGGAGGCGCTCTGCTGCGGCGCACTTTGGGGACGGCCTGCGAGAGTTTGTCGAGGCTTCATGGCACGGTTCGCGGTCTCCCAGAAGCTTCTGCGGAAGGGCAGGAATGATGACCTGGACTTCGGAAGACGACAGGCGAAAGGTGCAGTGCATTCACATCGGCCCGGCTGAGCTGTGCGCGGGTGATCGCGTTGTGCTCCGCCCGCGTCGCCGCGCTGATGTTTTCGATCTCGCGCTTCATGGCAAGATCGCAACGATCGAGTCGATCGAGCAAGACCTCGAAGGCCAGATCTATCTGGCTGTCACGGTGGATGACGATCCCGGCAATGACCTAGGCGCCTTGCGGCAGCCTGGACATCGCTTCTACTTTCACTTCGAAGAGATCGAACCTCTGGGAAAGTGATGGGACGGCGAGATGAGCAGCTACAAGCTCGCCCACACCGACAGCGAGTTCCGCGTTCAAGCCTTTGCCACAGGCTTGTTGTCGGTTTTCGCTCATAGCCCGACCTTCGCCGCTCGTGACTTCAAGGGGGTCTTCAAGGTCGATGAGGGAGATCCCGGCCACATGAGCCTTGACCTTGAGGTGAGGGCCGATTCACTTGCGCTTCTGGACCGGGTCCCCCTGGCCGACCGCCGCGATATCGAGGAGCGAATGCGGAACGAGACTCTGGAAGTCTCCGCCTATCCCGAAATCCGATATCAGGCGCAGGACATCTCGTTTAGCCCCGATGGACCCGGTCGCTACCATCTCCGGATCAATGGCCGATTGTCGCTGCATGGCGTGACGCGCGATCATCCCATGGAGGCGGAACTGCGGCTTTGCAACGATGGCCTCCGCCTTCTGGGCAGGTCTACGCTCTTGATGTCGGATTATCATATCAAGCCGGTGACGGCCGTGGGCGGCACGATCCGGTTGAAAAATGAGCTGCGAATCTCGGTTGAGCTCCTTGGCTTGCCGGAGCAGTCATGACCCCTTGCCGGATTCTCATTGCGTGCGTCGGCAACATCTTCCTCGGCGACGATGCGTTCGGCGTCGAGGTGGCACGGCGCCTTGCCTAAATCGAGTTGCCCGATGGCGCGCAGGCTGTCGATTTCGGCATTTGGGACCTTAACCTCGCGTATGCCTTGGCTGAAGGGCACGAGGCCGTCATTCTGGTCGACGCGGCACCTCGTGGCGGAAAACCCGGTACTCTCTACGTCCTCGATCTATCGCCGGAGGATTCCGACGTGCAGGGCGAGGGAGACACCGCTCTTGTCGAGGCGCACCAGCCCGACCCGGTCAAAGTGCTTCGCCTGGCCAGGGCGCTGGGCGATCGTACCAGCCGCGTGTATCTGGTCGGATGCGAGCCGGGTTCCATCGATCCATCGGAAGACCTCGGGGCGGAATTGAGTGAACCGGTCCGCGCGGCCGCCTGCCAGGCTGTCCCTCTCATCGTGGCGCTCGTCGCGCGGCTGCTCCGAGGCGAAGTGATCGAAGCGGGCGGAGATACCGTCATCAGACATTCAAAACAGGAGACTGAGACATGCTGGAATTGACATCCGAGCCGAGAGAGCATCTATCTCACTGGACCGGGGACGGCGGGGAAGGGCAATCCGCCCTACGTGAATGGGATCGCCCCGCAGGTCCCCCGGTGGGCTTGCTGGTCGCGGGAGCCATCGTCCCCGGCCTGGGGATCCTTGCGTGGACGTATCTCGGACCCGACTTGAGGCGATACATGAAGATCCATAGCATGTGACGGGAATCTCTGGCTCCCCCAGCGGACCCTAGCGCGATCTGCTCATGCGTTGCTTGCATCGACCGAACGCGCCGGTTGCGGTCACACCTTCTCCCCCCGGGAGAAGGTGCCGCGCAGCGGCGGTTGAGGGCTCGGGGCGCGCGCTTTCGGCCGATCCCCTCATCCGGCCTTCGGCCACCTTCTCCCAAGGGGAGAAGGGGATCTGGCACTGCCCTGTCCGCAACGCAACCGTAAAGCCCTCTAGCGGCTCGCTGAGGCCGCAAGGCTCGCTTCGGGCGGCTTTGCCAGGTAGCACTCGAGTTGAGATGCCAGAGATCGCGTCTCCGCGAACCAGTGTTCGATTTCCGCACGGAGGATTTCGGGCCCGACAGCTTTCATTCTGCGCGAGAGCAGCAGGAACTCGTCGGTATCGAAGCCCGGTACGGTCAGGTCGTTCGAGTGATCGCGTACGACGCGAAGAGCATCGATGAGCTGCCGAAAGAACTGATAGCACTTTCGCAAGCTGGATACCGAGGCGGCATCGAGCCAGCCCGCCGCGCCGATGGCGGCCAGGGCCTCGAGCGTATTGGGAGAGCGAAGCGACCGGTCGCCCGAGCCATGGACGATTTGCATCGCCTGCACGAAATACTCGACGTCAACAAGTGCGCCGGGACTGTACTTTGCGCTCTTCGTCCCCGGCGCGACGTGCTGCTCGCACTGGAGTCGTCGCATTCGCCGCAGGCAGTCCAGATCGAAGGGCTCGGGCCCATAGACGTATCGTTCACGGTGGTCGAAAACCTCGCGGCCCAGCGTCTTGTCACCGGCGATCTTCCGCAGCTTGATGAGCGCCTGTCGCTCGTAGCCCCAAGCGGGCCCACAAGCGTGATAATAGTCCAGGAACGTGGACATCGACGTGGCCGGAGAGCCCGCCCGGCCGTAGGGACGAAGTCGAAAATCGACGTCGAAGGCGTGCCCCTCGCGACTTGAGAGCACCTCACGCAGAGCCGCGACCACGCTGTCGTAAAACCCACCTGAACGAGCGCCTATTTCATCGGCGCAGTCCTGCCGGTCATCGTAGATCATCATGAGCTCGAGGTCGGAGGCGAAACCGAGCTCTTTCCCTCCAAACTTGCCCAGGGCAAAGAGCGCTGAGGGCCGGATCAAGCCCTGGGCGTCTGGCCCATGCTTTCTGGCGGTCTCTTCGAGAGCCAAGGCGTAAGCGGCCTCGAGCATGACCTCGGCAACGGCCGTCAGCTCGGCGGAGAACTCTTCCTGGCCCCCGCTGAGCCCAAGAATCGACCGCAGGTCGGCGCGAAATACTTCTCGATCGCGGAATTGCCGGATCGCCCGGATCCGCCCCTCCCGGCTATCGGCGCCGGCCATGGCCGCAGCCAGACTGGATGCGAGTTGTTTGGGCCCGGGCTGCCGCGCCCATTCGGTCGGGTCGCAGATCATGGGCAAGATGATCTCGGGCTGTGCGTGCAGGTAATCTTCCCAGAGGAAATGGCTTTCGCCGAGCACGCGCACCAAGGCGTCGAGCACTTCGGGTTGCTCGAGCGCCTGAAACTCGGAAGCCCAGTCGGGACGGGCCATGGTTTCGGACGCGAACCGGCTGAAATGCACAAGCGCCGCCTCGGGGTCGGTGGCGCGAGGCAGCCGGCTGCTGAAGTGCTCGATCAAGATCAAGGTCCGCCGCAGCTCATGGAGCCTGGCCTCGGCCGTGATCTTGTGCCCCCACCGATCGGTCACCCAGAGTCGGTCATCGACAACTTCGTCAATCGTGCGAATCTCTGCCTGCACGATCCGGATGCCACAAAGCGCCAGGGCGCTGGCCGTCAGCGATAGGAAGCCGAAGCTATCGGCACCCCGGATCCGCACCTCCGTGGTCGTTTGCGGGCCCTCGACGTCCAGGGTCAGGTCGATCGGCTCCAGCCCGTGCAGATCGGGCTGAAACGGTCCTAGCGCGGCTGCGAATGGGCGGAGGAGACGATGATAGACCTCCTCATACTTGTCCGCGCGAAGCATCCGCGTCAGGTCGATGAGTTCAGACTGCAGCGCCTCCCAGTCGGGCGGGCTCTCTTGCCTCCGCAGCGGGCGGACGCGGAAGACATCGACGATCCGCGACCGCCGGTCAGGCCCCCTGTCCGCACCCTCACGCAAGGTGCGCCGGGGGCCGGGCCCTCGCCGCCGGACCGGGGAAATGGGCTCCGATGGCACCTGCGACGTGTATACCCACCCCTCGAGAATCGCCAGCCCACGCACCGCCAGCAGCATGCATAAGGTCGAGAGAAACTGGAACGCGTCGTAGCCGACGACCTCAACGTTCCAGATCCCCCAATCTTCCGCATCGGCCCGGATCTGGACCGGTCGCTGATCCGAGACGCTCTGCATCGCACCGAGGTGACGGCTCACCTGCGATGAGTCAAAGCGCTGGAAATATGCGGCGGGAAAGGTCGCCATGTGATGGCGAACCCACCGCTCGGGGTGGCTGATCATCAGCTCCCGCTCAAGCAGAGCCAAGTCGGGCATGGAAAGACGCCGCGTCTTGAGAGACAATAGTTCCAGGACAGTCGCCCGGTCTCGTCCGTCAACCGCCTCACGCTCGAGACAGCCTCGCATGACGAACGGAAAAGCGAACGTTGTCGCTAATTCCATTATAGTCTAGCACGGAGCCTGGTGTACCTCAATTCCATGCGAATCGGGATCATTGCAGACATCCATGGAGACATGCGCGCTCTGGAGTCCACGCTGGGTCGTTTGGAGTGCCTTGCGGTTACGGAGATTGTGTGCCTGGGCGACTTGGTTGGATATGGAAGCGAACCCGATGCCGTCGTGACTGAGATTCGTGATCGCGGCATCGCCTGCGTGCGAGGAAATCACGACCGCTGGGCCCTCGAGCGAAAGCAGCTCTTCGGTTTGCGAGGCTGGAAAACGGCCGCTCTGCGCGACGAAACATGGTCCTTTCTGGCGAGTCTTCCACCCAGTCGGCTGGTCGCCTGCTCAGACACGTTGATCGAGCTGCATCATGCCTCACCCTCAAGTGACACCGAGTTTGTCACCGCTTACAAGCCGATGCCCCCCTCAGTCGAAGAGTTCTGGGAACGGAGCAAAGCCCGAATTTTGCTCTTGGGCCACACCCACATTCCCATGATCAACCGCGGCCCGTGCGGGACGGTCATCAATCCCGGCTCCATCTTAAGCGTGTCCGGCATCCAGACCTCATATTCCTTCGCGGTGCTCGACACCGAGTGTCTGTCGGTGCACATTTACGAGGTACGCACCGGCCGTGAGATCCGCCGCGATCCGATCGACCTGGATGAGAAGTAGGCACGTAAGAACAATCACGAAAAAGCCCCAAAGCTCGATGACTCTCGATCACCTTGGCTCGCGCGGCCGACCGCGCTGGTCAGCGGTCATCGCCGGCTCGCAAACTCAAGTCTCAGCCGAACCTTGCGAAACTTTGCAGAACTTTTGGCAAAATCGCCGCCGCAGGTGTGACATTCTGGGACATCGCCTGATCTTCGTTCTCTTTCGGGTGGTCGATCTGTCGGCTCGGCGCGTCGATCAGGGGCCCCGGCCGGCTGTGCCGGTCGCGCCGAGCCAGTGCGCTGCTACTACTCTGCTATTTTACGACAGGTAGACCGATCCCGAAGGGATGACGCTGTGTCCTTTGGAGGAACGAAGAATTCGAGAAGAAATCACGGGGAATCGGCGAACAAAGCGTAACCCTGCGTGAAAAGGAAGAACTGTCGCCGAGAGCTACCCAAATCATTCATTCCGTGTCCATCGATGGCGATCTTCGATCGGCTCCCGTCGGCCTCGTCCCTATTGGCGCCCCGTCCGGCTTGGACGATGTATCAGGGTCTTCCCTGGAATGCCGGTGCCCTCGGATTTCGCGCCCAGCCGACTATGCCTCCGTTTCCAGTCTTCGTTAGAATCCGAACACGGGTAGGTATTTTTGCGCACCTGAGACGAACAAGGAGTCCATCAGTGACGGAGAGCCAGGGAGAGTGGAGGGAAGATTTCTGTCCGCTTTGCAAGGGAAAGGCCCATATCGGAACTGTTAAGCGTGGCGACCAGGATCGCTTTCGCTGTTCACGATGTGGAGACTACTCTATCGGAGGAAGCTTCCGGGCGACCCTACAGGTGGAGAATGCGCCGCGTTGGAAGCTTAGCGGTGTGACACGCGACGCCACAGAGCGTGGCGTGGAGCTGCCAACGCTCACTGATCTTAACGCTCAGGAGATGGAGGAGTTGGTCCCGAGCAGCGTGGGTGCGAAAGCCAGGCATCTTCTGCAATGGTTGGGCAGAAGGGCAAAATTTCCCGGAGATAGCACGAGGATATACCGGTCCTTTGATTACCCGCTTGTCTACGGGAGGAACGACGAGGAGCTATGGTTTTTCCTGACCCACCTCCACGAAGCCGGACTCATCGATCACCAGGAGGGCTCGGTGTGCACACCGTGACGGTCAAAGGCTGGTCAGAAATAGACGCAAGCCGCTTAGCAGATCCATCAAATCCAAAGGCGTTTGTTGCCATGTGGTTCTCTGACAAGCTGACTGGCGTCTTTGAAAATGGTATTAAACCCGCGATAGAAGGCCCGGGCTTCCAAGCCGTGCGCGTTGACGCCCTTCACCACAACGATAAGATCGATGATCGAATTATTGCCGAGATTCGCGAGAGCCGATTCCTTGTCGCAGATTTCACAGGCCAAAGAGGTGGGGTTTACTTCGAGGCCGGATATGCGATGGGGCTTGGTCTTCCTGTAATTTGGCTTTGCCGTGAAGACGACATCGGGAATGTGCACTTCGACACGCGGCAATACAACCACATCGTCTGGAAAGAGTCAGACGACCTTCGTGAGAAGCTCTCCCTGAGAATACGCGCCACTGTGGGCACCGGACCCCCGGCTCACTCCAAGAAATAGGTTTCCCCTTGGGCCTGGGCCGCGATGAGGCGGTCGAACGGGTCTCGATGGTGGAACGGGAGCCTGAGCAGCGCGTCCGCGTGGTCCAGGGTGATGTGAAGCACGGTCATGCGGAGGTCATCGATCGCCTTTTCGATCCAGGCCCTGTAGGGCAGAGAGAGCACGAGCTTCTTCAGGCTTACCTTGATGGCGATCTCCCAGATTGAAACACCGCTAAGAAGCAACTCACTGGACGGGTCGCTGATGGCGGCGTGGCTTGCCGGGCTCAGCAGGTGGTCCTGATCGACGTACCAGATCAAGGCATGCGTGTCGATCAAAAGCCTCATTCCATGTACTCGTCGAAATCACCGAGCGGCGAGTCGAAGTCAGGCGCCATGTACAAAACGGTGCCTCGTAGGGTGCCCGGCTGCCGTGGCTTCCGCTCAGGAGACGCAGTCGCGACCAGCCTGGCCACGGGCTGATTGTTCTCGGTGATCATGATCTCCTCGCCCGGTATCAGGCGGTGGATCAATTCCGAGAGTCGGGCTTGTGCTTCTTCAATCGTCACAGTTGGCATGTGACTGGTCCTGTGTTCCTGAGTCCTGACACGTCCACCCCTCCAGGATACCGCGAAGAACGCGACATGTCTCGGAAAGCAGGAAGGATCAGGAAAACATGGAAGCCACCGACGGTCGCCACGGACCGTCACAAGTCGGCCTTGGTTACGGGCGTGCCGGCGACATGTGGCGCTTTGGCCGATTCTCGTCGGATCATCCACCGGTTTCCGAGGGTCAGGCAGGCCGGCAAGAGCACCAGGTTGCCCACCGTGCTGCCGGCCGTGGCGATGGCGACCATCGTTCCGAAGTTGACAAACGGCTCGAACTCGCTGGCCCGCAGCGCCGTGAAACCAACCGCGACAGCCAGGCTGGAAAGGAGCACGCCCGGGCCGGAAACCTGGTAGCTATCAAAGAGGCTTTGCGAGAAGCCCCGAGTCTTTCGCTCGCGATGGAACTGGAGCAGACAGTGAAACGTGTCATCGACGGAGAGCCCCAATGCCACGCTCGCCACCAGAGCAGTGGCCATGTCGAGCTTGATGGAAAGCCACCCCATCAGCCCCAATACCAGTCCCACCGCGAGAAGGGTCGGCAGGATGGCCAGGATCGCCAGCGTCAGGCTGCGGAAGGCGAGCGTGAGCATGATCAAAATGCCCAACGCCGACCAGAAGAAGGTACCCCATTGGGTGGCGATGACGCCCTCGGTTGTCCGGGTCATGAGGTAGGAGAGCCCGGTGAGGTACGACGATGGGCCAAAGGCGCTGCGTGCGAGTGTTTCGGCCTCGCGGAAGATGCGGGCCTTGGTGGGGGCCGGCTGTTGTTCGAGCAGGCGGACTAAGACGCGCGTCTCTCCGGTTTCGGAGTTCCAGAACTTGCGCAACAAGTCCGCTTGCGGAGAAACCGCGATGAGCCCGAGCTTATCGGCCAGGATGCGCGCCTGCGACGCCTGGGGCAGGGCGGCGATGCGGCCGTCCGGATCGAGCACCGTCGCCATCGAGAGTACCTGGGCGATGGCTTGCGGGTCATTGACTGCGATCGATTTGACCTCCCGCTCAAGCGCGGCCAGGCCGGAGAGATTGGCCGGCGTGATCGCCGGTCCCAGCGGCAGCACCAGCTCGACCACGCCGATTCCGCCCAGCTTCGATTCCACGAACTCGTAATCGCGGACGACCCGGGTCTCGTGCCTAAACAGGTTGATGTAATTCGTCTCATAGCGAAGGCCAAAGATACCCAGCGTCAAAGGGAGTACCAGCACCGCGACGGCCGTCAAGATGGCTCCGGGATGGCGAAAGACCCAGAACGTCAGACGGTTCATCGCCGCGGCGACCCTTGACCGCGAGCCTTCGCGCACCGGCAGTTCCAGAGGAAACGGGGGCAGCATCGCAATCGGCGAGATGGCCATGACAAGGATGGCCGAGCAGAGCGTGCATATTCCCAAGATCATCCCGAACTGCTGGATCGGAACTAAAACACTGGTGACGAGTGCACCATAGCCGATGGCGCCTGTGATCGCCGTCCAGACGATCGGCAGCGCGACGGCACGCAGCGCCGTGCGGCCGGCAGCCTCAGCGCTCTTCTCACGGCGGCGATCGTCGCGGAAGTGGATCGCCAGGTGGCTGGCCGCCGGCATCGTCAGGACGATGATCTGGGCGACCAGCGGCCCTCCCGAGAGCGACAGCTTGATATGAAAGACATGCAAGATCCACTCGGTGGCCAGCCAGATCGTCCAGCCGGCGATCATCGGCACAAGCGCCCACCAGACGCTGTGCACGGCCGAGAGGGTCACAAGCGCGATCAAAACCATGCCGACGACCGCGAGCCGGCGGCCGTCCCGCTCGATGGCCGCGAACCCGTCAGCCAAGAGGACCGGCGGTCCGACCACCGCGGGCCGGCCCAATGCGTGCCGCGCGGCAAACGCGTCGGCCTCGCCCCGCAGCGCGGCAATCGTCTCGATGACGTTGTGCTCGTGGGTTTTTCGCAGCCGCGCGACGACCGCCGTCGTCGTACCCGCCTCATCGATCACCGTTCCCCGGAACAGGGGATGATGGCTCAGCCGCTCCTTGAGCTGCAGAAGCGTCTGAGGGTCGGCTGCGTGCACGGCGCCCGCGACGGTCATCGCACTGGTCTTCAGATCGATGCTCTTGACGGTTCGCCGTGCTGCGCCCAGGGCAGCATTGCGCAGCCGAGCCGGCATGCGGTCCAGCGCCAGGAGCACGTCATCCAGCGACCAGGCCAGGGGCATCGCGCCCAGCGATTCGACACGAAGCACGCCGCCGATCCGGTCGTGACCCACGCGCCCGGCCAGCTCGGAAACCCGGTCCAGCCCCGCCGCGGAGACCAGCTCGGGATCGTTGTAGACCAAGAACACGAAGTTGTCGTCGCCAAACGAGCTGGCCGCCTTCTGATAGAGGTCCATGTGCGGGTCGTCGTCAGCGAAAAACGATCCAATTGACTGCTCGTAGCCGACCTTCTTACCGAAGGAGACCAGCACGACGAAAAGCGCGACGGTCGCCGCGGCCGTCACATAGCGATAGCGGAGCAAGAGATCACTCACGGAAAACGCGTGCCTCTCTGGTCCATCGCCCACCAGGCGGATCTGCCGGTCGGCCCGGCAGGATGGCAGGTCAAGTCTACCAGGCTAACGAGGCGGCCGGCGTTTGACTGCGCTTTCTTGCGCAGTACCCGCCACAAAGGAAGCAAAATGCTCGCCACAGACGAAGTGGCGATCTCGCCGCCGATGGACAAGCCGATCACCGGCCGCAGATGAAGATGATTCCAACTCTCCGCGGAAAACTGGCCACAGATGAAGAGACAGAGAATTTGCCACATGTGACCGCATATTTACACTAATAAGATCATGTGAGGACACTTATCAAAGCGGCTAATCGCGTGCGCAAATCAGGGCTGCAAGCTCTCGCTTGATGGACCTGTCGACGACTTGGGACAGCGACCTGACGCGTCTCGCTTCCCAGATTATCGAGTTCCTATATGTAAATATATAACTACATGTGAATTCGATCTGTGGCCAGTTATCCGCGGCTCAATTCAGATTCGATCTGTGGCCCAGATCGTAGGCCGTGTGGCCTTGGCAATCAAACGATCGCCAGCCTCGTGATGCGATTCATTCACGGCATGTTGATTCTGGGCACAGTCCGGGTGTCGTCCGGTTTTGGCGATCGGGCCTGGCCTAGCCTTGAGTGAATGCCGTGAGTCAACGCCGCGCTGGCGCCACGATCTTAACATCGCCGGGATAGGCCCCATGATTGCGACGAAGCAGATCAGGCCCCACAGGATCGTTTCTGATCCCCCGAGTACAGGGGCCAATGAACCGCCAGCCGTCATCGCTACGGGCACTCGGCTGACCGTCCAACTCGGGTCGATCGCGACCCGGTTTGGCTTCAAAAGCTCGCCCGGGTTGATTGCCGGCGCCGGCCGGGTTCGCGTCTCGCTCCAGGATGGGGGACCCTCGCTCCTTCGGCCCGGCATGCAACTGGGCCATTTTCGGCTCCTACGGCGACTGGGGCAGGGGGCCCAAGGTGATGTGTGGAAGGCAAGGCGGCAAGAGTCCCGCCTGGACATCGTGGCCCTCAAGGTTCTCAACCCCGGATTGGCGAAGATGCCCAACCGGCTGGCACAGTTTCGCCGTGAAGCCGAGCGCGGAACCCGGCTGGCCGGCCCCTCGCTTTTGCACGTATTCGAGTCGGGAGAAATCGACGGCTTTCTCTACATGGCCATGCCGTATGTCGAGGGGAAGACGCTCCAGCAGGTGGTCCGGGCGCGTCGGGCCTATCTTCGCGGAGAAGCCCTCGCTCTCATTCACCCGCTCGTCACGATGGACGAAGAGCACTATTTGCAAACCGCCGCGCGCATCATGATGAAGGCGGCCCTGGCCTTGGGCCGCCTCCACGCCTGCCGCGTCGTCCACCGGGACATCAAGCCGGCCAACATACTCCTGGACCGTAACCGTGTCTGCGGCGTCTATCTGTGCGACCTGGGGCTGGGCCGTGACCTGGAGTTCGCCACCTCCGACCAGATGCGCGACGGCGCTGGCACCCCCATGTACATGGCCCCCGAGCGGCTGCTCAAGGCGCCGGCCGATGAGATTCTCTGCGATATTTACTCGATGGGCGTGACCCTCTTCGAGACCTTCACCCTGGGGCGCGCCTTCGAGACTCCCGCCTCCCTGCCACTGGTTTGCCTTCCCGCTCATCTGGCCCGGGCCATTCCAAAGGCTCCCAGCGATGTCAAGACCGGGCTTCCCGCCGAAATGGAAAGCATCATCCAGAAGGCGATGGCCCGGCTCCCACGCGACCGGCACCACTCGGCTCAAGAGCTTGCCAGCGACCTGGATCAGTTCCTGATGAAGAGACGACACCTCGTACCGATTCCGACCCACACGCTCTCACCGGCGATTGGGCGGCTTGCAATCTGAAAGGAAGCATCATCATGTGGGTACTGTTCGTCAAGCTGCTCTCGCCGGCCGACTGGTGGCTCGACCCCAAGCCCGGCCTCAGGACTGCCAAAACAACAACCGCGGCCCCACAGCGGTCCGTGCCGGAACCCGCCTCCCTCTCCTCCGGGTCGATGGTCACAGCCCGCGACGCCGGCTGAGCCGGCTCGTCTCTGCACGGCCGCTCTCGGCAGCAAGAACCCCTGGCATCATCCCTGTCTCCGACATCCAATTCTCTATCGATACGATTCCGTCCGGTTCAGGAAGCCACCGACACCCGCCATTGCGGGCCGGCCGGATCGCTACCACGGCCTCCACGGCCCATTCCTCGCTTGCGTTCCGCCATTCCGTCGGCGACAGTGAATCAGAGCAGTGGGCCAGGGTCGGATGGGCCGTGAGTGCCCGCTGACGAATCCAGGCTTCCGGTCGCCACGGTCGGCTGCCGGCTGAGCGCTCATACCGAGCGTGGCCTGACGTTTCTCTCGCCAACCGCCGATCGGCCCCGTTGGATGCTTCTTACAGGTTCGATCCTCGATTGCTGAGCTTCAGGAGCTGATGATGCTTCGCAAGTTTGCATTTGCACTCGCTTTCGTCATCGCCGCCCGGGCCGACGCGGCAGGCCACCTCCAGAAAGTCTGGGTCGGAACCTCCGGGGGAACGGTTTTCGCCACGTTCAACGACGGTTCCGGGAAACAAGCGATCCCGACAAGCGCCGGCGAGATGCCATCGATCGCCGTCAATGGACAGCCGATCGCGCTGGCTTGGGTCTGGTGCACCGGGCATCACTCCTGCATCGGGTACCTGCTCCCAGCTGGCAAGCGCATCCAGCCCGGCGACAGGGTGACGCTCACCGCCGCCGCGGATTGGGTTAGTACATCAGCCGGCCCGGCCGCCGCCGTGGAGTCTCAGCCGGTCGAGAACCATGCCGGTGCGTCGGCCTTCGACACCGAGGCCCTGCCACACACCCTCAAGATGGGACTAAACCTTCCCCACCTCGGAACGACCCACTATTGCCTTTACCAGGTGCTCAAGAACTGGCGCTATCGACTCTCGAGGTTCCGCAATGCGACGATCGATCGGAACGGTAGGCCCGTCGCGACCGAGAGCACCAAAGCGGAGGCGATTCTCTACGACACCAGCCACGTGAACAACGGTCTGGACAAGACCACCGTTCCCGGGCTTTCTGGGCTTTACGCCATTGGCTGGGACGATCTTGTGCCCTCGCAACCGACGACGTTTTCCATTGGCACCTGGGATCCAGAGTCGACGACGGTCACCGAACGAGCCGACCTGGCCAATCGAGGCGATGCCCGGGGCAGGGGCAAGGTGCGTGTGTTCAATGTTTATCGCACTGCCGACTCGAAGACCGCCAACCTGTCGCTGAACGTCGTGGTTGAGAACAAAGCCAAGCAGCCTCGCTTCAAAAATCTGCTCATCTATGGACCTGGAGATTTTACAACTCAGGCCAGGCGGCCGACGACCCTGGACATGTCGGACCCGTTTGCTTTAAGCGCCATCACTCTGGACCGCTGGAAGTACGGCCTAGGCTCGCTGCGGTGCACGGATTCGACCATCGGCTTCGGCGGTTCTTCCAGCGTTTCCGAGCCCGAAGAGCTCAGTTCCAGTCGCGATCTGAGCTGGGGCGAAGGAGTCAGCCGGGTCAGCCGAGTGATCCGCTACACGCAAGTTCGGCCTTACGATCCCCGCGTCTCGCCCACGATCTTCACCGACTTCGCACGCGACGGCCGGGTTGCAATCAACTCCATGAGCGAGATCGTGGGCCCGAGGGATCAAGTCTTCGAGCTGGTCTGTCAAAGCCCGCATGGGCTCAAGACCGGCCAGGCCATGTCGTTTGACGGTAAATGGCCTATCTTGAATTTCACCGATGGCACGACCTTCGACGTCAACCACTACAAAAGTCCGGTCTTCATCACCGGGCCGACGACGCTCATCACCAAGTTTTCCGACGCCAAGAAGGGGCCGACAACACTCGTATCTCCACTGGACTTAGACCCGCAGGTAGCGCGCACGGATTGGTCCCTTCCCGGAGAGGGCTTCCCTTACGAGATCACAGCGATTATTGCCAGCAAGTTTGAAGGCTGCGACCTTCACGTGGCGATCCCGATGGCAGGAAGCGACCGCCTGATCGATGAGGTCGCCCGCCGAATTCGCGACAACTTCCCGGCCGGCCGGCACGTCTACGTCGAGCTTTGCAACGAGCCCTGGAACTTCGCGTTCGTTCAGTGCGGGAACTTCCACTGGCTCAGCAATCTCATTTTCCCCGGCGAGGAATGGGAGACATGGTACGTCGTCCGCAGCGGCCAGGCTTGGGCTCGGTTTCGCTCGATTTTCGGACCTCGAGCTGACGAGATTCTGGGCATGTTCGACACTCAATTCGTCGTTCCCGAGACCAGCCGCATCGTCCTTAAGATCGCTCGCGCCAAGGGCGTGAAAGTCGGCGCCATCGGCGTAGCTCCTTACGTCTTGCCGGATGAAACACCCTCGTCGATCGCAGCCTGGAACGTCGCCGAGGATGACCAGGCCGCTGAC
Organism: Isosphaeraceae bacterium; assembly: GCA_052146555.1. GTDB lineage: Bacteria > Planctomycetota > Planctomycetia > Isosphaerales > Isosphaeraceae > Aquisphaera. The sequence goes on from JBKQMU010000219.1 coordinate 15,089, forward strand.
CTTTGGATCACCGATCTTCGCCTGAGCGCCAGCCGCCAGTATTGCTTCAGCACCCACGCCAAAGGGCACCGCGATGTCATCGCCGAGCACAACGCCAAGTCCGGCGACCACACTGTCCTGTACGGTTACGAGGGAGGCATCGAGACCGCCGTGCCCACAGGCGCCCGGGACGAGCTGAAACGGACGCGGGACATTGTCTACCACCCCAACTGGCGGATCATCGAACAGGATTTCTACGCCTGGGTGCAGGACATGGAATTCACGCAGTTCAATATTTACGCCTATGCCATGGCTTACGTCAATAGTGCAAATTGGGGAATCTATCACGCGATCGGTCAGCTCCCCGGCGCCGGCGATGGTTCCGACGGCAAGGCCGATAATCGTAAGTGTCGGGCCGTCACTAAGCCTGCGTCCGTCAACCAGGACCAACACTGCGTTTCCGTCCGGGGCCAGGCGTTTCTGGACTGGAACAAAGCGGTCAGCAAGCAAGCAGAGCGCCAAGAGAAAGCGCTCAAGAGCAAGAGATAAGGGAGCCGGATGGGCCTCGTCATCCGAAAAGGGCAATGCAACTGCCGGCCCTCAGCCCTGTCACTTCATCAGGTAAACAAGCAGACTGACAACAGGAATGTTTGCCTCAAAACGCCCGCCCTGGCAAGACGCTGCCACGTGGGTGTCCGTGGTATATTCTATTGGTCGTTGTGCGCGTCAGTACGCATGATGAAGGCTGGTCGAAATGAGCCAAGTCAGGACGAGCTCAGCGTTACCAATAGCGAGATGACTTGAGGCAGGATTGCCGGCCCCAGGTATGTCCAGGTTATCGGTGGTCACGGACGGGAGGCGAACGAAAAGAGCGACGAAAACGGTGCCCGTTCTATCGTCCTATACATCTGTACACAGATCAATTCGCGATTTCAGGTGCTACTTCCCCCGTATGCTCGCTTTATCGCCATGAACTTCTGAATCGTCTGGGTTGAGGGACGCGGTGCTGGGTAAGAGAATGCTCAGTCTTTCGGTAGTGTTCTTTGTGAATTGCCGGTCGGGGGCTCGGTTCCGGCCGGTCCAGAGAGAGCAGCGAGGATCCTGGGAGACGAACCATGCCCGGTTTATCGGTACTGGACGACATAGAGATCGTGAAAACGGCTGGGCTAAGAGCTGAGGTTCCTTTTCCGATGTTCGAGGCAGGGATGGAAGCTCTTGCGGCGGCGAGGATCGCGTAAGTGCGTCATCGCACGGCTGGATCGCACCGCCTCGGCGCGCAGACACCCGCTGCTCCAAGACATCCTGCTGCTCGGCGAGCATTGGGCCCAAGTTGATGTTTCGAGGGATGAGCCGTAAGCTCTACGGAAGATATTGCAAGCAATCCGAGTCACGCTGGGCGTGGTCTGACACCTCGCGTTTCATCCACTACTATGGGGGCCAAGAGAAGATGGAGGCAAAGACGCTCAGGCGGTTGGCGATCCTGGTCGCGACGCTCGTGGCTCTGGGGGCATTGATTTATTTTGGCCAACAATATCAGGTCGAGAGGATGGACCGATCGGTACTCTCTCGCGCCGCCAGCTCGGAGAAGGAAGGTAACTTCGCGCAAGCCGCAGCATATTATCAGGAGCATCTCGAGGTCGTTCCGGACGATCAGGATGCCAAGCAAAAACTTGCTGACGTGCTGCTCAAAGGAAACAAGAACTCCGCCCATCAAGACCAGGCTATCCAGCTTTACACCGAGATTATAACACGCCGGCCCGCCGCCAAGGACGTCCGCCGCCGGCTGGCAGAGGCCTTGGTCGACAAGGGGCGATACAACGATGCTCGCCTTCATCTCGAATTGCTTCTGAAATCCGAGCCCGATGACGGAACTCTCAGGTTCTTGCTCGGACGCTGCCAGGAGGCGATGAACGACGATTCGCTGGCGGCGAAATCGTACCGGGCCGCGATCAAAACCTCGGTTCCCGAGCGAGTGGAAGCGTGCCAGCGTCTGGCGACGGTCCTTCGCGGACAGCTCAACAAGAAGGAGGAAGCCGATCAGGTCATTGACGAGATGGTACGTTCCGAGCCAGAGAACTACCGGGTCTACCTGGAGCGCGGGCGATATCATCGCCGGTTTGCTGAAACGCCCCAGGAGCTCAAGGCAGCAAAGGACGACTTCGAGCGTGTACTCGCCCAAGCGCCCGACGATCCCAAGGTTTATGTGGAACTGGCCGGCATCGCTCAGCGTGCCCGAAACTTCGAAGAGGGCAGGCGAATCCTCCAGACCGGCCTGAAGGCGACGCCGAGAGATCCATCGCTTCACCAGGAGCGGGCCATCCTGGAAGCTCGGGCCGGTTCCCTCGAAAAAGCAATTGCGAGTGTGCGGCAAAGCCTGGAGGTTCTTCCGGATCAAGCCGAGCTGCATGCGACCCTGGGCAACTTGCTGGCGGAGCATGGAGATACCTCGGCGCTCTTGTTCCAGATTGAGGTGTTGAAACGGGCAAGCTTCTCAACGACGTTCATCAGCTTCCTGGAAGCGCGTTATCTGATCAACTCAAATGAATGGAAGAGGGCAAGCCAGGCATTGATCAAACTGCAGCCGCTTGTGGAGCAATCTCCTGAGTTTGCCGTACGGGTGAATGCTCTCTTGGCTCGATGTTATGAACATTTGGCCGATCGCGACCGCGAGCGCGACGCATACCGCCGCTCGCATCGGGCCAACCCGCAGGATGTCGAAGCCCGGCTGTGGCTTGCCGCCGACCTGGCCGATCGCGGGGAGATCGAGCAGGCGATCGACGAGTATCGCCGGCTGGCATCAGAAGTACCACAGGTCCGTGGCCAGCTCGTCGGCCTGCTCATTGCGCAAAACCTGCAACGTTCCGCCGGGCAAAAAGACTGGAGCGAAGTCGAGTCGATGATCCGAGCGGCGCGGGACGCCGCTCCCGAATCAAGCGAGTGGATCATACTCCAGGCAAGCCTCTGTCTGGCTCAGAACAAGCTCACCGAGTCTCTGGCCCTGCTGGATCAGGCTCGTACCCAGTTTCCTAAGGACGCCACGCTGTGGGCCAAGTCCGCCGAAGTCTATAGACAGCAGCGTAAGTTCGGCGAAGCACTGGCCTTACTGGATCAGGCAAGGCAGATCGCTGGGGACACGGTGGAGCTGCGGCTGGAGCGGTCGCGGGTGCTTTGTCTTCGAGGTGGATCTGATGTTCCCCAGTCGTTGCTTGCACTCGCTCAAAACATCGGGAATTGGAGTCGCACCGACCGTCGCCGGTTGCTCGAGACTCTGGCCGCCGGGGCGGCTCGACTGAATGATCCAGGTCTGGCCGCCACATTCTGGAACGATGTGGCCAAGCTCGATCCCAATGACCTCGATGTCCAGCAGCGCCTCTTGAGACTCGCCTTCGGGGCCAAACAGAAGGCTGAAATCGAACACCGGATCAGCGAGATTAAGAGGATTGACGGCGCTGATGGTCTGACGGCCAAGTTCGCGGACCTTCAATACCTAATTTGGCAAGCAAGGACCTCGACCGACCGGGCCGAACAGGTAACGTTACGCGGCGCGGCGCGATCTCTGATCGGCAACCTCAGTTCGCGCCGGCCCGACTGGCCCTTCATTCCCTTGGCACTGGCCGATCTGGTCGATCAGGAACTCGAAGACGTCGTCCGCCAGGAGTCGAAACCTGACGTATCCGAGGAGATCAAGAAACAGCTCGACGCCAAGAAAAAGCGGCTCATCGATGAATCCGCAAGCCTCTTTTTGCGAGCAATCGAGCTGGGGCAGAGAACTCTTGAGATCATCCACCAGGCTACGGATCGGCTCTACGCAGCGGGGCGATCATCCGAAGTCGCGCAGCTCTGGAGCCAGCTTCCGGCCGCGACTCTGGTAGGTGGGAATCTTCAGCAGCAAGTGCTCGAAGATGCCGTCAGGCATCGCGACTTCGACCAGGCCCTGGAACTGGCGCGAAAGTCCAAAGCGGCCAATCCCAACGACTTGCGTCAACATGTCAGGCTGGCCCAGGTGTTGATCGCTTGCCAGCGTCAGGAAGACGCCGAAGCCGAGCTGCGAGAGGCCGTCGACCAAAGCCGTTCCGATCCTGATCGGTGGGTTTATCTGGTTGCGTTTCTTGCCCAGACCAAGCAGTTGAGTAAGGCGGAGAAGGCGTTTCACGAGGCGGAGCCGGTTCTCAAGAGCCTGGCGCCGATGGGGCTGGCCCGATGTTCAGAACTTCTGGCGCAGGCCTACAAGGCCACTGGCCAGGATGATACAAGAGCGAGTCTCTGGTATGACACCGCGGCTCGTTGGTACAAGAAGGTTCTCTCGGCGCGTGCTGGCGACCCAATTGCGGTCCGGCAGTTCATCGATTTTCTGCTTCGGTCCGGGCAACTCAAGGATGCCCAAGATCAGTTGGCTGTCCTCCTTGAAAAGACCGACCGTGCCGACAACCCCAACGCCGCCGACGCGTCGGCTTGGGCCCGGCGCACCTTGATCATGACGCTCCTGCTGAGTAATGACTACCAGCAGAAGCAAAAGGCCTTGACGCTCGTCGAGCCCATCGAGAGGGCGTTATCGCCCGGGCCGACGGGCGCGCGGGCAGCCACCAGGAACCCCGAAGATCTTAGGGTCCTATCGAGGGTTTACGAGGCCCAAGGTACCCCCGCTTTCCATCAGAAGGCGCGGCAAACTCTCGTGGAACTTGAGGGGACTAACTCGGCGTCGGCCGACGATCGGTTCCTGCTGGCCCGCATGTATAGCGCCGATGGTGACTGGGATGAAGCTCACCGACACTACCAGGCCGTGCTTGCCCAGACCGAGTACACCGGTGATCTCGAGGTCCTGATCCGCCGCCCCGACTACATGACTCAGTTCATCGCCGATCTGCTGAACCATTTCACGAGTCAACATGATCAGGCTGACCTGGACGAGGCCCAGGAGCTGGTCGACAAGCTGAAAGCTTTGCGTCCCAATGCGTTCAATGTGGTGGCATTCCAGGCCCGGATCTACAAGGCACAGGGCAGGGCAGACAAGGCCCATGAGCTGATCACTGACAGCGCGATGCGCCCTAACTTGTCCGTGGCCGTGCAGCAGGCGCTGGCCGATCTCGCTGAGGAGATGGGAAGGCCCGATCTGGCCGAGCAGCTCTTGCGTCAGTTGGTGGCATCCTCGGACCGCTCCCCGAACCGGCTGGCGCTGGCGGGCCTTCTGAGCCGTCAGGGACGGATCAAGGATGCACTAGATCAGTGTGAAAAGCTCTGGAACGAATCCGCCAACCCCGAGGAGCTTGTTCCCGCCACGATCTCGATCGCTCTGTCTGCTCAAGGGGGAAACGATTCAGGACAACTCGAGCGGGTGGCCGTCTGGCTTCAGAAAGGACTGGAGCGCAGGCCGGAGTCATCGATCTTGGCCTTCGCCCTGGCCAATCTCCGCGAACGCCAGGGAATGTTCCAGGAGGCGGAGGCACTGTATCGGCGGGATATTGAGCGAGGGCGGGACAGCCCAATCTCCCTGAACAACCTCGCCTGGCTGATGGCGCTGCGGAAGGAAAATAAAGAGGTAGCACTTGATCTGATTAACAGAGCAATCAAGCACTACGGACCCAGCCCGGAATTCCTGGATACGCGTGGAGTCATTTACCTGACGTCCGGCGATAGCCGGCGCGCCATCGAGGACTTGAATCAGGCGACAGTTTCTCAACCTTCCGGCCCGAAGTACCTGCACCTTGCAGAGGCTTATCTTCGGGCCGGCAACAAAGAGGCAGCGGTAGAGGCGCTGGCCAAGGCACGCTCCAAAGGGCTGAAGCCCGAGAGCCTGCACCCTTTGGAAGTCACAGCGTACCAGCAGCTCCTTCAAAGTCTTGGTAGCCAGTAATAAGCTGCTGGCTCCCAGGAGAGCAAGAAGACGCGGGTGCTGGCTTTAGTCAAGAGGCGAAGGAGAATCCGAAGTCGATCGGCTTTCCTTGATCATCGCTCGGAGATACCTTCCGTAATCGTTAGGGAGCTTCTGGGCAAGATTCTCCACCTGAGAGGCGGTGATGAAGCCCATCCGGTAGGCGACTTCCTCAATGCAGGCGATCTTCAATCCCTGGCGTGACTCGATGGTTTCCACGTAGTTCGCGGCCTGGATCAAGGACTCGACCGTGCCGGTGTCAAGCCAGGCGAAGCCACGGCTGAAGACTTCGACGCGAAGCTGCTGGCGTTCGAGATAGCCGCGATTGACGTCGGTGATCTCCAGTTCACCGCGGGCGGAGGGGTGCAGCGAAGCCGCGATCTCCACAACCCGATTGTCATAGAAGTAGAGCCCGGTCACGGCGTGATGTGATCGTGGCGATGGTGGTTTTTCTTCGATCGAGAGGACTCGACCCTGGGGATCAAACTCGACAACGCCGTAGCGCTCGGGGTCCTTGACGGGATAGGCGAAGACGGTCGCGCCGCTCTCAAAATCGCTGGCCCTTTCGAGCATGCCCTTGAAACCTTGACCGTAGAATATGTTGTCTCCCAAGATCAAAGCGACATTGTCGCCACCGATGAAATCGCGGCCAATGAGGAAAGCCTGGGCCAGCCCGCCGGGTCTCGGCTGCACCGCGTACTCGATCGTGAGGCCCACCTGCCCTCCGTCTCCTAGCACACGTTCAAAATTCTTGATGTCTTCCGGGGTTGAGATGAGGAGAATTTCTCGAATACCGGCAAGCATCAAAGTCGAAAGTGGGTAGTAGATCATTGGCTTGTCATAGACGGGCAGAAGTTGCTTGCTGATCGCCCGGGTGATTGGATAGAGCCTTGATCCAGACCCGCCTGCCAGGATGATGCCTTTGCGAAACATTCTTGAGGTTCCTCTTGTGTGTGATACGCCCCAGACCCAGCATGACGAAGAAGCTTACGGTTATTCCCGTGGCTAGTCCGAGTGGCGCCTGTGTCTCGCGGTTGGCCTGGATCGAACTTGAACCGATGGCATAATCAATGTCAAGGTTGCCTGGTTTGGATTCCGCCACACCATCGTGGACACTTCATTCTGGGAGCGGGATAATGGATCATGGCAGTAACCCCTGCATGGATTTAACGACTTTGGCCATCGAGCTGGGATGACCGTGCTTGAGCGCCGGCAGGAACACGGCGATCGGATCAGCGGCAAGATGGCAAGAATCCCGATCCCTCGTCCGTGGCCACGAAAGGCACCGACATCGTGGTGAGGTTTAGCTTGCAATATGAATCTATTTATGGATGCTTGTGAGATATCGGGATCACTGCAAATCGGCATTCGCGGTCCCGTCTCCGGCGAGAACGGGGTCCGGCTTCTGCACCAGCCGTTTGCCGTTTTCGGCCGTGATCATCGGTCGGACGTGCCGCTCGATCATGGTCTCGTCAGTCGCCGGCATCTCTATTTCCAGGTCGTCAGGGGGCGCGCTTTTTGGATCGACCTGGATAGCCGATCAGGAACGTTGTGCCAGGGAGAGACTCAAAAGTCCGGGTGGCTCGATGCCGGCATGCACATTCAGATCGGTCCCTTCGAAGTCGAGCGCCTGGGCGACTGCGAGCAAGCTTCCGACCTTGTCAGCCGCAGCTCGGCACCGTGGGCTTCTCCTTTCGTGGCCAGAGGATTTGACGACCAGCCCTTGCCCGAGGTCGCGCTTGAGTTTCTCAACGGTCCTTCGCGGTTTGCCCAATGGCCCATGAACCGCGTCATGTCCCTGATTGGCTCGTCGAGCGGATGCAAGTTCCGCCTTGCCGATCCCAGCGTATCTTCCTTCCATTGCAGTCTTCTGCGGACGCACCTGGGACTGTGGATCGTCGATCTGCTCGGGTCCTCGGGCATCGTGGTCAACGACGCATCGGTGCGCTACGCCCAACTCAATGACAACGATGTGCTGGGAGTAGGTCGTTACCGGATCCGCATTCGATGCCTGTTCGCTCATCGAGTGCCCGATGACCAAGGCTCGATGCGCAGCCGCCAAGCGTCACTGGTAATGCCTCAACTTGCTTCTCCATCTACGCAGAATAGTCATGTGTCGATGAGAAACCCGGACACGTCCGGTCCTGCGACGTTACCTGCAAGGCCCTCGCAAGTCTCGTTACCGGAGCTTATGTCCTCGTTTCACGCTCCGAAACAGAACTTGAGTGTTCGGTGGATATCGACGGGCAGCCATGAGCTCGCTGGAATAGAAAAGCCGGAAGTCAGCGAAACACAGCTGATTCCGCTGATGAACCAGTTTGGTCATATGCAACAGCAGATGCTCGATCAATTTCAGCAGGCGATCGCAACGCTCGTTCAGATGTTTGGCACGCTGCACCGCGATCAGATGGAGACGATCCGAGAAGAACTGGATCAGATTCGCGACCTCACAACGGAGTTTCAGGCTCTGAAGATGGAGCTTACTGCGCGTACGGAGGCTCGTTCCGAGGGTGTATCGACTCGCTTTGGCATTGCCGACTCACCAGTTGAAGATTCAGTGGCCCCAGCGCGGGTCAAACCCCAGATTGATCCGACGTCGAACTCTCAAGTAACCCGTGCGAACCTCAAGAGTCCGGAGAGTTCGCCTGACGCCTCGCCAAATACCAGTTTTCACGCGTTATCATCGCCGATGGATGCGCAGGATACTTCGCAGCAAGATCGGCGCCAGACAGCAGATTCTCGAGCTGCCGCCTCCAATCCGGAGTCGAGTCTGGACTCAGACCGCGATGTTGTCGTCTGGCTGCATCAACGCATGATGACGCTTCAGAAGGAGCGAGAGTCACGCTGGCAAAGACTCCTCAAGTTTCTCCCGGGCCTTTCGTGAGCACGGGGAGCCGGGGACGAGAGCTTTAACGATCCTCTTCGAAAGACAACGAGCCTCCAGGGGACTGGAGGCTCGAGTCGCAAACGATGATGTCGATCACTTCGACGGCCGGATATGGAGCTCGCCGCGTACTGAGTTTTCAGTAAGCGCCCCGACCCACGAGAACCACCACAACTGTGCGGAGGATAATCCACAGGTCCCAGGCGAGGGACCATTGATTCACGTAGTCGATGTCGAGCTTCACCATGTGTGCATAATCGACTTCGCTACGCCCTCCAACTTGCCAGGGCCCCGTAAGACCTGGAATAACCTGCAAACGGCGAGCATAACCTTCGGGGTCGAGATTTTGAAGTTTTTCGCTATCCCGTAGCTGAAGCGGTCGCGGCCCAACCAGGCTCATCTCACCTCGGAGGATGTTAATTAACTGGGGCAGTTCATCCAAGCTCGACTTGCGCAGGAACCGGCCTAAGGGTGTGACTCGCGGGTCATCGCGTAGCTTGAACAGAACACCGCCCGCCGATTCGTTGGCTTTTTCGAGATCTTTGAGGCGTTGTTCTGCGTCAACAACCATGGTACGGAACTTGAGGACCCAGAAGAGCCGTCCCCGGTAGCCGCGGCGCTGCTGACGAAAAAGGATAGGCCCAGTTGACTCAAGCCGGATCAAAAAGGCGAGCCCCAGCATCACCGGAGCCAGCGAGAGCAGCCCTATGAGGGCTCCCAGGAAGTCGATGGCGCGCTTGATGGCATAGGGCAGGGCCAGCGTGAGAAAACGAGTAATACGCAGGAGCCAGGCAGGCAGCATGTCGAGCCCATCGTACATAATCGACGCCGACGAAAACCTCTCTTTTCCAAGGGATTGCGTCGATGAAGAAGATGCGGAATCCATCGGTGATGGTTCTCCTTGGCACACCCCGCGGGTGACCGTGACCTTGGAGGAATTTTTTCTAACGAACCCTTGTCGAATTCACAAATCCAGGAGAGGCGTCGCGTTCAGAACAAATAGCGATCGGTAGTCTAGCAACGGTCCTCCAAACGGTCAATCATTGTACGGCAGGGCGTCGATTTTTTGAATCAATGGAGCGTTTATCTCACAAAAGTTCTAGGAGTCTTCATCGGATGCTCGTCGGTAGCCCGTAAGATGCTAATTCTGAACGAATGTCGCAATCGGACAAGATCAAAATATCGACCGCACAACTTGCCTATTCCAAGTGGTTTCCCTAGCAGATCCATCAAACGCCAAACCCTCTCGGTTACGGTTCGCGAGCGGAACGGGAACACGAAGCAAGAAAAAACCGCACAAAAACGCTGCAAATCGCGCGCCATTTCCAGGAACGTGCTTGATTCCGGTTCGCCAAGTGGTGGACTAGGCCAAACGGTATGGCGATTCCAAGCAATACAAGAGTTCGCCTCGTATGATGTTACTTCAGGCAAACCAATGATTGATGAAGACGCTTGGGCATTGGCAGAGATTTCAGTGGAGCAAAGTATGCGCGTCGATGCTTTGCATGACTGCCTCGATCCTTATACCCCAATGAGAGGGGTAGGGTGAGCTCTTGCGCAGGACGATTCTCACGCCCAAGTTCAGTAAGTCGGTGCCGAAGCGACAGGCGAGCCGCTGGTCACCGAATCGCAAAGAGTCCCCCATTCTCGATGGCCCAGGCAAAGGAATCTACACCGCAAAGCTGGAAGGGTTGTGATGAAGCTCGCATTGCGCGCAGGCATGCTCATACAACCGCAATAGTCCGGGATGTTTCCCATCATGCTGCTGCAGCCACGTTGCGGTCCGGTCTCGCCAGTCTCTGGCCTGCTCGAACTGACCAAGCGAGGCATGGCTTAGGCTCAGAAACACATAGTCAAAACCCGTCCCTCCCCGGGACAGGGTGATCGATCGCTCCAGAGCATCGATCGCGCTTGTGGGATCTCCGGCTCGATAATGGGCTGCTCCCAGCGTATTCCAGTAGGCTGCGGAATGGGGATCCGCCTGGGTCGTCTCTCGTGCCAGCTGGAGAGCCAGAGACGGCTCCGCCACGGTTGTATCAGATTCGGTGCAGAGAAACCATGCAAGATCATTGGCGCAGTCGCATCTTCGACTCAGGGCCCCCGACACTTCAGGGCGTGCCAATGCTGCATCGGTTAACAAAGAGAGCGCGTGGGTCCAGGCAGACTTTGCTTCGGCTGGCAGTCCCTGGTTCTTCAAAGTTCGGGCAAGCTGCTCATACCGCTGAGCCACTTGTTCCACGGACGTCTCGACCGCGCCGGGCGCTGACTTCTTGACAATACCAGGTTCGATGATTCCGCTTATACAAGAATGCCCCGACTTGTCTGCCACCAGAAGTACCTTCTGGGCGTTGTCTCTGAATCTCCCGGAACGGCTCGATCCCTTCATCCCGAAATCAAGAGGCCGGACGCATACCAACCCCCCAGACGCCGTGATGAGGACCAGGTTGATAAAGCCATTGGCAAGGCAGTCGATCATGTAAAGACTCAGGAGAGTGGCAAATGCGGCCACAGGCGCGACAGCCGGGCTGTCCCACTGGCTGACCGGGAAGCGACGAATGAATAGCAGCGAAGGAAGAAGCAATACAACCGTCCAGGTAGCCAGTCCCACGCAACCGTAGTATCCGAGGGTGAGAATCCAAAGCCCGTCGGTTACGGCCAAGTCTTTGCCATCCGGACCGATCACCCGGTTACGACCCCATCCGCCCCACCCCCAGACCGGCTGCTGCATGGCGCGTGCGATCAGCATGTTCTCGCATTCGAATCGGAATCCGAGAGATTGAGCACGTTCTGCGTCGATACTCTCGATAAAGCTGATCAGGTTTTCCCCCGTCCAGATTCCGGGAACTCGAACGGCATAGTAGAGGGGACCGGCCAGAAGCACCGCGCCAAGAAACAAGCGGGACCTCAGTTTCGTACCGAGCCAGAGAATTGCCAGGCCGGCGATCCACAACAGGACTGCGCCGGCAGACCGGCAGAGCACGCTGGTCACCAGCAGCATGGGCACGAAAACGGGTCCGACTGAGACCGCTCCGATGCGCTTAAGCGTACCCGACTTCCACATCCAGACGACCAGGAGCGACGCCGTTGTCATCCAGATTCCTAGCTCAAGGCCGGACGTGAGGAACACCCATGGGCGGTAGGCTCCATAGCGTGGTAGGTCCCACTGGGGGATTCCATAGACCCAACGTTTCAATACCGGGCTGAGTCGTAGTTCGATCATGATCGGCAGGACGTAGGCGATGCCGCCGATCACCGAGCCGATTCCCAGTTCACGAAGTCCGTCCCGCTCACCCAGGTAAAGCCTGCCGACGAGGTACGGGAGACCCCAACGGACGATGCCGGTAAATACCCCGGCAAGTCCGTCATAGGCGCCCAGCTGATTGGTCAGCGACGTGATCATGGGAATGATGCACCAGAAAACCATGGGCAGATCAAACCACTGGAGACGAAAATTTAAGATGCGGTGAGGCTCGAAGATCAGTGTCGCAATCAAGATTCCGAGGGTAGCCGCGACCATCTTGTCATAGTCGGGAAGACCGCTCACCGGGAGGGAGGCAGGGGGCAAGATCAACCACGCCCCGACGATGCCGACGACGGCGGCCCGTCGCGGGGGCAGCATGAGAAACAGGCCGATGGACAGCGGAATCCACCCTAAGAGTGCGATCGGTATCAGAATGGACACGGCGGATTGACTCTGCTCTCTTTCAGGTTCCTCGCTGGGGACGAAGCACCTCGCCTCATCCGGGCGTCTTGATGACGTCTCCTCGGGACCGTCGCGATCTCGATTCGCGATGAAATCCTGCGCACGTCCTCTTTTATCTTACTCGACGACATCGCCAACCGCATGGGCCGGTGAATCTCAAGGCGATCATCGCCGTGGCGGTGCCTCTTCGATGGCCTTGACGTAACAGTCGACCATGCGGCTGGCCATGATCTCCGGGGAAAGCTTTCGCTGGCAATCGCTGGCGGCCTGGCGGCCGAGCTCGGCAGCCCTGGGCGGGTCGTCCAGAAGCCGCAGGATCTGTGCCGCCAGAGCTTCTGAGTCGCCGGCCTGGTGCAGCAGACCGTTCGATTCGTGTTCCACGACCTCGGGAATCCCGCCGGTGCGGGCGGCGACGAGTGGACACCCCAGGGACATCGTTTCCAGCACCGCCAGAGGCAGGTTCTCGAAACGCGAGCAGACGACCGTCAGAAGTGCCTGGCAGCGCAGCGCGCTTAAGGCAGGGAACGGCTGGAAACCCATCCATTCCACCTGCTTCGACTCAAGGGCCCCCGGAAGTCGCTCCCGAAGATACTCTTCGATGTGCCAGGCGCGGCCGGAACTGTCGAGAAACCCTCGGTCGGGTCCAACGAACCGAAGGCGTGCATCGGGAACTCTGGAAAGGAGCCGGGCGAACGCGTCGATGATCAGATCTCCTCCCTTGTGGCGGTCAAATCGCCCGACGAAGAGGACGAGTTTGGGGTCGGCTTGATCGAGCCGCCAACGCTGGGAGCTTCGTGGCGCGGGGTAAGGAATGACTTCGGCGCGTTCGAGTTTCAGACCGTAGTAGGCGCGCGTCTCTTCGAGCACATGGTGTGATGGAGCCACGACCAGATCGGCGTCGCGGATCGCCTCTCCCTCGGCCTTGACACGTCTGCGAAAAACATCGTCCTCAGGTACACCCAGCGCTCGGCCGTTGAGGAACCAAGGTCCGTGCAACCGGAGGCAGACCGGAATCGGCGAGATCGACCGGATCCGGTCCACGTGGCCAAACGATTCTTCCATCTCGAAAATGTCCAGACGCTGCTCTTGCAAGGCGCGCTGAAACGTGCGAGTCAGAGCTCGACGATACAGGTGGCTATCGGCAGGATGGGCAGCGATTCTACGCCACAGTCCGTAAACGATCCGGTTGCCGGGACTCTTGCCGATCCGGGTGCGTAGGGCGGCCACATCGTAAACCCCGGGGTCATGGTGGTTCTTGTCGACCGCACCGGCCAGGATCGTCAGTTGGTGACCCATGGCCCCCAGCTCTTCTGACAGGGTGCTTACGTAAGTCACGATGCCGTTAGGGCAGGCTCCAAGCGGCCAGTCCGGTGTGTAATATCCGATCGAGAGCCGGTCAGTCAGCGATGTACTTCGATTCATGAGCGGGCAAAAAGTTAGGGATGGACGATGCACAGGGAATACCAGGTGTCGCGGCGCAGCGACTCGACCAAGTCGTCCCGGTTTGCCCTGTAGAGGTATAAGACCACGTTCTACCGCTACCAGAACCGAATCCCGGAGTCATTCCCGGATCGTCGGCCGCAGCCTGTCGACGAGCCGGAAGTCCTCGCCTCGGAACAAGTTGAACCAGAACGAAGGCCGGCGTTTCTGGACCTGGTTGACCCCGCCTGGACCCGCCGCGGCCACCGCCAAGAGGACGAGGTTAGACAGCCGGCAGACCACGAATGCTAGATTTCTCGTCCCTTTCAAGCCCCAGCGGCCGTCCTCACCATGCCGTTTTCGGTATGCTGCCAGGGCAATTGAATTCCCAGGACTCCAGGTCGCGTCTCATTCTGGCTCTTGAGATCACGCAGCGTGAACTCGCAACAATCATGGCGATGGTCGACCACTCCGCTGTACTTGCCAGCGCTACCGATGGTCAGCAAGTAAGTTGTCGGTGCCAGAAGACGCGCCGGAATCGTGATCGTGAAAATGTGGAGGCCCGGCCCGAGCCGCTCATCGATTTCGGGAGTGGTGTCGCGGATGTCAGAGAAAAGGACCCGGGTTCCCTCCATGTTCTGAAGATAAAACGTGAGATACGTTCCCGTGACCGGCTCAAGAACCTCGTACGCGACCCGGATGGTGATCGGCTCATCGCAACTGAAATCGGTGCTCAGGCTGCTGCTCTCGCCGTGCAGAATCTCGGCGGAGCGAAACTGGCTCGGCTTGGCTGGATCGGACGGGAACTGAGCATGCGCCGCATTGCTGTCCAGTCCTGATTTCATGTATTCCTTGATGACATCCCTCACCGGACCATTTGTCCGCACCCGTCCTTCCTCGAGCAAGATTCCCTCTTCGCAGAGCTGGCTGAGCGCTCCCATGTTGTGGCTGACGAAGAGGACCGTGCGGCCATCACCGGTGGCCACATCGCGCATCTTGCCCAGGCATTTTTTCTGGAATGCATAGTCTCCGACGGCGAGCACTTCGTCGACGATCAGGATCTCAGGCTCCAGATGCGCGGCGATCGCGAAAGCCAGCCGCACGTACATGCCCGAGGAATAGCGCTTCACCGGAGTGTCGAGGAACTTCTCGATCTCCGAGAAGGCGACGATCTGGTCGAACTTGCGGTCGATCTCGACCTTCCTCATCCCCAAGATCGTCCCGTTGAGATAGATGTTCTCGCGTCCTGTCAGCTCGGGATGAAAACCGGTTCCCACCTCAAGCAGCGAGGCGACACGTCCCCGCAGGCGGATCTCCCCCTGGGTCGGCTCCGTGATCTTACTGAGGATCTTCAGCAGGGTCGACTTGCCTGCGCCGTTGCGGCCAATCAGTGCCACCACCTTGCCTCGCTGGACCTCGAAGGAGACATCCCGCAGTGCCCAAAAGTCCGTGTTCTTGGGTCGAACTTCCGCCGGGGCCAGGTTTAGAGTCCGCTGTACCGAACGAAGGGCATCGGTGAGCGCGTTGCGGAACGTGAAGGCATGATACCCGAACCCGCGGTGATCGATTCCGCTGGTGGTGTAGAGGTTGTACCGCTTGCTGACGTTCTCAGCGAGAATGATCGGACGGCTCATGATCTGTGGAGTGCTTTCTGGTTAACGAGTAACCCCGGCACTGCTCCGGGACGCAATCGCCTCACGCGAAGTCGGCGAATTTCCGCTCCATCTTCCGAAAGTAGAAGACGGCGAAGACAAATAGCACAACCGCAGAGGCCGAGGAGATCAGCAAACAAGGCATGTTCAAAGATGCCCCCAGAATGACTCCACGGTACGCATCGATGATCCCGAACATCGGATTGAGGGCCAGCACCCAGCCCAGATAGGGTCTCCTGTCCGTGAACATGCTTGCCGGCAGGAAAACCGGCGACGCATACAACATAATTTGCACGAGGAACGGAACCACGTGCCGGAAATCACGGTAGAACAAGGTCAGCGAGGCCAGGATGACGCCAAAGCTGAGCGTGCCGATCAGCGTCAAGAGAATGAGCAGGGGTAGGAAGACGCAGGTCCAGGAAGGAACGATTCGGTAGAGAAGCAAGATCACGGCGTAGATGCCCAGCGAGTATACCAGATCCACCAGGTAGACCGCAGACGCTGCGACCGGTAAGAACAATCGTGGAAAGTACACTTTTGTCATCATGTGCTGATGATTCACAAGGCTCAGCGCCGCCTGCGGCATGCCCTGGGAAAAAACCGTCCAGGGAATGAGTCCCGCGTAGACGAAAACAGGGTAAGGGAGTTGCACGCCGCCTAGCATGGGCGTGCGCAGGTTCATGAACCTGGCCACGAACGTGAAAATCGCCATCATGATCAGCGGCTGCAAGATGGCCCACGCGCTGCCCAGCACGGTCTGCTTGTAGCGAGCCGAGATGTCACGCCAGATCAAGAAGAAGAGGAGCTCGCGGTAGGCGTACAGCTCTTTCCAATCGACCGGGATCCAGCCGTTGCGCGCTCGGATCACGGTTTCGACAAATTCGCCGTTGGGCTCGCCAGTGCCGGACAGGTCGGCGGGTGCGCACGGGTGCTCGCCCTCGAAGTCTGGCTGGAGTACAAGCTGCGGTTGCTTGGCTTCGATCATAGAGTCATACATTTCGCTTGAAATGCCTGTGACCGTCTTGAATGTTTAACCCGAAGGATCGTCACTTCGCTCGTTATACCATATTGTCCAGGGGCCACTCGAGGTTCGTTCACAGGTTGAAAAAAGGTAACGGGGAAAGAGGACGTTTTTGTCGGAAGCAAGCCAGCGCCCGCCCAACGCTGCGAGCGGCGCTGTCTCATCGCCCTAATTGAAAAACTCGGCTGCGGGAAGGCAGATACCGCGACGGATGATTTCCTTCCGTTCGCAAGTCGGGTTCCAGTTCAGCACTGTGCGGGCCTTCGTGCAATCAAATCGCGCACGCTGGGTTCGCGTTTCCCAGTCTCGGTAGCTGGGCCTCCGCTCATCCGGGTGACGGACGAGCTGCTTGACGATCCACTTCACCATGTCGGTGGCGTAGAATTTCCAGGGTGAAGTATTGACCTTCTGAAACGAGACACCGGCCTCTTTCTCCAGCGCCGCGAGGTAGTCCATCGCGGTCAGGTCCGTCTCCGCGACCAGGTTGAACGATTCGCCTTCAATCCCTGGCGCATCCATCGCCTCGGTGAGTGCTCGCGCCACGTCTTCGACGAGGACCAGTGGAAGCGGATTGCGTCCCTGTCCCCAGACCTGGCAAACGGCATTCCAGGACCACATGCCGATTCCCCAGTGGAGTGGACTTGCGCCCTGGCCGATCACGATGCCGGGACGAAAGATGACGACTGGCAGACCGCGCTCGCGGTGCATCGCCATGAGAATCTGCTCCGAAGCCGCCTTGGCACGCGCATACAGGTTGCGCCAGGCGATCCGCGGATCGAGTGGGGTTTTCTCGGTGATCGTGCCGGCGCTGGCTCCGGCGTAGTAGGAATCGATCGTTCCGGTGTAGAAGAGCCTCTTGACCTCGTTGCGGAGACACAATTCGGCAACGTGTCGAGTCACCTCGATATCCTGGCTCTGATACTCACTCCAGGTGGTCACGTTGGCCCGGGCCAGGTGATAGACGAACCGGCTGCCCGCGATGGCCCGCTGGAGATCATCGGTCCGCAACAGATCGCCGGTGACGATCTCGACCTGGGGGCTCATGAGATCCTCGGGCAAGCGCCCGGGGTCGCGCACCAAGAGCCGGATCTGCTTCCCTGCCGTGACGAACTGCCGGGCCAGTTCCTGGCCAATGAATCCCGTCCCGCCCAGGATCAAAATCTCGGCGGCAGAGGCACGGGCATGCTCCTGGACCGGAGTGCCGCGTGCTTCCGCACCCGGTATGCATCGAGCCGGGGTGTCTGACGGCTGGCCCAGGCCCATCTGGCCAATCGTCGAGCAGAGTTCCACAAGGTCGCATCCGAGCTCGGGCGTAAGCCGGCGATCCAGGGGCGCACCCAGTCCATCATAAAACGCTTTCAGCGCCCGCGCGATGCAGACGCCGTAAGGGTTGCCCTCGGGCGCGAGCTTGAGCTTCGAGAGTGCGTATTGGCTGAAGGTTCGCCGAGCCTGAAGGGCCATCGACCCGGCCTCTCGCCGAATCGTCCTGAGACGGTCGAAATCGAGCCCATAGGGCGTATGCTCGTGCCGCAGGTAGGTGTTTCGCTCGAGATCCGCCGTGGCGCTGGCCAGGCTTCCGCGGACGTGGATCAACTGCTCCGCGAAGCCCCGGGCGAACGAGAGGTGGATCGTGACGGCAGTGACTCCCGTGCCCGCTTCGATGCTCCAGCGGCGATAGAACGGTACGCCTCCAGGAAGCGTGACCACGTTGGACGCGCGCGCCGAGACGATCTCGATGGGCCCGACCAGATCGAGCATGGGTGCCAGGCAGTGCGGCCCGATTTCAAGCATGATATTCCGGGGGTCGCGCAGCATCCAAAGATGAAACGGCCCCGACTGGAGCTGATCGAGGCCCCGGTTCCACGTGATCACGATGTGGTCGGGCCGTCCCAGCTTGCCGGCGGCTAAATCGTCTCTCAGGTTCTCGTACACCGGAGCGAAGAGAAAGTTATGGTTCACCCCGATGGAGACGCTATGGCTGCTCCTCTGCTGGATCAATCCGGAGCACTCCGCGAGGGTGGTCGCCATCGGTTTCTCGAGCAGCACATGAATACCCCGATCGATGAGGGTCTCCGCCGCGCGGGCGTGCAGATCGGGGGGCAGCAAAACGTGCACCACATCCAGGCGCGCCGCCTCGTCGCCCAGCATGGCCTCGACTGATCCATACGAGCGGCTGACCCCCTGGCGCTGGGCAAAGGCCTCGGCCCGCGGCAAGTTCTTGTCGCAGACCGCCTCCAGCCTCGCGTCCGGGACCATCCTCAAGGCTTTGGCGTGCCAGTCAGCGATGTAGCCGGTTCCCAGGAATCCAACGCGATAAGGGTGTGAATTTGTCTTCTTTTCCAAGGTTCTTGATCTCTGTGTGGTTCAGGGAGGATCGCCTGAAGTTCACCCGGCCGCCGAGCTTCCGGCCGGTAACTAGCCGCGGTGCTCGATGATCGGGCTTGGCTTGCCGGTCAGCCGTCCCAGATAACAGCGCAAGAGGCCCACGGCTTGGGGGAACTTGGCCAGGACGACCCAGAAGGCGTAGAGCCGAGCATCCGTCGGCGGCCAGCCACGCTGGACCGCGTAATAGCGATAGGCTCGATGGTACAGGTACAAGTAGCCGACCATCAGAATGAGACTTAGTCCCCTGGTTGGCCAAGCCAGTCCCAAGGCGGCCAGCGGGACGAGAATTCCCCAAAAAATGGTGCTCCGCGTCTGCCGCACGAAATGGCGCTCAGCAGCGCGACCGTGCATGGCTGAACCCTCTGCGTAAGCGTAGCCAGTCCTTGTCGATCTCTTCCACCATTGCCGGAATCGTTTCATCGCCATGTCGTGCAACGTCATTTCGCAGTCGATGCGTAACACCTTCCAGCCCGCGCGGCGGATGCGGAGGCAGAGCTCGTCGTCCTCGGCTGCGATGACGGAGGGATTGTAGCCACCGACCTGGCGAACCGCTTCGACACGCGTCAGGGCATCCCCACCGCATGCGCCGGCCTCTCCGATCGGAGTGTCCCATTCGAGATCGGCCAAGTGGTTGTAGACCGTAAGCTGGGCAAACCGCTCCCGCCGACGGCCGCAGATGACTCCGACCTCGATGTTCTCTTCGAGAATCCCGAGGGCCTTCTCCAACCATCCGTCCGCCAGCTCACAATCGCCGTCAACGAATTGAACGAACCGGATCTCCGGATCGATCTGACAGAGCCGCTTGAATCCTTCATTCCGAGCTCTGGCCGCCGTGAACGGTCGTGATAAGTCCAGTTCCACGACTTCCGCGCCCAGGCTGAGAGCCAGTTCAACGCTCCCATCGCTCGAGCCTGAATCGACGTAAACCAGCGTCAGTCCCCGGCCGGAGACCGAGCCTAAGCAACGGCGCAGTCGTTCTCCCTCGTTGCGACCGATGGCAATGACACCAAGTGTAGCCATGTGCAGAAAACTCGCTTCAGAGCTGCGGATAAGCCACCCTCACGGGGCGGCGTTGTCAGCATCGGAGCCGCGGTGCAACGAGCATCGAGGCGACCTCGTCCCGTAGTGAGAAATCAGGTTGGCGAGGCCTGGTTTGCTGGCCTTGTCTCGGTCACGGCACGCTCGCCACGGCGACAGGTGCATCCGAATCTTGGCGCTGGAGTGCTTGATCTATGATTGCCTGCATGAATCCGGCGAGAATCTCGACATTCGGTTCCTGGAGCATGCTCGAGTGGCCACCTGGCACGTCGTAAGTTCGGACCCCTCGCGAAGCCCGTCGGCCCCATCCGAAATGCGGGTCGCTGTAGCGGTCCCTGTAAGGTTCGTCGTTATTGACCCCCTGGGTCGCGCGAAAGAGATCGAGCTCACCCTCGAAAACACCTGTGGGGCGATAGCTTTTCTCGGCGAACAGATAGGCCGTTCTCACTGGGATATGCTCCAGGAATCGGGGAGGATCAAGCCGACGATCAAGATAATAGCGGAACAGCCGCAGCCGCAGATGCGCCCAAAGGTCACCGGCATGCTTCTGGACCAGGAACGAGGTAAGGTTCTTGGCTTTCTTGGCAGCCTTGCCCGCGATCGTTGCGCACCGCTGCAGGACGCTCTTGTCATGACCCTGATCGAGTACCGTGGAGAAACTGCTAAGCCGCTGCTGGGCGAAGCGCCATGGAATTTCCTCGGCCTGGACATCGGCCGCGTCGAGCAACGCCACCATGCCGACAACCTCACCCTGGCTCTGTAGCTGCCGGGCGATCTCGTAGGCGATCACACCGCCGGCACACATGCCGCCTACGAAGTAGGGGCCTTGCGGCTGTACCAGGCGCATCCTCTCGATGTGATGTGCGGCCATATCTTCGATTCGGGTATGCAGGATCGGGTGCTTCCGGCGACCATGCGGCTGCAGACCGTAGACGGGGTGATCCGAGTCCAGCCGGAGGGCCAGATTGCGATAGAGCATGGTTTCGCCATCACCGTCGTGAACCAGAAAAATGGCCGGTTTGGTTCCCCCTTTGCGGAGCAGCACGAGCGATTCGCCCATGTGCTTCCCTTCGACGACAGCGGCCAGCTCTTCGATGGTGGGAGCTTCGACAAGCGTGGTCAGCGGCAGCGCGATTCCCAAGAGATTCTCGACCTGAGCAAAGAGATCCACGGCGAGTAACGACGTCCCCCCCAGGTCGAAGTAGTTGTCCCGCACTCCAACGGTTTGGAGGTGCAGCAGGTCGGCCCAAAGCGCGCTCAGCCGACGCTCGGTTTCCGTTGCGGGAGAGCTGGGGGGATGCCCCAGCTCGGGCCGTTGGCGCCGCTTTTGCCCGTTGGCGTCAAGCTCAAGGAGCACTTGCTCGGGGCTGTGAAGGGTCCTGGCGATTCGCTCGTAAGGGGGGGCCATGCGGCCCGAAAATCCGGCCGTGAGCTCGGGTACGCCCGATCCCGGCTCATCGGCCGTCTCGTTCCCGGCTCCCTCGAAGCTCGGAGCCGCCGTGGCAGCGAATTCTGCGGGAATCAGGTACACGATCTTGCCTGCCGAGACCTTCCTGGTCGCGGCGGCAAGACTTTCAAGAAACTGACGGGCTGGCAGGTTCTTCGCCGTCGGGATCGCCGTCGCGACAACGAAATCCAACCCCTGCTTGCCGGCTGCATCCCCAAGATAATTCAGCATCCGATGCTCGACTCCGCGGCCCAGCACACGACAGCTCAGCAAAAACGTGTCGACCTCGAGCCCTTCGGCTCCCGTTCCATAGATCAGCACTCCCACGACGCCGTAGTCACCGAACCGGTCGCTGACTTCGACAACCCGACATTCCAGCTGATTTTCGGCGAGCTGGCGAATCTCACTTTCGGTGCGACGAATCGTGGTGAAGTTAAACTGGTTGGTTCGTTGCGCGAGCTGCGCAGCCCTCTCCAGCAGCGCCCGCGCTGGCGTGCTGATCTCGACCCGGAGCTCGAGCTCGCGGAGAAAATCCTCAAAGCTCCGTGCCTGCTGTTGGACCCGTGAACGTTCAGCGCTCTGCCTGTACATCGCGGTTCGCTGTCGGTCCTCCGAGGTCACCCTCAAGCGGTCAAGCGCCCAGAGGTGGGAAAGAAATCGGCCGACATCGTTCGGGGGAGGAAGCTGCAGAGTGAGAACTTCTGGACAGTTCGCCCGGACCTCGGCGCATTCGACCGGGTTGTCGTCGACGAACACGAAAGAGTCCAATCCCAGGTTCAGTTCTTGGGCCAGGGAACGGAGATTCTCGGACTTCTGCGCCCAGTTGATTCGCCAGGCCACCAGATGCTCCCGCTTCAGCGGCATCTCGGTCCGCCGTTCGAACACTTCGAGAACGTCCTTCTCTTCGTTCTTGCTGCAGAGGCAAACCAAGAATCCCTTGCCAACCTGATCCACCATGAATTGCTGAAGCGTCTGGCAGAAGGGGGGTAGTGTCACGCCCATGGCTCCCTCTTCGCCGACGACTCCTTGCCAGATCGTGTTGTCGCAGTCAAGCACGATGACCTTGTATGGTGGACTCTTCATCGCATGAATACGCCGGGCTAGGACCGTTGCGAGCGCCGCGAAGAAGAGAGGGGTATAGGGAATATGACCCAGGGCATCACGTTGCGGATCGTCAGCGACGCTCACCGGGTAGGCGGCAAAATCGGCTGCGGAGACGATGCTTGCTCCGGCCACCTGGTCCACGCCCTCAATGATCTGTTGCTCGACGGACTCCAGTAGCAAGCGGCTTGACGGGTCGCCTGAGATCAGGCGCGAGGCCGGACAGATTCCCACGAGATGGGGAATCGCGGATCGGGACATCGCCGCCTGGAGAGCGTCGATGAAATCGCCGGCACTGCGCTGCAGCAGCGAGCGCGCCGTGTCGAGATTCTTGGGGCCGGGCTTGAATCTCAGCCAGTCTTCGGGACGCACCAGAACGATGTTCATGCCCCCGTGGTTTCCAGACAGCAAACTTTCGGGGTTCAGCAACTCCTGGAAGACCTGGTTATAGGCAGCAAACTCGATTTCGGCACTCAAGCCGAGCTCCCGCATCCAGAAGGCCAGGGGTCGGACGATCGGTTCCGCTGTAAAGCTCGACGCCACAACGATCTTCCAACGGGTCGATGGGGATTGCGTCGCTGACTTCGGCTCGTCATGTCGCATAAAACCTCCTGCGGCGGCAAGCTGGACCAGGCAACCCTGTAAACCAGTGGCTCTGGGCGGGAAGATGACAATCCGATCAAGGACGCTCAAGATCTTTGTGGACCAAACCGGGCAGCGGTCGCCTGGTGGGCGTCGCGGAGCGCACCTCAGGGTTCTCCACATCCCTGAGACGGAACCCCGTGAAGAAGACGCTGTGGCGAATCGAATCGAGCAACATGTGAGGCGGGTCGGTATCCGCTTTGCGCTGAATCCAGCGCCTCAGACGCCAGATCGCGTAACCGAAGATAAAGGCTGCATCGGTCAACATAGTATAGAACGCGCCGTAGCCCTTCAGCAAGAACCGCCGCCGCGCCTGGAACCAGTAATCCGGCCGTCTCTTGGCAATGCGGCTGCCGACTCCGGTCGATGCTCCCTCGAGATGAATGATACGGCTCTCGGGGACATACCAGGTCATCCAGCCCGCTCGCTTGGCCCTCAGACAAATGTCAATGTCATCGAAGTACGTATACAACCCTTCGTCGAGCAGTCCAATCTGCTCCAGCATGGATCGCCGGAGGATCATGCTGGCTCCGGAGACCCAGTCGGCCTGGCAGGCACTGGCAGGGGTCGGTGGCGAAGTCCCCCACGGTGCTAGCAGTTTCGAGACGACCCCCAGTTTCAAGCCTTGGTCCAGTTCCGAAAAGACTCCCATGAAACGGAACGGCGAGGACTGGATCTGCCCTTCAGGCGAAAGGAACTGGCTACCGGCGATGCCGACCTCAGGGTGGCTGTCCATAAAATTCACCAGGGTCTCCAGCGCGTGTTCCAGCACAATGGTGTCGGCGTTGAGCAGGAGCACATACTCCGGGGGATCGTCCGACTCGAGCGCTGGCCTGATGATCAGATTATTGCCGCCGCAGAAACCGCGGTTAGGATAGACGACGGTGAGCTCACACCAGGAATTCCAGCCTTCTGTATCAATGGCATTGCGCAGGCGGTGGGGAGCATCGCCGCCGGTCCCGTTCTCGCAGACTGCGACCTTCGTCCCCGGCAGTCGATGAATCTCGCGGTCCAGCGACCGCAGACAGTCGATGGTCAAATCCGGCACGCGGTAGCACAGAACGACAACGAGGAGTTTCATGAAAATAACCTGTCAATGCGTTGTAAGTGACGCCACTTTTGCTCTAGACTAGAAAACTCGTGGGCTTCAGGATTGGGTTAAGTCCCGCCCCAGCCGCGTCAGGCTCCCATGGCCGTGGTGAGGCCAGGAACCGCCAGACCGCCCGGCGAGGCGAGAGAGGCTACAGCGGTGCCAGACAGCATTGCGGACGTTCCCGTGTTCGTTCTTTGCGGTGGTTTGGGGACACGCCTGCGCGAGGAGACCGAGGTACGCCCCAAGCCAATGGTACCCGTGGGACACCGGCCCATCCTCTGGCACATCATGCGGACCTATTCGCATCACGGCTTCCACCGGTTTGTCCTCTGCCTGGGCTACAAGTCGGAGGTGATCAAGGCCTACTTCCTCAATTACGCGTCGATGAACAGCGACTTCACCGTCGAGCTCAAGAGTAACAACCTTACGGTCCACTCCATCGACCACGACGAGAACTGGGAAGTAACCCTTGCTTACACGGGTGAATTGACCATGACCGGAGCGCGGGTTCGGCGGGCGGCGGCCAAGTACCTTGGCGGAGCGACCCATTTTGCCGTCACCTATGGCGACGGGGTGACCGACATCAACTTGAAAGAAGAGTACCATTTCCATCTGAACGAGGGACGCAAGGGGACCGTTCTGGGAGTCAACCCGCCCTCGCGGTTTGGCGAGCTCAGGGTCGAATCCAACCGGGTCAGGGAATTCAGCGAGAAACCCGCCTTCGAGGAGAGCTGGATCAACGGCGGCTACTTCTTCTTTCACCGCGATTTTCTGTCCTACCTTTCCCCGGAAGAGCAATGCGTCTTGGAGCGTGAGCCCCTGGTCCGTCTGGCGTCCGACGGCCAGCTCAGCGTCTTCCGCCATCGCGGGTTCTGGGCTTGCATGGACACGCAGCGCGATCTCGAGTTCTTGAACAAGCTCTGGGCCTCGGGACAGGCGCCCTGGGCCGTCTGATCGGGGCGATTTCTCCTGATATTGAATCTCCTGGTGCGACATCTCATGAAAGTCTTTGTGACCGGACATCGTGGGTACATTGGAAGTCACCTGGTGGATCTTCTCCGGCAGGAGGGCCACTTTGTCGTCGGCTGCGACCTCGGTCTCTTCGAGGGCTGCAACTGGGATCCCCTCGTGGAACCCAATCGAGAGCTCAAGAAAGATGTGCGTAAGATCGAACCGGGGGACCTGGATGGCTGCGATTGCGTCATGCACTTAGCGGCGATTTCCAACGATCCGATGGGCGCCATAAACGCCCAGATCACCTTCGAGATCAACCGCGACGCCTCGATCCGTCTGGCTCACCTGGCCAAGGAGGTCGGCGTGCCCCGCTACTTGTTCGCGGGGAGTTGTTCGGTTTACGGCCAAGGCGAGAAGCTCGACCTCGACGAGAATGATCCTCTCAATCCGCTGACCGCCTACGCTCAGTCCAAGATCGAGACCGAGGAGGCCGTTTCTCGTCTGGCCGACGATCATTTCACGCCGGTTTTCCTGCGTAACTCCACGGCGTACGGATACTCGCCGATGCTCCGCATTGATCTGGTGGTCAATAATTTGCTCGGTTCGGCCCTGGCCTACGGTGAGATCCGGATCCAGTCCGACGGCACTCCCTGGCGACCGCTGATCCACTGCCGCGACATCGCGCGGGCCTTCCTCGCCCTGGCAGCGGCGCCCCCAGCCGCCGTTTTCAACCGGGCGATCAACATCGGTGGAAATTCCGAGAACTACCAGGTCCGCGACGTGGGCGATCAGGTCCAGCGACTCATTCCCTCGGCTCGGATCACTTATACGGGCGAGGTCGGCGCCGACCCTCGCAACTACCGGGTCAAGTTTGATCTCCTCAAGGAGCTTCTGCCCGACTTCAAGCTTCAGTACAACTTGGCGGCCGGCATGGAGGAACTGCATCGCAAGATGGTCGAGCACGGATTTGGCAAGAGCGATTTCGAGGGCGACCAGTTCGTTCGCCTGCGAACCCTCAAGAGCCGGTTCCAGCGGCTCGCCTGAGACGAGGACATCATGCGTTTTACCGAAGCTTCGATCCCGGGGGCTTACCTGATCGACCTGGAGAAGCGAGGCGACGACCGGGGTTTCTTTGCCCGGGCGTTCTGCGAGCAGGAATTCGCCTCGCACCAGCTCGTTTCCCAGTTCGTCCAGGTCAACAACTCGCTCAGCGCCCACAAGGGGACGCTGCGCGGCATGCACTATCAGCTCCCACCCAAAGCGGAAACCAAGCTCGTCCGCTGCATTCGGGGATCGCTCTATGACCTGATCCTTGATCTCCGCCCGGGCTCACCGAGCTTCGGTCGCAGCTTCGGGGCCGAGCTTTCCGCGGACAATCGCCGGATGATGTACGTCCCCAAGGGATTTGCCCATGGCTTCATCACCTTGGAAGAAAATACCGAAGCGTTCTATTTCGTCGACGAGTTCTACGCCCCGGACCGCGAACGAGGTCTGCGCTGGAATGATCCGGCTTTTCAACTGTCTTGGCCGATCGCTCCGGTCGTGCTCTCCGACAAGGATGCCGGCCAGCGTGATTTCGATCCAGCCTGGCATTTGTCCGCCTGAGGGAGAGGCTCGAGACCATGAAGATACTCTTCACCGGCGGCAGTTCCTTCACGGGGACCTGGTTCATCAAGGAACTGGCCGCCGCGGGTCATGCGGTCACCGCCATCTTTCGCAAGCCACCGGAGCAGTACGAGGATGATCTCCGCCGCCAGCGAGTCGCGCTGAGTTCGCGGCTCTGTCGTGCGGTCCACGGATGTGCTTTTGGCGACGCGTCCTTCATCAGGCTGGTCGAGGAAGGCGGCTGGGACCTTCTCTGCCACCACGCCGCCGACGTCACGAATTATAAGAGTCCCGACTTCGACACGATCAGGGCGGTGGGCAATAACACGCACGCCCTGTCGGCTGTCCTCCGCTCGCTTACCTCATCAGGCTGTACCAAAGTTGTGCTCACGGGCAGTTATTTCGAAGGAGGCGAGGGAGCCGGTTCGCAGGGCCTTCCCGACTTTTCGGCCTATGGACTGTCCAAGGCACTGACGGCGCAGGTTTTCCGTTACTACTGTGCACAGGCGGGCGTGGCCTTGGGCAAGTTCGTCATTCCTAACCCCTTCGGCCCTCAGGAAGAGCCCCGATTCACGACGTACCTCGTGAAAACCTGGCTTGCAGGAGGAACGCCGGCTTGTTCCAGCCCCGCCTATGTCCGCGATAACATTCACGTTTCCCTACTGGCCAAGGCTTACGCGCGATTTGCAGAGTCTCTTGCCTCGGTCCCTGCACCTAGCTTCACGAAGTTCAATCCCAGCGGTTATGCCGAAACTCAGGGAGCCTTCACGCTTCGCCTTGCTCTGGAGATGCGCCCCCGCCTGAACCTGCCCTGTCCTGTCGACCTCAAACGCCAAACCGACTTTCCCGAGCCGCGGGTCCGCATCAACACGGACGTTCTGCCGCACGAGGAGCTCGGCTGGGACGAGTCCGCCGCCTGGAACGACTATGCCCGCTACTACCAGCAGACTGGCGGTCGGTGAAGCCGTCAGCTCGCGGAATGGCCGACCGCCAGTTTGCTATCGGCGGCGGGCAGGCGCGATGACTCCAGGGCGGTGCCACGGGAAAGGGAAGCCCGCGGCCTGACCCCATCGCGAAAGAGAGCGGCGAGCTTGGCGGCTTCGGTCGAGGCATTGTGCCGCCTGGCAACCTGCTCCGCACCGGTCCGGCCCATCGCTTCCAGCTTCTCGACCGGCGCGTCCAAGGCCTCCTGAATCACGCAGCAGAGCGACTCGACCGAGCTTGCGGGAACAAGCCAACCGCTCTCTCCGTGCTGGACCAGTTCGGGGATGCCTGCGACAAACGTGCTGATCACAGGGCGACCCAGCCCCAGCGCCTCCATGATCACCACGGGGAGTCCCTCCGCGAAACTCGGAAGCACGAGCGCTCGAGAGTCTTCGATAAGTTCGCGCACTCTGGCGCCTTCTTGCCAGCCGAGCAGACGGACGCAGTCGCTCAGGTCGTATTCCGAGATCAGGCGTTCGATCTCACCTCGGAGGGGACCATCGCCCACGAGAAGCAGCTCGAACTCCACGCCCTGGGCATTAAGAACTCCGGCTGCCGTCATCAACGTCAATAAGCCTTTCTGTTCCGCGAGCCTCCCCACGCAGACGAGTCGCCGCTCGCGAGGGACCGGCGCCAAGTCGGCTCTGATGAACATGTCGTCAACACCGCAGTGCACAACCTGCAATTTGGGCCACTCGGCATGCGCTACCCAGCGACTCAACTGGCTCTTCCCGAACTCGCTGACTGCCACCACAAACGCAGCGTGCCTGATCTTCTCGTCGATTCCCAGGGCCAGAGGGCTGTCAAATTCTTCCGGGCCGTGGGCGGTAAAGCTGAAGGGGGGACCGCCCATGATCCGGGTGAGTAAGGCCACCACGGTGGAGTTGGTGCCGAAATGGGCATGCACATGCTGAGCGCCATCCCGGGCAAGCCAGTGGAGCAACACGCACGCCTCGGCCAGATAGATCAAATGCCGGCCGACACCCCGCCCCGAGGAGCCCCCGCGGCGGCCAAACCAGATCGTTTTGCAGCAGGCCCGAACGAACCGGCGGGGGCGGCAGACCGCGGTCGCGAGCAAATGGCCCAGCAAACCGATCGGTCCCAGGTCGAGCACGACCCTCGTTTTTTCCCTCTCGGCGATGTCCAGGGGCTCGACAAGAGGCTCCTGCCAGGGGCGCAGGGCATAGCGCCTGACCGTGACTCCTTGTGCCTCGACGCCGGCAATCTCGCGGCGGATGAAGCTCAGGCTGGTCATCGGGTAGGTGTTGGTCAGATAAGCGACGCAAAGCGGAGTCGCCCTACCGGCTTTGAGCAATCGGTGGTTCACGGTTACCCTCGGTCCTCGAAACCCGTGGTACTAAAGATGTCTCAAGATCAACTCAGCCGCCGTGGCGAAATCGGTGGCAAATAAGTAGCGGCCGGCGAGAGACCGAGCTTCAAAACTGGAAAGATCCTCACTGGAAAGATCCTCACTGGAAAGATCCTCTTTGTCCGATGCCAGCAGAATGCTGCGACAACCGGCGTTCAACCCGGCTTGGACATCGCTGATCTTGTCGCCGACCATCCACGAGCTCTCCAGGTCGAGCCCGAAATCGGCGGCCGCGCGGAGAAGCATTCCAGGCGCGGGCTTGCGATCGCCACCGGCGAGGACTGGAAAACCCTCCTTAGAAGGAGCATCCGGGCAGTAATAAATCCCGTCTAAGAGTGCTCCCTCGGCGGCGAGTATCCGGCTCAGCTCGGCGTGAATTTCCTCCAGTCGGGTCTCCGTGATCATGCCGCGACCGACCGCCGATTGATTGGTCACCAGCACGCAGCGAAAGCCGGCGCTCTTGAGGCGAAGAAGCGCGGACGCCGCGCCGGGCAGGAGCCGGATCTGGGCAGGATCGCAGAGAAAATGAACGTCCTCGATCAGTGTGCCATCGCGATCCAGGAAAACGGCTCGATGTGGCCCTGCCGAAACGGAAGGGCGCCTTGCGGAGATGGTCGCTACGTCATCCTGTCGGACGGGTTCGAGATCCAGTTCGGTGCTCATCTTGAATACCCCGCGAAGCACTCGCAATCGCCCCTCCGCGAGTCGAACAAGATCAAGACTCTTGGCTGGCTGACCGGTGGCGTGACCTGGCTGCGCCGAGCCTTCAGGCACCAGACGGCCAGCCGGGTCACGTAAGGTCATCCTCAACAGGAAACGGGCATTGCGGGCGTACCCCCCGAATCATCGCGAGGGCTCGAGCCAAAGTCGGAACGCCCATTCCAGTCCCGACCGCTGCATCCACCGGGGAGCCCTCCCGGCACGTCCCGCCGCCAAATCGATGGGTGAATCTCAAGAGGCCCGCGCGAAATCCGGATTCACCGAAAATCTGGCGCCGGGCAAGCGCCCTGGCGGCAGGCGCGGAGCCACCGGAGAGAAAATTGATCAACTTTCTTGCTCGTTTTGATCGCCTTTCAAGATTCGGCTTAGAAAGAAGATGCCGTTATCAAAATAGCGGCGGGTCAGCCGTCGCGGCTCGAGCATCAGGCGGTAAACCCACTCAAGCCCCAATCGCTGGAGGACCCGCGGGGCTCGACTGACCCTCCCGGCCACAAAGTCGAGCGAGGCGCCCACCTGTACGCTGACTGGTACGGCAAGGTCGCGGTAGTTCGCGAAGATCCATCGTTCACCCTTGGGCTGGCCCAAGGCGACAAAAAGCAAATCCGGCCGGGCGGAACGCACCTGGTCCAGTACGGTCGCGTGCTCGACTTGGGAAAGCTGGCTCAGGTTTGCCGACTCGATGCCGACAATCTGGAGCAACGGATAGCGGCTTCCCAGGTTGGCAGCCGCTTGCTCCGCCACGCCCGGTCCTGCACCGAACAGATAAACACGGTATCCCTGCTCTTCTGCCAACCCGCAGAGGTCGAAAATGAGATCCGATCCCGCAACCCGCTCAGGCAGCGGTTTTCTCCGCCATTTTGCGGTCCAAACCAAGGGCATGCCGTCGGCCAGAATGAATGCTGCCCGCTGGTTGATCTCTCGCAGGTCCTTGTTCCGGCTCGTCAGCATCGCATAGTTCAAATTGGCTGTGATGAAATAGGAAGGTTCCCTCGCTTGGATCAGGCGGTCCACTATCTCGACGACTTTGGCGCGACTCAGAGGGACAAGTGGCAAACCCAAGGCCCAGATCGGACCATTCTCCAGCTCCGAAGAGACACTCGAGGACATCGACACGTCCCTGGTTCAAGAGGCAAATGGACACGGGAAAACGACCCTGGTTCTTCCTGTGCAGCTTGGATTCCAGGAACCAAATTGCTCCGGAACCAGTTGCAAGCCGAACCAATGCACTGGAAAGAGCGAGTCGCAGACCTTAGCCAAGGGGGTGACGGTCGTTCATCAGAGGAGGCACTGAGAAAGAAAGCGAGAGCGGTAACAAAATGCGGTCCTCAGAGCCGGATTGGCTCCCCGGAGCCATTGTTGGTGCATTCAAGGGAGGTCTTGATCGTGAGTCGGTCACGGCCTCTCCGGTGGCAGCATGGCCAAAATCGGCCGGTTTGATTCCTGGCCCTTCGGCTGGTTGTCTCCGGCCAGCCACGAGAGAATGACCAATTCGAGCACGACCAAAAGCAGGGCCAGCGGCATCATCAAGATGATTCCGGTCCAGTCATGGGCGCGCTGTTTGGCCACCTCACCCTCGAACAGAGAGTAGCACCAGCCGGTCACGACGATGCGTACGATGTTACTAATAAGGGCGATTGGGATCGCGCTAGCCAGCACGACGATCCTTTTCCAGTTCGCCATGGGAAAGAGCATGATTGTGGCAACGACCGTAGCGGCCAGGGTCATGAGCATCGAGAGGCCATTACAGGCCTCCGCCACGTTCATCGTCCTTGGTCCGAAGGGAGTCTCCCGCAGGATGATGACATTGCCCTCGGCGCTTGCCCACAAACCCGAGAGCCGCATCATGAAGACACTTCCCACCGTAGCGATGAGCTGCAAGGGCAGGGAAATCAGGTTATTGGCTTGCTGGGGCAGAGGGAGCATGAACAGGATAAAAACGACGGCTGGCCAGCCCCGCTCCAAAAGCGGCCAGCCTCCCAAGGTCAAGAGCAAGCAGCCGACGGCCGGAACTATGGTGGCGGTTTCTAGCCACTGATTGTTGCGCTCGTAAGCGACGAGGCGAGCGGCCAAGATGGCCACCAGGAGAGCCCAGCTCCACCACTGACCGTGGCCGGTGGACCAGTCGCCGCTCGCATAGGCGAGCCTTTGCCAGAAAATGGCCAGGGCTAGGGGGATCACCAAGAGCCCGTGCGAGTAGTTCGACTCCGTCGTCCAAATCGTGTACAGGTCCCGAAGGTTCGGCCAGTACGCGCAGCCCAGAATCGCCAGACCGACGGCCAGGGCCACCAGCCGGGGGTGAATGCGACCGATCCGATGCAAGAAAGAGGCCCGATGATCACGAGCGGAAGTTTCGCTCGACGAGTTCTGGCTGCTGCCGGCTCGCTTGGCGTCGACCGATGGGAGAAAGGCCAAGGAAAAGCTCCTTGAAATACGGCAGCCCACACCAGAACGGCACGCTTAAAATCACCGGCGCGGTAACCCGATGGCTCGCGATCGCCAGACCGGCACCCTGCTTCGGCGAGCGCGAGCCAGCCTCGAAGCGCAGACTTCGTCCTCGTGGGTTGCGATTACCCTTCCATCGTAACGCTTTCTCGATTCTTTTTCGACTCTTCCGGCAAGCGTATCAAAACCGTCTGGTTCTCTGTCCGCTTACCTGGAAAGCTGGCTACCCCATCGATGATCGGAAGAATCGTCCAACGGAAAGCTCAGGCGCCGGGGGATTGATTATCATCTTCAGAGTCGCGTCGCGAACTGCCCCAACTGCAAGGATCCGCGAGGATCGATGTGGCCGGTCGCTGTCTCCACACGGATTCCAGGCGTAATCGAATCGCTCGATGCGGGACGGCCGACATGGGGCGAGTCTAGAGCGCGCTTGAGGGATCGGGCTGGGAAGGTCGTTGGCGGTTGTAGCTGTAGCGACCATAGTACGCCTCGGAGGAACGCATCCCGTTAATGACGGTGCCAAGCAGGGGAATTCCTGCGTTGTCAAGCTGTCGCCGGGCACGCTCGACCTGGGGGGATCGACTCACCTCGAATCGGGCTGCTAAGAGGGCGCCATCGGCCCATCGCCCCAGGATCAAGGCGTCAGGTACAGGCAGTACGGGAGGGGAGTCGATGATGATCATTTCATAACGCTTCCGAAGCTCGGCGATCAGCATGGCCAGGCCTCGCCCTTGGAAGACCCCGCTGGGATCATGGACGGGCGTTCCAGCCGCCAGGAGATAAAACGCCCCCCCCTGCACGGGAATCAGGACGTCTTCGATCTTCGCCTTATCCTTTTCCAGCAGATCGGAGAGGCCGGGCCCTTCCGGAATGTCCAGCAGAGTGCACAGCCCCGCACGCCGCAGGTCGGCGTCAACCAAGAGCGTGGAAATCCCCGCATTGCCACACCGAGCCGCCAGTTGAGCCGCTAGCGTTGTCTTGCCTTCGCCACTGACCGCGCTAGTGACAAGTAGGCATCGTCCCAGCTCAGCATCGTGATTGCTGGCGCAGACGGCGAATCGCAAGTGGTCCAGTCGCTGGATGAAGCGGTCGATCTGATCGTCGACCGAGGGACCACTCAGCTTGCGCGCTGACTGAGTCGTCGGCAATGGCGGCAGAGCGTACACTTCAGAACGGACGCGATTGGACAGCTGATCGGGGTCCCCAACCCGCTCCGACCTGACTTCCAGTAGCAGGAAAATCCCCAAGACGGCAAACAAGACGACGACTGGAAGAATCGCCATGAGCTTGACACGCTTGTTGTTATAAGGGGCTTTGGGGACCTCGGCCCTGTCGGTCTCTTCGATGTAGATCGCCGACTTGTCCTTGGAAAAATCAAGCTGCCGCAGCTTCTTGTTGACCATATCATACATGCCGTAGAGCTGGACAAGGTCGGCTTGGTGGAACGAGGAGTTCAGGGTGTCCACCTGGGAGAGCTGCTTCTCCGCGTCGAACTTGGAGAGGAGTTCGCTGTACTTGGCACGCTTGATCTTGAGTGCTTCAATCTTGGTTTTCAGTTCCGCCAAGGTCTCGCCGGCCAGAGAACCCGTTGCGCCCGTTGGCACGAGGAGACGCTGCTTGATCTGCTCGCTCTTGCTTTTCCAGAGCTCGTTGTACTCATCATTGAGCCGCTTGAGCTGCTTCTGGGCTGCAAAAAGCGATGGATCGAAATCCTTCTTGGCGATTCCCCGGTTGTGCTCCAGCTGTTCCTTCGTCGACTTGATCTGACCGATCAGCGAGGCCACGTCCGGA
Organism: Isosphaeraceae bacterium; assembly: GCA_052146555.1. Taxonomy (GTDB): domain Bacteria; phylum Planctomycetota; class Planctomycetia; order Isosphaerales; family Isosphaeraceae; genus Aquisphaera. The sequence goes on from JBKQMU010000219.1 coordinate 49,187, forward strand.
TCACGGCGAAACTCGTCCGCAATCTGCTCTTTAAGCTGCTTGTTGATCTGTTCGTTGACAAGCTGCGTGTCCCGATCGGCAGCCGTATCGAATTGCTGCATCTCGACCTGTTTGGCCGCCAGCCGAGCTTCAAGCTCGACGAGCTGGAACTCCGTCTGCATGAACTCGTTCTTGGCGAGCTTGTACTGATCCAGGGAAAGGGTGTCGACCGGCGGCTGCGAAAACTGCTCGTTCTCGTTGGGCTGGAGCATGAGCATCGGCCTCTGGTATTCGACGTTCCCCTTCTTCGCCAGCGCCGTCAGACGCTCTTTCTTTTCGTCAATCTCTTTCTTGAGGTCTTTCAGGTACTTTTCGTAGTCAGCCTTGAGGATCTTCGCCGTTGCCGTGCCGAAGCTTTTCGTGCGCTCCGTGAAGGCGTCGACGACGGCATTCACAATCAGGCTGGCCTCCATCGGATCGGTAGACTCCAGTGCCACCCGGATCCAGTGCTGGTTAGGAATAATCTGAACGTCGAGTTTCTTTCTGAGATCGGTCTTTGGATCCTTTGAGTCCTTGATCATGGGAAGGTTGGGGATCGGACTATCCGGGTTGAACAGGGCCCCGTCGAGAACCGGGTTGCCGACGATCGTCGTCAGTTGAGTTTGCAGATAGGTCGGCTGGGTGCCGCCGGGTTCGTGGACCCAGAAATTCGTCCCAAAGAGTTCGGCGTTATTGGATTCGATCCGCAGCAGAGCGTACGCTTGATAGGTTGGTTCGACGTAGCGATAGACTAAGTAAACCAGAGGAGTCGACAGAAGAAGCCAGACCAGGAGGATCTGCCACCAGTTGCGGACTAAAGCGCGGTACATCAACCGGGAGCTGACCTGCGCGCTGGGTGCCGGGGCCGAGGATTCTTGGGGAACGCTGGCGCCCTGAGACGACAACCGGATCGAGGAGGCCGGCAGCCGTGCTGGCAAGTTCGCTTGCGGGCTGTCAAGGGTGTCCATCGTGGCGTTTGCTCGCGAAAAAAGTTCGTTCGATGAGGTCTTTAAATCGATGACCTTGTCTCCGCGGGCGGGTGACCGCGGAAGCTCCGTGATCAACAAGTTGTCGAACTGTAATCCAAGAAGCGCATTCTAGTCAATTTGAAATCTCTTCTCGCGGGTTTTCTGCAGATTATTGCTCCTCTTGATGCCCAAGATCAACTTGATGCCCAAGATCAACATGGCTGTCGTGGCTCATTGCGTCCGCGTCGCATACGCCGAACTCCTGTCTTCCTTTGTTTTCCGTTACTTCCCCAGACCTCCGGTGAGCGCCGGTCTCAGGCAGGGATTGATTATGATCCCCATGAAAAGCCATGGCGAGTCATGCTTCCTACCAGGTCCGCGAGAACTTGTGACCAGACCGCCTTACTCCGCCCTATTGACGAGAGCCAGGTAACGCATTCCTGACTCCTGCGGACCGAGTCGACACCCAATCACGAACCGAGTCAATACGCCCTTTTGAATTCCTCGTGGCGTGGGCCTAGAACGTCACTTCGATGATGCGAGTCGTCACGTAGCCAACTTGCCCCGGCGCGATGACGGCGGTAACTCCGTCCCAGGGTTAGGGGACAGCGGACGGCGAAAGATCGACCAAGAAACCTGAAAAACTCGACCAAGCGCGACCTTTTCAGGGCTTGGGGCAGCTCTCCACGGCGGGAAGTAATAACCCAAGGGGTCAAGCAGGAAGTCGGATTGAAGAGCGCCCAGGATAACTTGCCTTCGTGGCAATTCTCAACTGGTTCGCGTGTCTCTCTTTTCGATTTCTCGAATAAGCTGGCCGATCAACCGTTCGAGCGACTCCTTGTCCTTGCTATCATCAACGCTTCCCGCCTGGGTTTGAACCTGGATCTTGTACATTCCGGGATGGTAGCGGAAAGTCTTCCACTTTCTTCCCATGTCCAGCCCCCACTCTCCCGCGTGACGGAACGAGTGATAGACACGTCGAAAATCTTTGAGACCTGCTTTGAGCTTGGCGAACTGTTGGACGCGGAAACGTGCCTGGCTCGTCGTCTCTGGGATAGGAATGTCGATGTCCTGCGTGGGAGGTATGGCATCAAACCCGGTGGCGGGATAGCAGGCATCCGGCGTGTGCGACCACACCCGAGTGGCCAGGCCGTAAATGACCATGAACACGGCGCTTGCGCCGGTTTTCTCGTTGATGTACGTGCGGATCAAGTGGTCGCTTGCTCCAGCAATTTGGGCGATGTCTGGCTCGAGTGTGGATTCCGATCCCTCGACAACGCGCCAATCGCCTAGCTCCCTGGGAAGCTCTTTAAGGGCAAACGGCGCTACTCCGCTTTCTCTCGACAGACTGCTAAACAGCCATTCGCGCCAGAGCCGAGCTCCTCCGGATAGCCCGAAAAGCATGCCAATGAGAAGGATCCAGCGCCAATCATAGTGACGCGGGGCCTGAGGCGATCGTGAATCACCTCGCTCGGGAGATTGCGCGGCCTGCTTTGTGATCGGCAGATTTTTCATCAATCGGACTCGCGGCTGACGGTAGAGCGGTACGGAATGTGCCTTTTCAGGGACGACCACCAAGATCGATTATTATTTCCTGACCGCGGGTTACTGCTCAATACGTTGTCGAGAACACGAATCCGCAGCCGCGGCGCCTCGATGCTCGCGCCCCTCCCGCCGTCATGATCATGGTCGGCCCGGCCCTCTCTCAGGTATGATACCTGGCTCACAGCCAGTTTGAGTGGATCTCTCTAAAATCTCGCTCGCTGCGTAGGCTCTCGTTCTTCCACGACGCGCAACGCCGGTGCTTGGAAAGATCGGGAGAAGACCGGATCAGAGGCTGGAGCCCAAAGACCGATGTCGGCGATTCTGGGCATCTCCGCGTTCTATCACGACAGCGCAGCCGCCTTGGTCATCGATGGACAAATCGTGGCCGCGGCTCAGGAAGAGCGATTTAGTCGGATCAAGCACGACCCGGCCTTCCCGGCCCGGGCGATTGCTTATTGCATGGAAGCAGGAGGCCTGGGCCCGGCTGATCTCGACTACATTGCATTTTACGACAAGCCGCTTGCCAAATTTGAGCGATTGATCGAGACCTATCTCGCCTTTGCCCCGTCCGGATTTCGTAGCTTCCGACTGGCCATGCCTTTATGGCTTAAGGACAAGCTCCACATGAGGCGCACGATCCGCCGTGCCGTGGGAACGACAACCCGGGCTCGCCTGATCTTTGCCGACCATCATGAGACCCACGCCGCCAGTGCCTTCTTCCCGAGTCCTTTCGAGCGAGCAGCGATCGTCACCCTCGATGGAGTGGGCGAGTGGAGCACAGCCACATTCGGGGTTGGCGAAGGAAACCGGATACGCCTCATCGAGCACGTAGCTTTCCCTCATTCGCTGGGCCTTCTTTATTCCGCTTTTACCTATTATTGCGGCTTCAAGGTCAACAGTGGCGAGTACAAGCTCATGGGCCTGGCGCCTTACGGCCGCCCCGTCTACAAAGATCTCATCCTGGACCGGCTCATCGATCTGAAGGAGGACGGCAGCTTCTGGTTGGACATGCGGTACTTCCGGTACTGCCAAGGCCTGACCATGACGGGCCCTCGATTCCATCGACTCTTTGGTAGGCCGCCTCGTTCTCCCGAGTCCAACATCGACCAGCGACACATGGACTTAGCCGCCAGCATCCAGGCGGTCACCGAGGAGGTGCTGCTCCGCATCGGCCGCCACGTCCGTGCGCAAAGCGGTATGAAGCATCTTGTTCTGGCTGGCGGTGTGGCTCTCAATTGCGTTGCCAACGGGCATCTCCTGCGCAGCGGTTCGTTTGAGGACATTTGGATTCAGCCTGCGGCCGGTGACGCGGGAGGAGCGCTGGGCGCGGCTTTGTTCGTCTGGCATCAACTTCTGGAAAAACCGCGTCTCGTCACCGGACGAGATTCTCAGCAAGGAAGTTTTCTGGGCCCGAGCTACTCCGCCGCAGAAATCTCCCGATTCTTGGCGGGGCAGGGGGAGCCGGCTCATCGATTTGCAACCGAGACCGACTTGCTGGAACACGTGGCCCTACTGCTGGCCCGGGGCAAGATCGTGGGCTGGTTCCAGGGCCGCATGGAGTTTGGCCCCAGGGCGCTGGGGGCGCGGAGCATCCTGGGTGACCCTCGGTCCCCGGCCATGCAGGCCAATATGAATCTGAAAATCAAGTTTCGAGAAAGCTTTCGCCCTTTTGCCCCCGCCGTCCTCTTGGACCGGGTGGCCGACTGGTTCGACCTCGAGCCTGGTCAGGAAAGTCCTTACATGCTTTTAGTCGCCCCCGTGCGTGAGGATCGCCGGGTGCCGGTAGCCCCCGAACTGAAGCGTCTGATGGACGAAGATCCGGACCTCCGCCAGAGGGTGAACGTCGTCCGATCGGAGATCCCCGCCGTGACCCACGTCGATTACAGCGCTCGGGTTCAAACCGTCGACGAAGGGCGTAATCCTCGTTTCGCCCGGCTTCTCGAGGCCTTCGAGCGCCTGACCGGTTGTCCTATCCTCGTGAACACAAGCTTCAACGTGCGGGGAGAGCCGATTGTCTGCACGCCAGCGGATGCCTACCGCTGTTATCTCGCGACGGAAATGGATGCCCTGGTGCTCGAAGACGTCGTGCTAGAAAAGACGACTGCCACACGACAGACCCAAGTAGAGATGCGGGACGAATACCTCGCGCAGTTCCAGCTCGACTGACCGACTGGGTGGCTGTGGTGGAGCGCAGCGACCCCACAGACAGGGCGGTACAGGGCCACGATCCCGGGCCTGGGGCAGTCTGCCCCAGCCACCCGGCCGCTTGACGATCCGTCGAGAGAGTCCCTACGATCTTGTTTCGTGAGGTAACGACGGCCCTCGATCGGCGAAGTTCGACGGCGCTACAAACTCGCGAGAGCACCCGCTCCATGCAGTGGTCCGACATCCCGTTTCGCCCCCCGGCCAGAACGCTCCGGCAATTTGCCGGTCTCTGGCTGGCATTCTTCGGCGGCCTGGCGGTCTGGCAATATTTCTTACGCCATGAGCGACGGCCGGCGGAGATCATCGCCCTGCTCGCCTTTGCCGTCGGCCTACCTGGCCTGTTCTGGCCACGACTGGTTCGCCCCATCTATGTCGGCTGGATGGTGCTGGCGTTCCCGATTGGATGGACGGTCTCTCAGCTCATGCTGGCCATACTGTTTTATGGTCTCTTCACACCGATTGGACTTTTCTTTCGGCTGATCGGTCGGGACCCGTTGCACCTTCGCCCACCCTCGACGGCGACGTACTGGTCCCCGAAGGCGACACCGACGGACCCTCGTCGCTATTTCAAGCAGTTTTGAAATCGTGCCGGCAAACGTGAAGCTCACCCTTTCCATTTCGTCCCCGCACGGGGACGCGGATTGAAACCCCTATGGAACCAATATCTCCCAAGCCGACAAATGAGTTCGAGAAGGCCGCCGCCGAAGAGCAGGGCGAAAGCCTCCTCGAGGAATTTTGGGCATTTCTCAAATACAACAAGAAGTGGTGGCTGCTGCCGATCGTGATCGTCATGCTGCTCTTGAGCGTGCTGATCTACCTGGCGCTCAGTCCGGCCGCGCCCTTCATTTACACGCTCTTCTGAGCGGCCGAGTGCTACTGACCCTCGAGACGCCAAGGATTCCGTTACGGTTCCTCTGAGCCATTCGGCACTTATCATGCAGGCGTGCACCGAGTTGCGGCGTCTGGGGGGCTCTTTCTCCCCTCATGTATTGATGCGGCCTTTCCACCCCCGAGTTGGTGCGTCGTTGCTGTCGGAACCCGCAGCCAGTGTGTGGTCCTACTGGATGTGGACATACGAACACGATCCGGGGAAAGGCGGCTTCACCGGGAAATCCAGGCGTTTTTCTGTATTTATTTGCAGACGTTCCTGAGGTGCGTGATTTCTAGCGTAAGACACATTCGAGGCGCGACACTCGAGCCTGTCTGGCGGAGTCAGGTGATACCGCCACAAGAGCCTTCAGAGCCTTCGAATCGTTACTTTGAAATCGCGGATTCCAAAACCCCTTACCCCGGCTTGGAGCAAGAACAGATCGTCGTAAGGGCAGCATCGCGGTAAATTTCGCCCAAGAGTGCGTCGGTGTGTGGCTACCGAGGGGAGCAGGATGCAAGTGCACTGGCCGTTTCAAGTGCAGTCTCCTCAATTTTGATGCAATCGGTAGAATAAAGTCTGTACGCGTGGGGCTTGTAAGAGGTTCTCTTTTGACGATGACGAATGACTATCAATTACATCTGAACTTCCTTCCGGTCGTTGGAGAGATTTCGTCCTTTAAGATCTACCGGAAACCTCGCCCCGGTTCCGAGGCTAGGCCGGACCGCGATGCTGCGTCGTATTCCTTCGCGAAGGGCACCGACCCGGACGACCGCGAGAACTTCTGGGTCAAGGCCGCGCCCTCGGATGGGTATGAACCCTATGTCGCGCGAGCCGACGAGAACAACGCCCTAACTCGGTGGGCGCTTTCCCACGCGCTAAAGGACTCGATCCGCTCGCACCTCCGCGCGGACGAGTACTTCATCCCCGAGAAGGGGTTCCTTGACGAAGTCGCCCTTTTCATGATCCGGCACGCTGAAGGGCACGAGGAACTCGTTGTTCAGCCCTATCACTTGGGCGAGACTCGCCAGTTCGGGTGCCTGGCCGATTTCCACTTCCGGAAGAGGGACGGTGTGCCGTTCTCACGGCGCATCCAGCAACTCAGCCTGATGCTCGACTCCCAGGGGCGTCGGAACCTCAACGCCTACATCGATCGCTACGAGAAGATTCTCGCCTTCCTCAAAGCCAGGTCATCGATCTTCTCCGGGTTGCGGCTCCCAGGTGCGGAGCGGGCCATCGGGCTTAGTCTCGAGTTCGAGTCGCTGCCCGCTCGCCAACTCTTATCAAAGACCTACGTCTTTGGGAACGGGCGCCAGTCGCGGAGCCAGTTCACCGGGCTGCGAGAGCACGGGCCGCTCCATCCCCTCGACGACAATCCGCGAATCCTCTTCATGTTCCGCGAGCAGGACCGGGCCACCGCGAGGACGCTTGCGATCGCCCTCCGTGGCATGAAGGGAAGGGAGAAATTCAGCTTCCCGGGCTTTCAGGCCCTGTTCAAGTCCGAGTTCGTCATCGACGGCAACCCGGTGATCCTGCCGGACCTCACGGACGTGTCGATGGCGGCCGCGGTCGAGGAGGTCAAGGCACGGAAGGCGAGCGGCGAGTCCTTCCTGCCCGTGCTCGTGGTCCCGGAGGGAGACGACAATGGCTACCTCGCCCACAAAGCCGGCTTCTCGCACGCGGGGATCCCCTCGCAGGTCTGCACACTGAGGGTCATTCAGGACGAGTATTCCCTCAAGTGGGCGATCGCGAACATCGCCCTCCAGGTCTTCTGCAAGGCCGGCGGCCAGCCCTGGAAGGTGAGGCCGTCGTCGGAGCCGACGCTCATCATCGGCATCAGCCAGTCCCACAAATTGAAGGAGGCGAATCGCACTCGGACGGTCGAGAAGTACTTCGCGTTCAGCGTGATGACCGACAACAGCGGCCTGTTCCAGAAAATCCAGGTGCTGGGCGACTCGGGGAGCCAGCCCGAATACATGAAGCAACTCCGGAAAAATGTGGAGGCCGCCTTGGTTGAGGGAGCACAGGAGTTCGCGCGCGTGGTGGTGCACACATCCTTCAAGCTTAAGAGGGACGAGATCGACGCGATCCAGAAGACGGTCAATCAGTTCGCCCAAGGCCCTGACGGCAAGGACTGCCAGTTCGCAGTGGTGAAGGTGAACCACAAGTGCCGATTCTTCGGCGTCAATGGGCGCGTCAACAGCCTGGTTCCCTACGAGGGCACGACGGTTAGGCTCGGCCCCGGCGAATACCTCGTCTGGTTCGAGGGCATCTTCCCTGACAAGCCGACCGTGACAAAGGCGTTCCCGGGGCCGACGCACCTCCAGTTCCTCCGCGTCAGCGAGGGCGCTCGGATTAGCGATGCCGATCTCCTCCAAGACATCGTCAACCTTTCGGGCGCGAATTGGCGCGGATTCAACGCCAAGAGCGCGCCGGTCTCCGTGTTCTACTGCCACCTGGTCGCCGACCTCGTCCACGACTTCCACGAGCGAGGGCTGCCGATGCCGCAGGTCCAGCTCATCCGACCCTGGTTCCTTTAATCCGGACATGAGAACGCGATCGAACGACATCATGTTTCTTCTTGGCGCTGGCGCGAGTGCGGACGCGGGGATCCCGGTCTCGGCGAAGATGATCAATGAGATCGAAAAGCTCCTGAAGGAAGACCCGGAATGGAAGCCGTTCACAGACCTCTACCACCACGTGAAGAGCGCGATCTATTACTCGTCGGGACTCAAGGGCACCTTCGGCGACGGCGTGCCCTACAACATCGAGACGATGGTCAACTCGCTCTGCGAGCTCGAGAAGAATGAGGAGCACCCGCTCTACCCGTTCATCGCGTCCTGGAACTCGCGGTTCAGCGCCCTGGCGGGCCCCGGCTTCGCGAACGTGAAGACCTTCCGACAGCTAATCCTGCGGGTGCTCAAGAAATGGATGTGCCCCGAGAATGTGTTCCAGACGAGCTACTACCAGGGGTTCGTGCGAGTCCAGAACGACCTCAACTATCCGCTGAGGATCTTCACCCTGAACTACGACACCTGCGTCGAGCGGCTGGACCGGGAGCGGTTCCGGGTCGAGTCGGGATTCGGCGGCTACGGCATGCAGCACATCTGGGACTTCGAGCGATTCGAGCCGGGCGAGGCTTCCGCCCTCCAGCCGCCCCAGATTTACTTGTACAAGATCCACGGCTCGATCGACTGGAAGCGCGACGGTGCGAAGAACCTCTACCGCGTCGAACAGGTCCAGTGCGTCGAGTTGGACAACATGGAGATCATCTTCGGCCGCGACTTCAAGCTCGATGCCGCCGACCCCTACCTCTTCTACGCCTATGAGTTTCGGCGCTACTGCCTGCTCTCCAAGCTGATCGTCTCGATCGGCTATGGCTTCGGCGACGCCCACATCAACAAGATGCTCTCACAGGCGCTTAGGGCCGATCCCGATCGCGTGCTGATGGTGGTCACTCGCTGCGAGGAGAAGGACTTCCAGAAGACAAAGAGCGACATCGCGAAGCGGCTGGAAGTGGAGGAGAGCAAGATCGTCCCCCAGGCGGGCTCGGCCAAGGACTTCCTGGACAACCTGGATCTGACCCAGACCCTCGTCGATCACGTGCCGAAGCCGTCGGACTCTCCATTCTGACACGCATGAACTAGGGCGACGAAGCGTGTCTTTTGGGACGAAGTGATAGTTGAATCGGAATGCCCCCAAGTCACTTCGTCGGAGGCAGCTCGAGGGTGACGAGAAGAGAAAGACGGCGATTGCTATTCCAGAGATTGATAATTGAGATGCCTGCACTCTGTCGGCCCTCCGAAAAAGTACGACATCGTGTTGCACGTCGAGCTTCAACTCGCGCGCTTCGGTCACATCGACCGACGCATTGCTCGACGAGCAAGACCGAAACGGCCCCGGTCATTTCGGCGAAGTCTGCAAAGAACCCGAGGATACCAGGACTGCCACGTGTACTGGTCCTACACAGGAAAGCTGCGAAGCGAAGGCTATGACACCGGCGAGAAGAACGCCAATAGATCTTCTATGGCTCCAGATATGGTTCCGCAAGACTGCTTCAGCCAAGAGGTTAAAGGCTCTCTTAATTAAGTCCTCGGCAGTCTCTTATCACTCGAAGGCGAACTCAGAGAACGGCCTGTGCCTTGAACTGAGGTGCGAAGGATCGGCGTCGGCGTTTGGGCATCGGAGGACGCTCCTGAGGTGGCAAGTGTTGACCACCGTACTGGTCCAATCCCAGGGGTACACTTCAGGTCCGACCCCCACGTCGCGAAGTCGATGCCGGCGGATCTGATCAAACCGATTGGCGTGTCGTAAGATCACAATAGCGGCAGTGCGCTGGCTCCCCGCGACCAGGACAGCCGGTCGAGGTTCGCTCTGCGCGCCGAACGGACGGATCTGCCGCTTGGGCGCGACCAAGGACCGGACAATGTCCCAAAATGTCCCACTCTGGCGCAAAATTCGCCGGAGAAGTATAAGGAAAGCCAATAGTAGCGCGCCTGGGCTGGGACAAGGCACCGGGGGTCAAATAAGAGGCTCTCAATGAGCCAGTGAACCCCGCGCCGGGGCCGGATAAGCCTCGGCGCAGGGGCCGCCGCTTACTTGGCCTTGCCCTGAGCGGCCACGGCTGCCGCCGCCTTGGCAATCTCCTCGGGGTCACCCAGGTAGTAGTTCTTGATCGGCTTGAGCTCGGAATCGAGCTCATAGACCAATGGCACACCTGTAGGGATGTTTAGTCCGACGATATCCTTATCTGAGATATTGTCGAGGTACTTCACAAGAGCTCGCAGGCTATTGCCATGCGCCGCGATGATGACGCGCTTGCCGCTCTTGATCGCAGGCACGATGGTTTCGTGCCAGTGGGGCAGGAATCGCGCGACCGTATCCTTGAGGCACTCGGTGAGGGGCAGCTCGGCCTTGCTCATCGTTGCGTAGCGTGGGTCCGTGCCCGGGTGGCGGGGATCGGACTCTTCCAGTGGCGGCGGGGGGATGTCGTAGCTGCGACGCCAGATGAGCACCTGCTCGTCTCCGTACTTCGCAGCGGTCTGGGCCTTGTTAAGTCCTTGGAGAGCGCCGTAGTGCCGCTCGTTGAGCCGCCAAGAGTGCTCGACGGGAATCCACATCAGGTCCAGCTCATCAAGGGTGATCCAGAGCGTTCGGATTGCCCGCTTGAGCACTGAGGTGAACGCCACGTCGAAGACGAATCCGTCGGACTTCAGCAACTCTCCGGCCCTTTTGGCCTCAGCTTTTCCCTGCTCGGAAAGATCGACGTCAGTCCACCCGGTAAAGAGATTCTCCTTGTTCCAGATGCTTTCGCCGTGACGGAGCAGTACGATCTTTGTCATGGGATCTCCAACCTGTGTCCGCGGTAACGTTC
>JBKQMU010000220.1:0-20906 GCA_052146555.1 Isosphaeraceae bacterium
CCACGGAAGCATCCGCTGCGGTCGACATGAAAGGGACTCCTCGCAAACCCAGTGATCGCACGAAGCGTGGGAATTCGGTGTGATTTTGTCTTCTCGATGAGCCGGCTTGATGCCCGGGCGGGGAGCCCTCTGCCCTTTACGCTCCAGAAACGGTCGCCGTAGGGGAACCGGCGTCCGCGTTGGCCTAACAATTCAGTTCGCCCACTGAAACCTGACGTACCGGAACTCCATGGCGGGCCAGGTAGTCTTTGGTCTGGGCGATCGAATACTCGCGATAGTGAAAGATGCTCGCCGCCAGTGCAGCGCTGGCTCCGGCCTCGGCCAGGACAGCGCGCAAGTGCTCGGGCTCGCCGGCCCCTCCCGAGGCGACCACCGGAATCTCCACGGCCGCGACGACGGCGCGCGTCATCTCAAGGTCATAGCCGTTCTTGGTGCCGTCGGCGTCCATGCTGGTCAGCACGATCTCGCCAGCCCCCAGGCGCTCGACCTGCTGCGCCCAAGCAACGGCCTCCAGCCCGGTCGGGATCCGGCCTCCGCTGATGTGAACTTCCCAGAATTCACGCCCCTGGCGCAGCACCCGCCTGGGGTCGATATTGACCACGATGCACTGGCTGCCAAACCGGCGGGCCGCTCGCTGCACGAGCTCGGGATCACGCACAGCGGCCGAGTTGATGGAAACCTTGTCGGCTCCGGCCTTCAAGAGCTCCCGGATATCGTCAAGGCTGCGGATGCCCCCGCCCACCGTCAGCGGCATAAAGCAGACCTCGGCCGTTCGCCGGACGACGTCCCAGAGGATCTCGCGCTCCTCGTGACTGGCGGTAATGTCAAGAAAAACCAGCTCGTCGGCCCCCTCCGCGTCGTAGCGCGTCGCGACTTCGACCGGGTCGCCGGCGTCGCGGAGGTTCAAGAAGTTCGTTCCCTTCACCACCCGGCCATGGTTGACGTCAAGGCACGGGATGATCCGCTTGGCCAGCATGCGCAGCCCCACCGCGGCGCGACTTTGCCTGCAGTTCGCCTGGCGCGCCTGTATCCGTGTTTGTGTCCAGAGGTTACGCTTCAATCTTCGAGAATACGATGGTGTATTCTATAAAACCGGCCGAGGTGATCCTAGAGGTCTGATGAAAGATATCGTTGCCCAACCCGTTGGGGCAACCACCCCGGCGCGCTTTCTAAAGTGACTCGGGGTGTTTCGAATTTGCAACAGTCCCCACTCCCACGCCCAAGCTCACCTAGTCTTGAATCGAAGTCATCCGATGAGACAGCGACCCGCAATGGGCTCCGCCCGGTTTCCCTCCAGATTCGACCCCCGACGTCAGAGCCAGCCGAACTTCAGGACCAGACACGCCTGCCACAGCCCCCCCGATACCAAAGAGCGGAGGAAGGGATGGACATTCTTTTTGAGGTTATGCGCAATTTTGAGGCCTTCGACGGCCGTTTCTTGACCCAAGTGGCCGCCACGATCTTGCTCCTGACCGTAGGACGAGACGTGTTCGTGCAACAGTGGTCCGGCGGACGGACTTGAGCAATCCTTGATCCAGCCCTCGTGCCCCGCTCGCGGGCCTGGACGCTGCCTCCAAAGCCAGCAAATGTCGAGACTGGCTCAAACGCCAGTATTTTCGAGCGCCAGGCGGCCCGGAACAGCCCGGGTCGGCTGGCTGCTGCACGACGCGGCCGTTGGTGGCTGCACGACGCGGCCGCCTACTTTCGATCGTGGCTGCCTTTGTCCCGATGACGCCGGGACGTCCGGTCCCGGGCTTGCCTCACAATCTGCATATCCTTTCTAGCCGGCCTTCCCCGTCCCGCTGCGCATACCTAACCAGATCCAGCTTACGGCAGCTTGCCAATCGCGTCGTGATCACGCAGGCGCACAATTCCATTCGATCGGCGTGCGGCGATGCCAGGTTTGCCCCCGACATTTCAGGCCGGCGAAATTCCGAATTCAAGCGGCCAGTCGGGTTCGAGAAAGACGATGCTGGCCTTGCGCCCCGGATTGCACTAAATTCGTGCGTGATTTCACGATCGAGGCGATCATGCTTTGTGCATCCGATCGGAAAGAAGCCGGGACAGAAAGGGGCCAGCCGTGGTGCTCGAATCATCCATCAGGAGCCGGCGCCGGGGCGCGATTCTGGGACTGGCCGTCGGCGACGCCCTGGGCGCTGCCGTCGAGTTCCAGCCGCCGGGTTCGTTTGCCGAGGTCACGGATTACAGGGCGGGTGGACCGCACGGGCTGGGCCCGGGCGAGTGGACCGACGACACCAGCATGGCCCTGGCCTTGGCCGACAGCATCGGGGAGGTTGGCTGGGACCTGACCGACCAGGCAAAGCGGTATGTTTCCTGGTGGCACAGTGGGGTGTACTCGGTCAACGGCCACACGTTCGATATCGGCATCACCACGAGCCGGTCGCTGCAGCGATTCCGCGAGACCGGGGACGCGCGGATTTCGGGCGATCCGTCGTCGCGAGCCAGCGGCAACGGGCCGATCATGCGCCTGGCCCCCGTGCCGGTGGCCTATATTGGGCTCTTCCCCGACCAGCTCCCATTGCTCGTCGAGCGGCTCGTCGATTCGAGCCGTCCCACGCATGGCAGTCCGCAGTGTCTTTCCGCGTGCGCCTACTTCGGCGTGATTCTCTGCGGTCTGCTGCACGGCCTGCCGCGCGAGCAAGTTCTCGATCCGGACTGGGGGCCCATCCGCCACGTTCACGACCTCTTCCCGCTCCATCCCGAGGTTCTCGATGTCGCCGGGGGCAGCTTCCGCGCCCGCAGGCCGCCCCAGATCCAAGGATCTGGATATGTTGTAAGGTCTCTCGAGGCCGCTCTCTGGGCCTTTCACGACGCGACCGGCTTCCGGGAAGCCGTGCTGCGTGCAGTCAATCTGGGCGATGACGCCGACACCACCGGCGCCGTGTGCGGCCAGCTTGCCGGCGCCTGCTGGGGCGAGGAGGGAATACCCGCTGCCTGGCGGGACAACCTCGCAGGCAAAACCCTGATCGAGCCGATCTTGAAGCGGCTGATCAGCTAGCGAATCCGGTGGCGGGCAAGGCAGAGCAGCGAGCATCTCTCGTCGTGTTGCCAAGAGGACCACCTCGTGGAATCGTTTTCGCGCAGACTTCCTGTCGGATTCCGGATCATCGGACTCTTCAAGCTTGTAACCGCGGTTCTTTCCGTGGCGCTGGGGTTTGGTCTCTTGCGGCTCTTCCGGGCCGACGTGAGGGAGGGGCTCGAGCCGCTCGTCCGGGGACTGAGGCTCGACCCGGAGAACCGGTTCATTCACCGGCTCATTCTCGGACTGGCGCATATCGACCGGAAGCGGCTGGAGCTCATCGAAGCCGGCACCTTTGTGTATGCGATTCTGCACCTGGTGGAGGGGATCGGGATCCTGAGGGGCAAGCGCTGGGGTGGGTGGCTGATCATCGCGGCCACCAGCTCGCTGGTTCCTCTGGAATGCTACGAGCTGGCGCAGCGGCCAAAGCTGACGCGGCTTTTGGTCTTGATTTTCAACCTGGCGATAGTCGCCTACCTGATACGTAGCCGAGACCAGCTCAGCGGCGGGTCATTGAGAAGTCGGGCTCCTCGACGATCCGCGGACAATCCGGCAGAGAGCTGAGAAACGTCCGGCCATACGGCTTGGTCAGGACGCGCGGGTCGAGGATCACGACCATCCCGCTATCGGTTCTGGTGCGGATTAAACGGCCGAAGCCCTGCTTGAGCTTGATGACGGCCTCGGGCACCTGGTACTCGATAAACGGATTACCCCCACGGCGGCGCAGGTCCTCGAGCCGGGCCTCCAGAAGCGGGTGACTGGGGACGCTAAACGGCAGGCGGACGATGATCACGTTCGAAAGCGATTCGCCGGGAACGTCAACACCCTGCCAGAAGCTATCGGCACCGAAGATCACGCTGGTCACGTCGGCTTTGAAGGCTTCAACCATCTTGGACCGAGGCATTCCATCGCTCTGGGCAAAGAGCGCGATATTCCGCTCGGCCAGCCACGGGGTCAGCGCGCGAGCCGCGGCATCGAGCATCTTGTACGAGGTGAAGAGCACGAATGCCTTGCCACCGGTCCGCTCCAGGTAGTGGGCGATGGCCCAGATGGCCGCTGCTTCGAACGCGTGGGGCTGGTCGGACGGGTCAGGGAGGTTGCGGGGCAGATGAAGCGTCACCTGGCGGGGATAATCAAACGGGCTGCCCAGCGCGTGGGTCTCGGCCGCGGTCAATCCCAGCCGCGACTTGAGGAAATCGAACCGGGGCGGCGAGCCGACGCACAAAGTTGCCGAGGTGAGCACGCAGGTCGGAACCTTATCGAAGAGCAGCTTGCGCAAGCTCGGGCCCACGTCCAGGGGCGCCGAGGCCAAGCGGACGCGTCGTCTCGACCGTTCCTCGAGCTCGACCCAGTAGACATGTCCGGCCTCGGTCTGGGCCGTCCAGGCATTGATCTGGTCGGCTAGGGCCAGGCATCGGACTTGCGCGGCGCTCAGTTCGACGCGATGTTCGGGCTTCTCAACGGCCCCAGTGCTCTGGCCGATCACCGCGGCCAGCTTGCGCAGTTCCTCGACAAGTGCCCCGGGCCAGTCGAGCCGGCGCCTCAGCCGGCCGTTGAAGCTGTCGCCTTGCCGCTGGTGCCAGTAGGCGACGTCGTCGAAGAAGTCGGCGGCGGCGATCCGGGCATTGTGAGCGAGATCCATGGCCTCTTGAAGCTTGTGAAAGGCCAAGAGTCCCTTGCCCGAGTGATTGTTGTACAGCCGAGCCAGGGTGATATCGACGCCGACGTTCGAGACTTGCAGCCCCATGTGCTCGCCGGCTACGGCCTCCAGCGTGTGGGCCTCGTCGAAGATCGCCACCTGGTAGTCGGGAAGCAGGCCATAGCCTGATGACCGCAGCGCCAGGTCGCTCATGAACAGAGCATGGTTGACGATCAGCAGGTTGGCGGTCCAGATTCGCCGCCTTGCCTGAAAATAAAAGCAATCCTTGTGCCTTGGGCAATCGCGGCCCAGGCAGTTGCCGTTTTCGCTCTGGACCGCCTCCCAAACGCTGGGAAGGGGCCGGAAATCGAGATCGGACCGCGAGCCGTCGCTGGTCCTTCCGGCCCACAGGCGGATCTCGCCGAGCTGGTCGAACTCTTCCTGTTTCTGGAAGGTGTTCATGGCGCGCGCGAGGGCGACATCAAGCCGGCGCAGGCTGATGTAGTTGGCCCGTCCTTTGACCAGCACGGCCGAGAACTCCTCGGGCAGCACCGAGCGGAGAAATGGAATGTCCTTGCAAAGGAGCTGCTCCTGCAGCGCGATCGTGTGGGTCGAGACGACCACCTTTTTCTTCTGCTGGACGGCGGCCAGGATGGCCGGAACAAGATAGGCAAAGCTCTTGCCGACGCCGGTGCCGGCCTCGACGATAAGATGGCCTGGACGGTCGATGGCGCGGGCCACGGCCTGGGCCATATCGAGTTGCTGGCTGCGAAGCTCGTAAGTCGGCAGTCGGCGAGCCACTGCGCCGCCAGGTCCCAAAATCGAAGCAGGGTCCAGTTGCGCCATTCCCAGGTCGTCCGCCGGATGAAAGAGCCAGACCCGACGCTTCAGTCGCGACCGACAACGCCCCGGGTCGGGCTCGATGCCGTGGCATAAAGCTTCTTGGAGATGCGGCCAGCACCCGCCGCCAGCCAGCCAGCCTCGACCGCCAGGCGCATGGCCCGGGCCATCCGCAGCGGGTCCGCGGCCCCGGCAATTCCGGTATTGAGGAGCACGCCGTCGCAGCCCAACTCCATGGCGATCGTCACGTCGCTGGGTGTGCCCACGCCGGCATCAACGATCACCGGATAGTAAGGATCGTCGGCCTTCAAATCCTCGAGAATGATCCGGATGTTGTTGGGGTTGAGCACCCCCTGGCCACTGCCGATCGGGCTGCCGGCGGGCATCACCGACGTGGCCCCTGCTTCCTTGAGACGCCGGGCCATCACCGGGTCATCGCTGGTGTAACAGAGCACCGCAAAGCCTTCGTGAACAAGCACCTTCGTCGCCTCGAGCGTCGCGATCGGGTCCGGCAGCAGGGTCCGCGCATCGGCCAGGACCTCGAGCTTGACCCAGTCAGCGCCCGGGTTTCCTAGGCCCTCGAGCAGTTCGCGACCCAGCCGGGCAGTCCGAAGCGCTTCCTCGGCGGTGAAGCAGCCGGCCGTGTTGGGCAAGATCGTGTACCGCCGCGGGTCGAGGTAATCGAGCAAGTTCCGCCCCTCGCGATCGAAGAGCCGCTCGCGACGGACGGCAACCGTGACAACCTCGGCGCCACTAACATCCAGGCAGTCACGCATCAGGTCAAGCGTTTTGTACTTCCCGGTGCCGACGAAGAGCCGGCTGCGAATCGTGTGGCTGCCGACGGAGAGCGGTGGAATCGCCTCCGCGGTGGCCGTCTCCGATCCGCCTCCCACAAGCGTGACGATCTCCAGGACGTCTCCCGCCGCCAGTGAGGTCTCGGCGTGCCGGGCCCTGGAGACAAGGTCGCGGTTGACCTCGACGGCCACATGTTCAGCCTTGAGGCCAAGATAGCCCAGAAGCCCGGCGATGGTCATCGGCCCGGGCACCTCCCGACGCTGGCCGTTGAGCATGATCTCCAAGGTCATTTCACCCCTGCCGATAGGCCGGCCCCGTGAGCTTCAGACTGGTCGTCCCCCGTAGAGGCCAGGAGAATGACCACCGAGCGCCGGCCGATTTCGCTTCGAGTTGCCTTTCGAACATGATCTCATGCCGCTTCCGGTCATTCTGCGGCATGGTCAAGCAATTCATCCTATCGCCCTGGGAAAGAAGGGGTCAAGGCAGGCGAAATGGGTTGGCTCGCGCGCAACGCAGGCCGCCGTCGTCCGGCCAAGAGCCTGCTTAGGCCTTAAAATCCTGCCAGACCGCTCGTGTTGCGACTCACCTGAAAATGGCAAAGGGCCAGCGCACAGGCGTCGGCGACGTCGTGCGGTTCGGGCAGCCGGTCGAGCCGCAGCTCGGTCATGATGGCGTGTTGCATCTGAAGTTTGGGTGCCCGTCCGCTGCCTGTGAGTGTCTTCTTGACGCGTGCCGCGGCGTAGCCGAAGACGGGAATGCCGCGTCTGGCCGCCGCCAGGACGATCACACCCCGGGCGTGCGCCATGAGAATCGAGGTGCGAGGAAACTTGATGTGGCTGTGCACCCGCTCCAGGGCCATGGCGCCAGGCGGAAACGCATCCAGAACCTCTTCGATGTCGTGGTGCAACGAAGCCAACCGCTGGCCTAGCGGGGAGTGCCGCGAAGCCGGCCGGATCACGCCCGCTTCGACAACCCGCGGTCCGCGTGGCGAGGGTTCCACCACCGCGTAACCGGTGATGCCGAGACCCGGATCGATCCCGAGAACGCGTTGGGGCATGGTTTGAAGGCCCCGCGCGGCTCGCTCAGAAGCGTGCTCGAAACCGGCCTCCGATTCACACGACCGGGTGGGCATCCGTGGCACCGATCCTTCCGTCCTTGAGGGGCAAGCCGCCGCTATCGACGCGGCTTGATCCTGTACCGCGTTCCATTATCGACGCGGCTCGATCGTGTACCGCGTTCCATTATCGACGCGGCTCGACCCTGTAGCGCGTTCCATCAGGCCGGTCCTCCAGGACCACGCCTAAGGCCGTGAGACGATTGCGAATCTCATCGGCCAGTGCAAAGTTCTTCTCTTTGCGGAGTCGGGCTCGGAGCTCCAGCAAGAGATCGAGCAGCGACGCGGTCAGCTCATCGTCGCGGACCTCGGGCTGCCGCGGAGGCTGACGGAAAAGCCCCAGAATCTGGCTGAGCTCGCGCAGAACGGTCATCCCGGCCAGATACTCCGGGTTTTCGTTCGGCGACGCGGAGGCCGCCAACCGATTGACGGCATGCACGATCTCGAACAGCTCTCCCAGGGCTCCGCCGGTATTGAAATCATCGTCCATCGCCTCGAGAAACCGCTGGCGATGATCCGCGATCTCGGGCCCAAGGGCGGGCTCTGGGGTCGTCTCGCTCTTGTGCCGGGGCGCTTCCAGGGCGTAGAAGGACCGGCCTGTCAGCTCCTCGAAACGTTCGAACGCCCGGTAGAAGGTTTGCAGCCCGCGCTCGATTTCCTCCAGGCGATTGGTGCCATAGTCGATCGGTCGGCGGTAATGACTCGAAAGCAGGAGCACCCGGAGAGTATCCGGAGTATGGGCCTGCAGCAGCTCGCTCATGAGCACGATCGTGCCCGGATCGGACTTGGAGATCTTCTTGCCCTCTTTGGTCAAGAGCCCGTTGTGCAGCCAGTACGAGGCAAACGGAACTCCGGTGTACGACTCGGACTGAACCAGCTCGTTCTCATGATGAGGAAAGACGAGATCCAGGCCGCCGCCGTGAATATCGAAATGTTCTCCGAGATACTTCATGCTCATCGCCGAGCACTCGATGTGCCAGCCCGGTCGTCCCGGTCCCCAGGGGCTCTCCCACGAGGGCTCGCCAGGCTTCGAGCTTTTCCAGAGGGCGAAGTCACCGGGGCTTCGCTTGAGCGTTGAGGGCTCAATGCGGGCACCGGCTAAAAGCTCGTCGGGGTCGCGGTGGCTGAGCTTGCCGTAGCTGGCAGCCCGGGTCACGTCGAAGTAGACATCGCCCCCGGACGCGTAGGCAAACCCCTTGTCGATGAGCCCCTGGTTCAGCGCGATGATCTCGGCGATATGCTCGGTGGCGCGTGGCATCTTGTCGATGCCGTCCACACCGAGCGCCTCTAAGCACACGAGATAATCTCGGGTCACTTCCTCGGCCAGCTCCTTGACCGTCTTGCCGTCCTTGCCGGCCTGGACGATCAGTTTGTCGTCCACGTCGGTGATGTTCACGACCCAGGTGACCTGATATCCCAAATAAACAAGGTAACGCTTGATCGCATCAAAAATCACGGGCCCGACCATGTGACCGATGTGGCTCTTCGAATAGACGGTGGGACCGCAAACGTACATGCCCACCTTGCCGGAAGCCACCGTCTGGAACGGCTCCTTGGTCTGGCTCAGCGTGTTATAGACTCGCAATGGCATGAGTATTGTTAAGATCCTACGTGAGTGTGGTGCGTTCTTGACTCTCGTGGCCGCTGCATCGAGCCTAGAGCGGTTTACAGTTGAGTTGCAGACGGGAGGGGGCCCACTTACCTTCTCCCTGGAGGGAGTGGGGGGAACCCCGCGCGCGGGGTCGGGCCGAAGGCCGGATGAGGGGGTTTCATCTCCCCGTTCGCCTTGGCGTCCCTCATCCGCCGCTGCGCGGCACCTTCTCCCGGGGGGAGAAGGTACAACCGGAACCGTCTCGCTCGTCGATGTAAGCTATGCATTAGCAAAGCGCTCTAGGATGGGCAAGGCAAGCCACTCTCTACCCACTGCCCGCTACTCACTCTCCACGATCCCAATCGACGCCGTTTCGATCAGGACCACGGCATGACACGAGATGGCCTCGCACCGGCCGATCGGCCCGACGTGCTCTCCGGTCTTGGCCTTCACGTTCACCGCGGTAACGGGAAGCCGGAGCAAGCCGGCAAGGTTCGATCGGATGGCCGCTTTGAAAGTACCCAGCTTAGGCTCCTGCGCGTGGACGATCACGTCGCAGTTGACGGCCCTGAAGCCCTGGTGCGAGAGCAGCTCGGCCACCTCGGCCAGCAGGCGGGTACTATCGAGCCCGCGCCACTGGGGATCGGTGTCTGGATAATGCTCGCCGATGTCGCCCAGCGCCGCGGCGCCAAGGAGGGCATCGGCCACGGCATGAAAGACGACATCCGCGTCGGAGTGTCCCGCAAGGCCCAGCGGATGCTCGATCCGCACGCCGCCAAGGATCAGCGGCCGCCCCTCCACCAGTCGATGCGTGTCGTGCCCGATCCCAACTCGCAAAGGCGGCCGTCTCCCCGCAACTGTCCTACCATGCCGAAAACGAGACCCCGTCGGGTCCCGATCGTAGCGACTCTACCCATTTCTGCCTATCCCTGGCCGAACAGGGCGGTTGTTCCCTTTTTTTTTCAGAATTTCGGAAATTTGGGAAGAATTGTTTCAAGTGATGTACTAAAATTTAGTGCTCCATGCTCGCATCGAAAACGGCAACGTAAAACATTAAGCCATTGTTGCGTAGTGAGTTGCCAATCGATCTGATCGTCGTAGATTGTCATTGGCATCGACTGTGCGTACTACATTCTTTCGTGTTCGCGGCCCTGGCCTGAGTGCTACGCCAGTCAGAACGATTGCTAGGAACGTCGTGCGGTCGTTACGAGGGTCGTGCGGGAGTCGGCAGGATAGGTTGCTGGATCTGCAAGGAGGTTGGGCAATGCTGGTGCTAAGCCGCAAGGTGAACGAGAGAATCGTGATCGACGGGGGCATCGTGGTCACGGTGGTGAAGATCGAGGGAGGCCAGGTTCGATTGGGCATCGAAGCGCCACGTCATGTCAAGGTCTTCCGGCAGGAGATTGCGCGCAAGAACGACGTTGGACTGCATAGTGAGCCTCTCGCCGCGGCAGGGGTTTGAGGGAGACCCCCGTTCCGGCCTTCCCCGGCACCGCGGCCCCGGCGCACGCATTACCGCGGCCCTGGCGCACGCATTTCGGCTCAACCGCACGTATTGCGAATCCGTTGCAGCTTGGCAGGGGAAGATCGTCCAGGTCAAGGTGCCGGGGCGCCAGGTAGGCTCTTTACCCATCCGTCGCTGGCTCTCAAGGCAGATGCGCGCGAAAATCGCCGCAGAAGATCAGGGTTTCGCCTCTTGGCTTGATCAGTCTCGGGCGGTATACTTATTAATTCTTGCGAATTCGTGCGTCAGTTGCAGGCTCTTACTGTTCGGAAGGCCTGCCGCGCGATCTGGGCGAAGTCAGGTGGCTGGAGCCATGTTCGGCGACGGCTGTCCCGGGCCGACGTACCCGCGCATAATCAGTGCGGGCAGCGGGAGCGCGACCCGAATCAGGGCCTGACCTGGAGACGAAAGTGAGAACGCGACTGTGGTGAAGTTACGGGTTCGTGCTGGTGAGTCAATCCAGGAAGCGGTCCGCCGGTTCCGGAAGCTGTGCGAACGGAGTGGTTTGCGTAAGGAGATGCGGCGCAAGGCCTACTACGAAAAGCCCAGTGAGCGCCGGCGGCGTGAGGAACTCAAGCGGCTGCGCAAGGCTCGCCAGCACCTGACTTCACGCGTCTAGGCGTCATCGCGGGTCGTTCTGCTCTGCTCTGCTCAGACACGCACGTCTGCCGGCGACACCCGGCTCTCGGGATGCCGGCGCCTGATCGGATCGACCACGCTCCCCAGGAATTGCTCGACCTGCTCGGCGGAACGCCCGACGTACTGCCCGGGATCCAGTACGCTCTCGAAATCAAGCGCGGGGAATTGGGGATCCTGGCGGAGACGATCGATCAGGTCGTTCGCGCCTGCACCTTCCTTGAGCCGCTGGGACGAGGCTAGGGCGGCGATGCGAATCCGTTCATGAAGTGCCTGGCGATCGCCGCCGGCTGAAACGGCGGCCATGAGCAGGTTCTCGGTGGCCATGAACGGGAGCTGGTCGGCAACGTGCCGAGCGATCACCGCCGGATGCACGATCAAACCTGACGCGATGTTTCCGTAGAGAACCAAGATCGCATCGGCCGCAAGGAAACCTTGCGGCAGGACGAGGCGGCGAACGGCGGAGTCGTCGAGGGTGCGCTCCAGCCACTGGGTCGCGGCCGTCTGGCTGGCTGCCGCGGGCAGCGCTATGAGAAAACGGGCCAGCGAGCAGAGGCGCTCGGCCCGCATCGGATTTTGCTTGTAGGCCATCGCCGACGAGCCGATCTGGTCGGCTTCAAACGGTTCCTCGACCTCACGCTCGTGCGCCAGCAGGCGCAGATCGGTGCCGAAGCGGTGCGCACTCTCAGCAATCCCCCCGAGTGAAGAAACAACCTGGGAATCGATCTTTCGCGAATAGGTTTGGCCGGAGACAGGGTAGGTTCGCTCGAAGCCAAAGGTGGCGGCGACCATCCGGTCGAGGGCCTCGACCCGCGCACCGTCGCCATCAAAGAGCGCCAGGAAGCTCGCCTGCGTACCCGTCGTTCCCTTCACACCCAAGAACCTCAGATCCGCAAGCCGGCGCTCGATCTCCTCAAGATCGAAGATGAGATCCTGGCACCAGAGGGTCGCCCGCTTGCCCACGGTCACGAGCTGGGCCGGCTGAAAATGGGTGTATCCCAGGCAGGGAAGATCTTTCCATTGCCCTGCGAAGTCAGCCAGGGACGTGATCGCCAGGACGAGCTGGTCACGGACCAGCTCAAGCGCCTCGCGAATCAAGATCAGGTCGGTATTGTCCGTCACGTAACAGCTCGTCGCACCCAGATGAATAATCGGACGAGCCAGGGGCGCTGCGTCTGCGAGGGCATGGATATGAGCCATGACATCGTGGCGAAACCGCCGCTCGTAGGCTTCCGCGACCTCGAAATCGATCGCCTCCTCCACACGGCGCAAAGCCCTCACCTGCTCGTCGCTGATGGGGAGCCCCAGGGCCCGCTGCGCCTCAGCCAGCGCAGTCCAGAGTCGGCGCCAGGTCGAAAACTTGACCTGGGGCGACCAGAGGCGAGCCATCTGCCGGCTGGCGTAGCGGCCGATCAGCGGGTTGTCGTAGATCTCGTGATTACTCATAAGAGAACGCGGCTTTCAGGTAGCCATATTAAGAATATGAATACGCAGGAATCTATAAATGATCAAGATGGAAACCTGCATTGCGCCGAAAGCTTGATCGGTGTCGGGGCGGGCGGTACGTCGATTCGAGCTCAGATTCCACCCAGGGCATGCGCCCTGCTCACGCGGGTAATGGCCAGGTAAAAGGCCGCAGTGCGCATCGAAATTCCCTTCCGCTGAGAGAGGTCGTGCATCTCGGCGAACGCGCCAACCAGCCGCTTTTCTTCCTCGCGCTGAATCTGCTCCAGGGGCCAGCGGAAGTGCTGGAGGTTCTGGACCCACTCGAAGTAGCTGACGATGACGCCGCCGGCATTGGCCAGGACGTCGGGCACGACGGGAATGCCGCGGGCGTTGAAGACCAGGTCGGCTTCGGGCCAGGTTGGGCTGTTGGCCGCCTCGACGATGAGCTTGGCCCTTACAGCCTGCGCCTTCTTCTGGTCGAAGATCCCTCCCAGGGCCGCCGGAATCAAGACATCGACCGGCATGGTGAGGAGCTGGTCGTTGGTCGTTGCTTCCCCCCCCTTGAAGCCGACCACCTTGCGAGCCACGGCGACATGGCGGTCAAGCTCGGCGATGTCCAGCCCCGACGGACTCGTGACCGCGCCGTAGGCGTCGGAGACGGCCACGATCTTGGCCCCTTGCTGCCAGAGGAAACGCGTGGTGTGGCTGCCCACGTTGCCGTAACCCTGGATCGCGAAGCTCGAGCCGGCGATGACCTTGCCCAACCGCGCGAGCATCTCCCTTGTGATGATGGCCACGCCGTAGCCGGTGGCCGCCTCGCGTCCCGCGGAGCCGTGAAACTCGACCGGCTTGCCCGTCACGCAGGCCGGGTGAAACCCCTCAAATTTGCCATATTCGCTCATGATCCACGCCATGACCTGAGCGTCCGTTCCCATGTCGGGCGCGGGAATGTCCTTGAACGGACCGATCATGTCGTGGATCTTTTCGATGAACTTGCGGGTCAGTCGCTCGAGCTCGCCCCTCGACAGCTTGGATGGATCACAGTTGATACCCCCTTTGGCCCCACCGTAGGGCAAATCCACCAAGGCTGTCTTCCAGGTCATGAGGCTGGCCAGCGAGCGGGCCTCGTCCTGGTCGATTAAGGGGTGATAACGTAAACCTCCCTTGTAAGGTCCACGGGCGTTGTCATGCTGGACCCGGTAACCGATGAAGTTGCCGATCTGGCCCGAATCAAGCTCGATGACAACCTCAAGGCGAACCTCGCGATCGGGAATGACCAAGAGCGTTCGGATGTTCTCGCTGAGATCGAGCAGCTTGGCAGCCTGGTCAAAATAAAGGCTGGTCGCCTCGAAGGCTTGCATCGCGAGGTCAATCCCAGGATAACGGATCAATTGGACGCGGCAGCGGCCGGACAGTCCTGCCCTGATCGTAACGGACCTAACGGCACCTCGCAATGGCCTTGGCGGCTGGCTCGCCGCCGCTTTAGGGGGAGCGACCGTGGCCTTTTCCCAGGGGGTACGGGGCAGCTCCGCGGCGTGCGCGATCGCTCGACATCCCTGCTCTCTTTCGATCTGGCGATGCCCCGCACCAAGGCCCCAGAAAGACGACCCAATGATGCAGACCTGGAGACTGGCGGAAATCAACTACGGCCACGTCAAAGCGAGCCTGCCCTACGAGGTCGCGGTGCTTCCCTTGGGCGCGACCGAGCCTCATAACCTGCACCTTCCTTATGGTACCGACAGCTTTCAGGTCGAGACCATCGCCGAGCGTGCCTGTGCCATCGCCAGCGGTCAGAACGCCCGCGTCCTGCTCTTGCCGACGATTCCCTACGGGACGGAAACCAACCAGATGAAGTTTCCGCTGGCAATGAACCTCAATCCCTCGACGCTCTGCCGGGTCATCACCGATCTGGTCGAGTCGCTGGAAACCCACGGCATCCGCAAGCTCCTCTTGCTCAACGGCCACGGCGGAAACGACCTGAAGTGGGTGCTGCGCGAGCTGCATCGTGCCACGTCAGTTCATATGTTTTTGTGTAACTGGTACAAGGTGGCCGCCGACGGCTACGCGACGATCTTCGAGGAAAAGGACGACCATGCCGGCGAGATGGAAACGAGCATGGGGCTGGCTCACTTCCCGGACTTAGTCGCGATGGAACAGGCCGACGCCGGAGCCGTGCGCCCCAGTCGCTTCACGGCCGTCAACCAGGGATGGGTTGAGATCACCCGCCCCTGGCACCTGCTGACTACCAACTCGGGATCGGGCGATCCCCGCCTGGCGACCGCCGCCAAGGGCCAGGCCGTCACCCAGCGGGTCAGCCAGTGTATCGGGCAGTTTTTAGTGGAGCTGGCCCAGAGCCCACTCGACGAATCCTTTCCTTTTTAAGCAGACAACGGTCGCGCAGGATCGATGACCACGTTTAATCAGGATTTCGAGGCTGCCATGAAAGCGGTGCGCGTGCGATCGGTCGTTTTGGTCCGGGGGTTCATGATCGTCTCTCTGATTTGCGCTTGTGCCGGCGGCTGCTTCCGTTCCCAGGCGCCTCAGGCGGAGGGCCAGGCCGAGAAAGTCGCCGCGGAACCGCGGCCGAGAACCAAGACGTACACGCTGACCGGCGAAGTCAGAAAAGTCGAGCGGAATAAGGGCGAAGTCACCATCCGCCACGACGCGATCCCCGGTTTGATGGAGGCCATGACCATGCCCTTTCATGTGGACAGTCACGAACTTCCGGAAGATCTTCGGGAAGGAGACCAAGTCCAGGGGACGCTCACGGTGGAGCGGGAGGAGGGGTCAGTTAGCGCCTACCAGCTCACGGATTTGACGGTCACGAAGCCCGCGACCGCCGCGGCACTGGTGCTGGATCTCTCGAAAAAAACGCCCGAGCTGCGGCCCAGGGCCAGACGCCTGGAAAAGGGCGAGCTCGTACCCGACCTGGCCTTAACTGATCAAGATGGCAAGCATTTCCGGCTCTCGGACTTGCGCGGATATGTGGTGGTGCTCACGTTCATCTACACGCGATGCCCGCTGCCGGATTTTTGCCCCGCCATGGACCGCAAGTTCGCCGAGCTGGCGCTGTCGATCTCCGCTTTTCCCAGGCGGGCCGAGAAGATCCGCCTGCTGTCGATCTCCTTCGATCCCGATCACGACACGCCAGAGATCCTCCGCAAGCATGCCCGGGTTCGCGGCGGAATACCCCCGCTCTGGACCTTCGCCGTCGCCTCCCACGAGGAACTGGCCCACATCGCCGAGCCGCTTGGCTTCGTCTACGGCCCCGGGAAAAATGAGATCATTCATAACCTGTGCACGGCCGTCGTCGACCCGTCGGGCAAGCTGGCACGCCTTGAAACCGGAACCCAGAGAAACAAATGGTCATCTGCCGACCTACTCAAAACCGTCTACTCCCTCCTTCCCCCGTTCCAGAGGTAACCGCGCAAGAGCTTGAACTGCTCTGGATCATTACCCTCTTGCATTAGTGCAACTCTTTTTTTATCAGGTTCTTGTGGATTTTCCGCCGGGCACTCCGGGGATAGTCCTAAAGCCTTCGTACTGCTCGATCCAACAAATTGACGAATCTAAGCCATTAAAGATTGCAGATTGTGGTTGACATTTCTTAGACTGGCTTTAAGATGTCGACAACCACCCACGTTGAGATACGTTCGCGCAAAATCGTGATCGTGCCGTTGTCGAATCACGGCTGCCACCGAAGCGGTGCATGGGTGTGCACATCGGTGGATTGCACCCGCTGGCACTGCAGGCGCGGCGCGGACACGAGGTTCGTGGGCAACGAGTCTCAATCAGGCAGCACGCCCGATCTCTTGAAAGCTAAACCGGTTGGCATCAGCGGGGGCGTGGTGAATTCCTGGCGGGCAATGAATCAAAGCGTCTAAGCTCTAGGAGAACATACTTATGGCAGTAGCGAAGACCAGCACGAAGACCGCGGTCGTAACCAAGACGATCACCACCAAGGCCAAGAGTGCCAAGGCAGTCGACCACCGGTTCCAGCAGGCGAAACGGGCGTCCATCTTGCTGAAGCATGTCAGCGACCCCACCCGCCTTCAGGTGATCCTGATTCTCTCCGAGGGGGAACGCCACGTCGGAGCCCTCTGCGCCCAGCTCAGCCAGAGCCAGCCGGCCGTCAGCCACCACCTGGCGCTTTTGCGGCACGGCAACATCATCGCCCCTCGCCGCCAAGGCAAGAACAACTTCTACAGCCTGACCGACACCGGAACCGACCTTGCTCGGGTCGTCAAGAACCTGATCGCGTAGACAGATGTGCCCTGACCCGGCAACCGTCGATCGAAAACGGCTTGCCCCCCCAAGGACCACCATTCAAGACGTCGGGCGTAGCGCCGCCGTTGCGGACGGACCCGTCACCTGCCACGATCCTTTTTTGGCAGTCTGACCCGCGGCCAAAGGGCGCACGCCCGCAATCTCGATCCCACTTATGAATGAATGTAAATTGTGAATCGAAAGAATGTTCATGGCAGAATGCGCTTTCCTAGCGCGGTATTGAGCCCCAGCATGCTGCGGCGGTGCCGCACCACCGTATCAAGGTATGCCTTCACGTTGTCGTTGTAGGCTCGTTGCGCCTGGATGAACGCGACCACGTTGGTCTCACCTCCCTGAAAGAGCGTGAGTCGATCGGCCAGCGAGCTTTTCGAGGTCGGCAGAATCTGGGTCCTGATCCGCTCGACGATCTGCCCGCTGACGGCGTATTCCCGCGCCGCCTGCTGAACCTCTGTCACGACCTTGCGCTCCACGCCGGCTAGCTCGATCTGAGACTGGGTCACATTTTCTTTGGCTCGTTCGATGTTGCCCTGGTTGCGGTTATAAACCGGCAGGGGCACGGTCATTCCGACGGCCCACGACGTGGCGCTTTCTTTCTGGAACGGGGCGTTGTTCTGGAAGGTGTACGGCTGGTACAAGACGTACGCGTCCTGGAAGCGATTGGCACGGGCCAGGTGGACACCTGACTCCGCGGTCCGCAGGCCAAGCCGGTAGGCAGCGAGGTCGGGACGGCAGCACAAGGCGATCCCCACGAGCTCGTCCGGAGGTGGGGGCGAGGGCCCTCGGTCCTGGATGCTCCCCTTGAGCTCGAGCGTCTCCGCTTGCTCGGGGCCAAGCCCCAGCATTAAAGCCAGTGTACGTTTGGCTCTGTGCAGGTTCTCTTCGGCGTCCAGAACCCCGACCTCGGCAATCTGCCGTTGCGTCCGCGCTTCGTTGACATCCGCGCGTGATGCATCGGACCTCTGGTAAAGAAGCTGGGTCTTTTCCAAGAGCACGTCCAGTCCCGCCACACTCGCCTTGGTGTATCGCAAGGTCTGGCGAGCTGAGAGTACCTCGACGAACGCCGTGTACAGATTGCTGATCTCGATCCTTACGGAGTCCTGATACTGGGCCTCCGTGACCAAGAGGGTGCGGGTCGCATAGTCGGTTCGCGCCCGCCGCTTGTGCGAATAGTCGATTGGATGTGATATATTCAAATCATACTGCGTTGGACCACCCGGCCGCCGGTCCGAGAATGAGCCGTAGGGCACGAGCTGAGAGTCCGCGTACAGGATCGGGTTGGCCCGCAGGCTCGCGGTCAGGACATCAGCGCGAGCCTGGGGAATCTCCATGTACTTTGACATCAGGTCGTAGTTCTTCTTGACCAACAGCTCGATTGCCTGGTCGAGCGTCAGCCCCCCCTCGGGGCCTTCGCTCTCCTCATCCGTGGGCAGCGCCAGGGTACCGTACAGGTGAGCACGCGGCACCGGCAGCGGTTCGGGCGCGGCGATTCCCCGACGCCGGCGCACCTGGTCACCTTGGCCCGGACTGGCGATCGCGGCCGGAGCCCTCGGAGCGGCCGTGCCAATCCGGCCCAAAAGCAGCTCATCCCGGCCGGGCTGTGTTCCCAAGTACATCTCCCCGGAGCCCGGCGCCGGACCAAGCCGGGAAGTCGTTGAGCCAGGGGTCGTACTCAAGGTCCCGGAAATCTGTGTCGTCTCAAGGGTCGGCCCCTGGCACCATCCAACGCCAGGCAGAATTAGCAATCCGAGCGCAGGCCAGAACCCGAATCGCCGCAGGGTCTGGAGAACGCCCATACCGCTCCTCCTCACTCGGACTGGTCTGGAGCCGTTTCATTCTCGGGGCCGGCCCCCCTCATCCGCCGCTGCGCGGCACCTTCTCCCGAGGGGAGAAGGTTGATTTCTCCTTCTCCCTCCAGGGAGAAGGTGGCCGAAGGCCGGATGAGGGGGCTGCCTGCGGCATCTCTTGCAGAGAATGAAACGGCCCTGGACCAATCCCAGAATTTCAGTCGGTTCCGGGCTCTCAAGTCGAGTCGCCCCCGTTGCGCCATTGCAAACGCGTTTTCACGGTTCTATCGGCTCAGCCCAAAGGCCGAGTTGAACCAGGATTACCAGAATTACCAAGAGCCCTGAGAACCTACGAATTCTGCATAGCCGTCAAAGGCCATCTCGTTTTCCAGGTTTCACGAGCATTCCGTTCTCGATCTGTGGCGTTCAGCGATCTGGAACGGGAAGATCGGGGAAGGTCGGAGCGTACGGCTCACCGGGGAAGTAGCTCTCCCACTCTTTCCGGGTCAAGTTGCGGTACGCACGCCAGCGCGCCCGCTTGAGCAACTCGTCAAGGTCCACGGTCCACAGCCGCACCGTGTGGTCCGCCGACGCTGAGGCCAGGGTTTTGCCGTCGGGCGCAAAGGCGACGTGATTGACTAAGTGCCGGTGTCCGGTGAGGGTGCGGACGGCGGCATTGGGGTCAGCCGCGGTCAGGTCCCACAGCCGAACCGTGCGGTCCTCCGACGCCGAGGCCAGGGTCTTGCCATCGGGCGCAAAGGCCACGTGAAGGACCCCCTTCTGGTGTCCGGTGAGGGAACGGACGGCGGCATTGGGATCAGCCGCGGTCAGATCCCACAGCCGCACCGTGTGGTCATACGACGCCGAGGCCAGGGTCTTGCCATCAGGCGCGAAGGCGACGTGAAAGACATCGCCCTGGTGTCCATTGAGGATGCGGACGGCGGTGTTGGGATCACGCGCGGTCAGGTTCCACAGCCGCACCGTGCAGTCCCCCGACGCCGAGGCCAGGGTCTTGCCGTCGGGCGCGAAGGCCACGTGAGGGACCCCGTACCCGTGCCCTGTGAGGGAGCGGACGGCGGAATTGGGGTCCCGCGCGGTCAGATCCCACAGCCGCACCGTGTGGTCCCACGACGCCGAGGCCAGGGTCTTGCCGTCGGGCGCGAAGGCGACGTGCCAGACCGAGTCCTGGTGTCCGGAGAGGGTCCGGACGGCGGCATTGGGGTCATGCGCGGTCAGGTCCCACAGCCGAACCGTGTGGTCCTCCGACGCCGAGGCCAGGGTCTTGCCGTCGGGCGCAAAGGCCACGTGATTGACCTCGTTCTGGTATCCGGTGAGGATGCGGACGGCGGTGTTGGGATCACGCACGGTCAGGTCCCAGAGCCGCACCGTGCGGTCCACCGATGCCGAGGCCAGGGTCTTGCCGACGGGTGCAAAGGCGACGTGAAAGACCGCGTCCTGGTGTCCGGTGAGGGTGCGGACGGCGGCGTCGGGATCGGCCGCGGTCAGGTCCCAGAGCCGAACCGAGTTGTCCCCCGACGCCGAGGCCAGGGTCTTGCCGTCGGGCGCAAAGGCCACGTGATTGACCCACTCCTGGTGTCCGGAGAGGGAGCGGACGGCGGCATTGGGATCGGCCGCGGTCAGGTCCCAGAGCCAAACCGTGTTGTCGAACGACGCCAAGGCCAGGGTCTTGCCGTCGGGCGCAAAGGCGACGTGAGTGACGAAGTTCCGGTGTCCGGTGAGGACGCGGACGGCGGAATCGGGATCGGCCGCGGTCAGGTCCCACAGCCGAAGCGTGTCGTCGTAAGACGAGGCCAGGGTCTTGCCGTCGGGCGCGAACGCGACGTGACTGACCCAGTTCTGGTGTCCGGTGAGGGTGCGGACAGCGGCATTGGGATCGGCCGCGGTCAGGTCCCACAGCCGAACCGTGTTATCCCACGACGCCGAGGCAAGGGTCTTGCCGTCGGGCGCAAAGGCGACGTGATCGACCGTGTCCTGGTGTCCGGTGAGGGTGCGGACGACGGCATTGGGATCGGCCGCGGTCAGGTCCCAGAGCCGAACCGTGTTGTCGTCCGACGCCGAGGCCAGGGTCTTGCCGTCGGGCGCAAAGGCGACGTGAGCGACCCTTTTCCGGTGCCCGGTGAGGGTGCGGACGGTGGCATTGGGATCGGGTGCGGTCAGGTCCCACAGCCGCACCGTGCCGTCCGCCGACGCCGAGGCCAGGGTCTTGCCG
>JBKQMU010000221.1:0-10219 GCA_052146555.1 Isosphaeraceae bacterium
AGGACGATGGAATTCGGAGTAGCGCTCACACGAAAACGACAAGCCCATCGCAAGCGCCTTCAACAAAAGCCCTTAAATCCAGGAGTGAGGTCCCAAGTAGCCTCTCATCACGCTTGTTTCAGGGCTAAACGTCGTGGCAACCGAATCGGGGGTCCCGTTCGATCCGGACGGGACCCTTTCCTCTGTCTGTGGGCCTAAGAAAGCAAGGTGGTCACGCGTGACTATTAACTAGAAGACAAACGAAAAGAACCGTCCACATGTCTGTTCCCGGCTTCCAAACCCCTGAAAATCGGCCCCTTTGCAGGTCGTGTCGATGGGGGCCGTGACACGCGGGTCGGAGGCCGATTGCCAAGAATGCCTGGGGCATAAGGTCGCGCTTGAACCCCGTCAGGACGCCGTGTGACCGTTATTTTCATGGCGGGTAGCGCAGCTTCCGGGTCATGCTGAGAAGCGCTCATCCGGAACGCACAAATGTGGCATTGAAATTGCTTAGCCTTTCCTCAGTGCGTTCGCAGGAAGGAAAAGCCCGGACCAGGAGATCGCAGTGGACGGGATGCCCGGAGTAGGCAGTCAGGCGCTCGGTGAAAACAACAGAAAAGGGTCGCGGCAGAAGATTGGAGCCGAGATTGAGAAGGCTGGGGGCGTTCATTTCCGGGTCTGGGCGCCCAAGCACCATCGCGTGGAGGTCGTGCCAGAAGCTGGTCCAGGCTCGCCGGCTGCCATTGCGCTCCAGGCCGAGGGCCAGGGCTACTTCGCCGGGTTAGTGCCAGATGCCCGTGCCGGAACACGTTACCGGTACAAGCTCGGTGGGCATGAAAGTGAGCTCTTTCCCGACCCGGCCTCACGGTATCAGCCGGAGGGGCCGCACGGACCTTCCGAGGTGGTCGATCCCTCGTCGTTTTGCTGGACCGATCACGACTGGGCCGGCCTCGCGGGAATCGAGGGACAGGTCCTCTACGAGCTTCACGTCGGCACGTTAACCCCTGAGGGCACCTATGCTGCCGCCGCCGAGCAGCTTCCTTATCTTGCCGAGCTGGGCGTCACCGTGCTCGAGATCATGCCGGTGGCCGAATTCACAGGTACGTTCGGCTGGGGTTACGACGGGGTGAACCTGTTCGCGCCGTTTCATCATTATGGAACACCCGACGATCTGCGGCGGATCGTGGATCGGGCGCACGCCTTGGGCTTAGCCGTGATCCTCGACGTCGTCTACAACCACATGGGTCCCGACGGCAATTATCTCGCGAAGTTTTCGGACGATTACTTTTCGCGGACCCACAAGTCGGAGTGGGGCGACACGCCTAACTACGACGGGCCATCGAGCCAGCCAGTGCGCGAGTTCGTGCTGGCGAACGTGGCGTACTGGATCGAGGAATACCACTTCGACGGCATGCGGGTCGATGCGACGCAGGGTCTTTTCGACAGCGGTCCGGTGCACATTCTCGAAGAGATTGCGCGGCAGATGCGCGCCTCGGCAGGCCGGCGGCGCGTCCTGGTCGTCGGCGAGAACGAGCCGCAGCGGGCTCGCCTGTTACGGGGTAGCGACCGCGGCGGCCTCGGGTTCGACATGCTCTGGAGCGAAGATTTTCATCACGCGGCGGCCGTGGCCGTGACGGGCAACCGCGAGGCCTATTTCGAGGATTATCTCGGCTCGCCCCAAGAGCTGGTCTCGCTCCTGAAGCGAGGTTGGCTCTACCAGGGGCAGTGGAACTTGCGACAGGGCAAGCGGCGCGGAAGTCCGGCTCTGGATGTCGCTCCCGCGGCGTTCATCGCCTATCTTCAGAATCACGACCAGATCGCCAATACGTCCATCGGCAAGCGCTTGCACGCGGAAACATCCCCCGGCCAGTTGCGGGCGCTGACGGCATTTTGGCTTTTGGGCCCGGCGACTCCGCTCATCTTCCAGGGGCAGGAATTTGCCGCGGCGAGCCCGTTTCACTATTTCAGCGATGCGCCACCTGAGGTGGCCGACAAGATGCTGCGCTCCCGCAAGAAGTTTCTGGGGCAGTTCCCGAGCCTGGCAACCGCCGAGATGCAGGCGCGCGTGCCCAGTCCGAAGAATCGCGAAATTTTCGAGCAATCGAAGCTGGATCCGGCAAGCCGCGAAAGAGACTTGCATGCCGAGGTCCTGGCGCTGCACCGCGACCTTTTGCGGCTGCGTCGTGAGGACCCGACGCTTCGCGCCAGCCAGCGGCGAGGTGCCCTGGACGGCGCGGTGCTCGGCCCCGAGGCGCTCGTGGTTCG
Organism: Isosphaeraceae bacterium; assembly: GCA_052146555.1. Taxonomy (GTDB): domain Bacteria; phylum Planctomycetota; class Planctomycetia; order Isosphaerales; family Isosphaeraceae; genus Aquisphaera. The sequence goes on from JBKQMU010000221.1 coordinate 2,245, forward strand.
CTGGTTCGATCCGGACGGACTAGGCGAGGATCGGTTGCTGCTTCTCAATCTAGGGATCGAGTTGCGCCTGGCTGTAACCGCCGAACCGCTGCTCGCACCACCGGCGGAAAAGCTCAAGTGGCGGGTCCTCTGGTCGAGTGAGTCTCGGCAATACGGAGGCAGAGGCACTCCGGACCCCGAGACGGAAGAGCAGAACTGGCGGCTGCCCGGGCATGCCGCCCTGTTGATGGCGCCGGGGCCTGTGCCGGCCGGGATCGATGAATACCGCAACCCGCCGGCCACCGTGTGAGCGGCTCACACGAGGTCCGCCGCGGGAAGTGAAGCAACTGAGTTCCCATGACCGACCTGATTCGAACCATCGAAAACCCGTGTCCGGGTCTCGCGAACGAGCAGCCCTCGGGCGAGGCCCAGCCTGAGGCCGAGCAACTCCGCGAGTGGATCATCACCAACGGGGTGGGCGGCTATGCGTCAGGCACGGTCTGCGGCCAGCCGACCCGTCGCTATCACGGACTCTTGATCGCGGCGCTGCCGACGCCGCTGGGGCGCACGATGATGCTTAACCAGCTCATCGAGCGGCTGGCTATCGGCGACGGTCGGTCCCTGGCACTGGTTCCCGAGGCTCTAGCCGGCCGCCCCGAGCACCGCGCGGCCGGCCGGATCACTGAGTTTCGGCTCGAGCTGGGCTTACCGATCTGGCGGATCGAGGCCGCGGGCATGATCCTTGAGAAACGCGTGCTCATTCCACACCGGCAGAACACCGTCCACGTCGCGTACCGGCTGCTGGACGACGGCGGCCACCGGTCGGTACGGCTGATCTTGCGGCCGATGGTGCACTTTCGCTCCCACGATGCGCCCGTTGATTCGCTTCATCAAGGTCCTTATCGATTCACGGCCTCGGGGGACCGCTACGAGATTTCCGCGAACGAGGGAATGCCTCCCTTGCGGCTCACCGTGCGGGGCCACGAGCCGGCCTTCACGCTGGACGCCGCGCGGTCCGCCGAAATGGTCTTCGGAGTGGAAGCCCAGCGTGGCTACCAGGCGATCGGCGACCAGTGGAGTCCGGGCTATTTTCACGTCGAGCTGAGACGCCTCGAGCTCGTGAAGTTGATCGCCTCAACCGAGCCCTGGGAAACGATGCTGGCGATGCGCTTCGCCGAGGTCTTGCAGGCCGAGCGTGGCCGCCGGTCGCGGTTGATTGCCGCTGCCGGGCGTGAACCAAACCCCGATCCGTTTCGGGACGAGTTGGTGCTGGCCGCCGATCAGTTCCTGATCATACCGATCGGCCGAGTCGAAGACACCGCCCGCGCCCATGCCGCCGGTGAGGAAATGCGGACCGTTATTGCCGGCTATCACTGGTTCACGGACTGGGGCCGTGACACGATGATCAGCCTCGAAGGGTTGACACTCCGCACCGGCCGGACCGTCGAAGCCGGGTACATCCTGCGTACGTTTGCCCACTACGTCTGCGACGGCCTGATTCCTAACCTCTTTCCCGAGGGGCAAACGGTCGGGCTGTACCACACGGCCGACGCGTCGCTCTGGTTTTTCCACGCTCTCGACCGTTATCTGAAAACGACCGGCGACCGCGAGTGCCTTGAGGTGGTGCTTCCCCGACTGATCGAGATCGCCAACCGGCACATCGGGGGAACGCGGTTTGGCATCGGCGTCGATCATCGTGACGGCCTGCTGCAACAGGGTGCAGGGGGATATCAGCTCACCTGGATGGACGCCAAGGTGGACGACTGGGTGGTGACCCCGCGGCGTGGCAAGGCGGTCGAGATCAACGCGCTTTGGTACAACGCGCTCCGGCTTCTGGAGCTTTGGCTGCGCGAGCTTCGCGGCGACGATGACCCCGCGGCCCGGGAATATGCCCATTACGCCGGACGAGCCAGGACCTCTTTCAACGAGCGGTTCTGGTATAACGCGGGGGGCTACCTCTATGACGTGGTCGACGGCGAACAGGGCGACGACGCGTCTTTCCGGCCCAACCAGCTCTTTGCCTTTTCCCTGCCTCATGAAGTGCTCGACCGCGACCGATGGCAGCCGGTCTTGGACGTGGCGCGACAACGCCTGCTCACTCCGGTCGGCCTGCGCTCCCTGGCGCCCGGCCATCCGGACTACAAGCCGCGCTATTTCGGCGACCTCCGCGAGCGCGACGCCGCCTACCACCAGGGGACGGTCTGGGCCTGGCTGATCGGCCCGTTCGTGGATGCCTGGCTGAAGGTTCACCCCGAGGACCGCGTCGCGGCGCGGGGCTTTCTCGAAGGGTTTCGATCACACCTGAACGATGCGGGACTGGGGACGATCAGCGAGGTCTTCGACGCTGAGCCTCCCTTCACGCCTCGCGGCTGCATCGCCCAGGCCTGGAGCGTCGCCGAGTTGCTTCGCTCCTGGATCAATACGGCCACTCCTGAACCAGACCAGGTCCGGGGCCGCTAATCTCATCGGTCAGAACCGAGGCTTCGCCCCCTGTGTCGAGCGAAGACTTCAGCCGATTGCCCGGAGACAAAGAATCCGGTGAGCTGATGAATGCCGGCCACACCCGCGTAAAGCTCTGGCGGTTGTAGATGAATGCCGGCCACACCCGCGTAAACTCTGGTGGTTGTAGGGGCTGAACGGGACGCAAAAACGTCCTAAATGTCTTCAGGTTTCTCCGGGTCCTGTATAATTCTCCCAGAAGCTCATCTTTGGAGGCCACAACTCATGTACGTCGTGGACTTTCTGCGTAGCCGCCGGGTCGGTTTCGAGACGTTCTTGCATGCTCCGGCCTCATCGGCGACGAAGCTGGCCCGGATCTTGCACGTTGCCGGCCAGTCCGTGGTCAAGACGGTTCTGGTCCAGACGGAGATGGCTCCCGTACTGGCAGTGTTGCCGGCGACCTTGCGAATCGACCTCGATCGTCTTGCCGGGGCGCTCGGACTCGATCTGGGCTCGGTGCGGCTGGCAACCTCGGACGAGATCGACGAGATCTTCCAGAACTGCGAGTGCGGAACGATTCCAGCTTTTGGCCGGCTTTATGGAATCAGAACGGTCGTCGAAAAGAGCCTCGCCGGCGATGGCGTGGTGGTCCTTCCCACTAATACCCGGCATCTTGGGCTGAAGATGTCCTTTCACGATTATGAGGGGCTGGAAGAGCCTCTTCGGGCCGCCTTCGGATCGCCGATTGCGCACAAGCCTGCGGCCGCGACGAATCGGAAGCATCGTCAGCGTGCCGGCTGAAACTGGCGTGAGCGCTCATGTTTCTGACTCGTTTGACGAGGCCGGCTCACTGAGATCTTCCGGTGCGAAGCCCCGGCGCATCGTGTTCTCGGTGATGCTGCGGGAGAAGAGAAACTCGAGCAGGTAGTCCGACCCTCCGGCCTTCGTGCCGATGCCTGAGAGTTTGAATCCGCCAAAGGGCTGGCGATCGACCAGGGCACCGGTGATGCCGCGATTGATGTAAAGGTTGCCCACGACGAACTCGCGCCGGACGCGCTGGATGTTAACGGGGCTGCGGGAATAAAGGCCGCCGGTGAGGGCATAACGGGTGCCGTTGGCAATTTTCAATGCCTCATCGAGATCGCGCGCCTTGAGGACCACGAGCACCGGTCCGAAGATTTCTTCTTGCGCGATTCGCGCCTGGGGCTGGACGTCGGCGACGATAAGCGGGCCGACGAATGTTCCGACGTCCGCCAGGGCACCAATGTCGGTGTCGAGGACGACGCGTTCCTCTTGCCGTGCGATCTGGCGGTAGCTCAGGACCCGGGCGCGTGCCTCGGCGTCGATGACCGGTCCAACGAAGGTTTCCGGATCGCTCGCGGGGCCGATCTTGACGGCCCGGGCGGCCTCAACAAGCCGGCTCACAAACGCATCGTGAATGCTTTCGAGCACGATCACCCGCGAGCAGGCCGAGCATTTCTGGCCCGCGTACCCGAAGGCGCTGTGTACCACCCCGACGACGGCCTCGTCGAGATCGGCGTCGTCATCGACGATGATGGCGTTCTTACCCCCCATCTCGGCAATCACTCGCTTGACGTGGTCCTGGCCTGGCGTGGTCTGGGCGGCCTGGCCATTGATGAGCAGGCCGACATCGCGCGAACCTGTGAAGGCGATCAGGTTAACGCCGGGATGCTTGACCAAAGCTTGGCCGACTTCCTCACCCCGGCCGGGCAGATAATGCAATGCGCCAGCCGGTACCCCCGCTCGAAGTAAAATTTGGACCAACTGCCAGGCGATGACCGGCGATTGCTCGGCCGGCTTGAGCACGACGCTGTTTCCGGCGACAAGGGCGGCAACGGTCATGCCGCAGGGAATCGCCAGAGGGAAGTTCCAGGGAGGAATGATCACGGCGACGCCGCGGGGGAGATGCTCGCTGGCGTTCGTCTCGCCGGGAACGTCGCGGCGGCGAGGCTCGGCCAGGCGAATCATTTCACGGGCATAAAACTCGCAAAAGTCGATGGCCTCGGCGACGTCGGCGTCGGCTTCGCGCCAGGGCTTGCCGCACTCGTAAACTTCCCAGGCGGCCAACTCGAAGCGGCGGGTTCTCATGAGGGTGGCCGCCCGGACGAGCACGGCGGCACGCTCGGCAGCGGGTGTCGCGGCCCAGTCCCCAAGCGCCGCCTGCGCCGCGGCAACGGCCGCGTCGGCATGTTCCTGTCCCGCCGTGGCCGTGCGGCCGACCACGCGTGAGCTGTGGCTGGGGTCCAGAGACTCCAGCCGCCGCGGCTCGGTGCTCACGCTCTTGCCCGCGATCAGCAGGGGATAGGTCTGACCCAGCATGCCTCGGACCTCGTCTAAGGCCGTGAGCATCGCTGCGTGGTTCTCGGAGCGGGCGAAATCGGTCACCGGCTCATTCCTAAACGGGGACAAGTCGGCTGGCTTTGAAACGATCCCAGGTCTCGTCCGCCGGGTCCGGCTCAACATGGCTCCGATCTCCTCGGGATTGCGCAACAAGTCATCGGTCCGGCAGTGCGCGGCGAGGCTGGCTTTCAGAAACGATTCGTTCGATGTGTTCTCGAGCAGCCTGCGCACCAGGTAGGCCATGCCCGGCAGCATCGCGCCGTAGGGCGTGTAGACGCGTACGCGATGACCGCGGGCGACCAGGGCCGACTGGATCACGTCGCCCATGCCGTGCAGGGTTTGAAGCTCGAATCCGGCAGGAGGCAGTCCCGCGGTCTCGGCCGCGGCGATCGCATGGGCCAGGCTGCGCAGGTTATGGCTGCCGAAGGCCGGCCGAAGCGTCTGGTGATTTGCGACCAGGAACCGCACAGAGCACTCGAACATCGCGTCGCTCTGCCACTTGGCCAGGAAGACCGGTTCCGGCCAGCCCGCCCGCCGGGCGCTTAAGACCTCGTAATCCCAGTAGGCCCCCTTGACCAGGCGGATGGTGATGGGTGTGCCCCGCTCTCTGGCCCAGTCGCGGAGCATCGCAAGCTCGGCCTCGGCCTCGGGCTGATACGCCTGGACCACGATGCCGACGTCGGGCCAGTCGCGAAACTCAGGCTCGCGAAGCACGCGGCAAAAGAGGGCATAGCTCAGTGCCCGGGTGAAGTACTGTTCCATGTCGACGTGAACAAAGTCGCCCAGGTCGCGAGCGGTTCGGAGAATCGGCCGCAGCCGAGCGGCAACGCTGGCGATCGTCGCCTCGGAATGAATCGGGTCGAAGTCGGTGGTCAGGCTCGAGAGCTTCAGCGACAGGTTGACGCGGGGAATCGGCCCGTGCTGATCGCGGTCGATCAGGGGCACCTCGGGCGCCTGGGCCAGAGGCCGGGCCAGGCCGCGCATCAGGTCCAGGCAGGTCTGCTGATAGATGTCGGCCTCGGTTTCGCTGATGACCGCCTCGCCCAGCAAGTCGGCCGTGAAGGCCAGAGACCTGCGGCGCAGGCCGAGCACGGTTCGGGTCGCCTGGTCGGGGGTTGCGCCGGCAATGAACTTGAGGGCCATTAGGCCCGCCGCGGCGCGCGCTGACCACGCGAGAAGGGCCTCGCGATCCGTGCCGGCCGGGGCCAGGGCCAGCGCCCCCTTGAGCCACCAAGGCACGTTGTCTCCAGCCTCGGCCAGATATTCGGCCAAGTGTCGGCGCACCGAGCCGGCCGAGCGGAGCGTGGGCAAAACATCGATGAAGCGAAAGAGCTGGACTCGGACCTGGGGGTCGCTCAGAGTCCAGTTCATCACGCGGTCGTCCCACCAGGCGCGTTGCCATGGCCTCGGGCCGCGGCCCACGCGATCGAACAACTCGCGGCCGATCTCCCGGGTCTTCCGCTCGAGGACCTCATCGTTGTGGGTTTGTGGAACTCTGCTTGCACCCGGGGGCGCCGCGGTCGCACTCGAGACGGTCGCCATCGACGAACGGCCTCCTCCACCTGCCGGCACGACCCGGACCACTATCCAGGCCGAGGAGCACCGGCTCCAAATCCAACATCATTTCACCCCACTCTATTGTATGCCCCGGCAAACACCCTGAGTACGGGGGGTGACACGGACAAGCTTCCTTCTGCAAAATTGAACGGACGCTTGGCTCGAGCCCGGGGACTTTGGCCGGATCCTGCTGGTAGCGAGTGGAAACCCTCCTCGCGCCAGAGCCTGAGACCACCAAGCCGACTTAGTGACCGACCTTGAATTCCCACGTTGGCGTGGTTAAGGTTGGGTAGATATTGCACGCATCAAGACACGAAGGTATGGACCTGAGGAACGGCGGGATGGCCTCGACACTCACGGTGGAAGGCGGTTCGTGGTCCGCTCGATGTCCGGTGACTTGATCTCCTCGACGGCAGCCTATCCCTTTTGTATTAGGCTGCGGACCCGGCCGCTTATCCCCGCCGGTCCGGTCGTCCTCCGGGCAACAGAACTTATCACGGGTTCATGACTTCCAACGCATCGAGGCCAAGATTCACGTTTTCCGTTTGGCTGCCCACGTCGCGGGGTTCACGATTCTGGCGACGCAGCCTAATAACAAGTTCGGCGGCGGGGGGGGCGTACGGATGGATGAGAAATTCCGGAGTATCGTCGAGGCCCTTCAGCCCAAGCTCGACGAGCTTCTCGGCATGGTACCGATTCGCCCGGACCCGCTTCCCGCCGGTGTTCCCTTACGTGGGGTCTACCTGCTGTCGGAACGAGAGAGGCATCTATACGTTGGCCGAAGCAACAAAATACCTATTCGCTTGCGAGACCACTGCGGCGGCACCCATAAAAAAGCAGCGTTTGCCTTCAAACTTGCAAGGGAGGCAACTGGCTGCACGAACCCAACGTATCAGCGAAGCGGCTCGCGTGATGAGCTGATGACCAGAGTGGAGTTCGTGGCGGCGTTCCAAGAGGCTCAAGCTCGCACCAGAATTCTGGACCTCCGCTATGTTCAGGAGGACGATCCACTGAAACAGTGTCTCTTGGAGTTCTATGTCTCTGTCGTGCTGGCAACGCCATACAATGGCTGGGACACGACGTGACCGCCTAACCCGCGGCTGCAGGGGACGCGCGTGCGTGCGCCGCTGAGCCACAAGCCGTTAGGAGCCGAGGAAAACACAACATGGGATGGCTCGCCGATCTTCTCAAGGACATACCGCTCTCCGCCATGCTGCGCGAGAAATTGATGGAGGCGGAAAAGAAGATGGCCTCCCTTGAGGGGAAAATAGCCTCCCTTGAGGGCGAGAACGCCGAGCTTCAGGATCGCCTTCGCCAGCAGCAGGAAAAAACGCAGCACCTCGAAAAACTCCTCAAGGGACGAAACGATGTTCTCGATGATAACCAACAGAAAATCCTTGGACTCTTGGCGGACGGACGTGAATTTCTCCAGGATCAGATCGCTAGCCAACTCGGTCTCAACGTGCAGTCGGTGCGGTTTCATTGCCGTGAACTCTGTGAATCCGATTTGATCGCCAGACGGGCGGCGGTGGGTATGCCGCCACGGTGGGTCATATCCCACGAAGGCCTCCGCTATCTGATCGAACATGGTCTCCTGACGACGTAGGGCAATCGGTATCAGTTCATCATTTCCTCTAAA
>JBKQMU010000222.1:0-8334 GCA_052146555.1 Isosphaeraceae bacterium
GCGGTCAAGCCCCATGCCAGCCCGGTCTTTCACGCCATCTCGTATCTGCTGGGGCGGCAGCCGCGGTCCAAGCTCGAGCGGTTCCGGGCCTTGGGCGGCGCGCAGTCCTATCCTTCCCGGACCAAGGACAGCGACGACGTCGACTTCTCGACCGGATCGGTCGGCCTGGGGGTCGCGATCACTCTGTTCGCGTCTCTGGTGCAGGACTACTTGCGGCTCAAAGAGCTCCTGCCCGATGACCGGCCCGCAGGCAGGATGATTGCCTTGGCCGGTGATGCCGAGCTCGACGAAGGAAACGTCTTCGAGGCCCTGCTGGAAGGCTGGAAGCACGACGTCCGCAATGTCTGGTGGATTATCGATTACAACCGTCAGAGCCTCGACAGCGTGGTCGAGGACCGGCTCTTTTTCCGGATCGAGGGCCTCTTCCGGTCCATGGGCTGGGATGTCGTGACGCTCAAGTACGGCCACCACCTCCAGCAAGTCTTCGACCGGCCCGGCGGCGAGGCGCTGCGAGAGTGGATCGACGGTTGCCCCAACTCGCTGTACTCGGCCCTGGTGTACCGCGGCGGCGCCGGCTGGCGGCAGCGGCTCTTGCAAGATCTGGGTTCCACGCGGGGAATCAAGGGACTTCTGGATGAACACAGCGATACGGCCCTGCACGAGCTCATGACGAACCTGGGGGGGCACGACATGGAGTCGGTGCTGCAGGCCTTCCACGCCGCCCTGGGGGACGCTCCAACCTGTTTCATTGCTTATACGATCAAGGGATTCGGGCTACCCTTTGCCGGTCACAAGGACAATCATTCGGGCCTCATGAGCTCGGAGCAGATGGAGGTTTACCGCCAGGCGCAGGGGATCGCGGCCGGGCAGGAATACGATCCCTACGCGGGCCTGCAAATTCCAGCGGGCGAGATCGAGGAATTCCTCAAGAGCGTCCCTTTTGCCGCGCGGGCCGGCCAGCGCCACGAGCCCAAGCGTGCGAGAGTTCCGGAGGCCCTCTCGTGTCCTCAAGGGGCACGAATGTCGACGCAGGAGGGGTTCGGCCGGCTCTTAAGTGAGCTGGCCAGGGAGCCGGGCGGGATCTCCGACCGGATCGTTACGACCTCGCCCGACGTGACAGTCTCGACCAACCTCGGCGGCTGGGTGAACCGCCGGGGGCTCTTCAGTCGCCGCTGCCGGGCCGACGTCTTCCGCGAGGAAACATTGGCATCGGCCCAAAACTGGGAAATGTCTCCATCGGGCCAGCACATCGAGTTAGGCATCGCCGAGAACAACATGTTTTTGCTCTTGGCAGCGCTTGGCCTCTCGGGCCCCCTCTTTGGCGTTTCGCTCTTGCCCATCGGCACGCTTTACGACCCGTTCATCAGCCGCGGGCTCGATGCGCTGAACTACGCCTGCTACCAAGGAGCGAGGTTCCTGCTGGTGGCAACGCCCTCGGGCATCAGCCTCGCGCCTGAGGGAGGCGCGCACCAGTCGGTGATCACGCCGCTTTTGGGCATCGGCCAGCCGGGCATCACGGCCTTCGAGCCTGCCTATGTGGACGAGCTTGCGGCCATCCTGTCCTGGGCTTTTGAGCACGTGCAGCAGGATGATGGCGGGTCGGTCTATCTGCGGCTCTCGACCCGCCCCATCGCCCAGCCCCAGCGCACCTTGACGCCTGAGCTCCGGGCTGCGATCGAGCGCGGAGGCTACTGGATGGTCCCGCCCGGATCCGGGTCGAGCCTGGCCATCGTCTGCTGTGGGGTCGTCACGCCCGAGGCTCTGGAAGCCGTCGAGCAGGTCCGCGAAGACATCCCGGATCTCGGACTTCTGGTGGTCACTTCGGCTGGCCGGCTGCACGCCGACTGGCTGAGGACCCTGCGCGGCCGCAGCGCTGGCCAGGCGATGGCGCGATCGCACACCGAGACGCTGCTGGGCTGCCTGGCGCCTGAGGCGACGTTCGTCACCGTGCTCGACGGCCACCCAGCCACGCTTTCATGGTTGGGGGCGGTGGCCGGGCACCGCGTCGTGCCCTTAGGTGTCGACCGCTTCGGCCAGTCCGGCGATATTCCCGATCTGTACCGTGAATACGGCCTGGACTGCGAGGCGATCACAGGCGCCGTGGCACGGGCGTGCCTCGATCAAATCGATCGGTAAGATTCTTGTCCGCTCCGATCGCCCGGCAAGAATCCATCTTGAGAGCGGCTCCGGGCGTGGCACCCCAGCAGGCTCGTGCCAAAGAAATCCCGGGAATTGCCGTTCGGCGATGGTTCGGAGTTCGCCTTTCCGTTATTCTTAGGAGCTGTTTCCTTTGAGCATTGTCGCTTGTGACATGATGGTCTAGAGCAAACGGGTCCCGGATCAGGCGGCCCGCCGCCGTCCTTCGTCTTTGAGGTCCACCATGAGTGAGAAGACGTTGAACTCGTCCAATCTCGATGTCTGGTTAAAGGCCGCAGCCAAGTCCGCGGCGGGGGGCGACGTAACCGCCCTGAACTGGGACACGCCCGATGGCGTTGCCGTCAAGCCAATCTACACCCAGAAGGATCTGGAGGGACTGCCCTACACCGATACCCTGCCGGGATTTGCGCCCTTCGTACGCGGGCCGCAGGCGACCATGTACGCGGTCCGGCCCTGGACGATCCGCCAGTACGCCGGTTTCTCCACCGCCGAAGAATCCAATGCGTTCTACAAGCAAGCGCTCGCCGGCGGCGGCCAGGGCATCTCGGTGGCCTTCGACCTGGCCACGCACCGCGGTTATGACTCGGACCACCCCCGGGTGCAGGGCGACGTCGGTAAGGCCGGCGTGGCCATCGATTCGGTCGAGGACATGAAGATCCTCTTCGGCGGGATACCGCTGGACCGCATCTCGGTCTCCATGACCATGAACGGCGCCGTGCTGCCGGTGCTGGCCGGCTACATCGTCGCCGCTGAGGAGCAAGGCATCCCGGAGAGCAAGCTCTCCGGCACCATCCAGAACGACATCTTGAAGGAGTTCATGGTCCGCAACACGTACATTTATCCTCCCGAACCGTCGATGCGGATCGTGGCCGACATCATCGAGTACACGGTCAAGCACATGCCGAGGTTCAACTCGATCTCGATCTCGGGCTATCACATGCAGGAAGCCGGCGCCACCCAGACGCTGGAGCTGGCGTTCACCTTGGCCGACGGCAAGGAGTACGTCAGGACGGCGCTGGCCAAGGGACTGGACGTGGACGAGTTCGCCGGCCGGCTCAGCTTCTTCTTTGGCATCGGCATGAACTTCTATCTGGAGATTGCCAAGCTCCGCGCCGCCCGGCTGCTCTGGTGGCGGCTGATGAAGGGCTTCGAAGCCAAGAATCCCAAGTCGATGATGCTCCGCACGCACTGTCAGACTTCGGGCTGGTCGCTGACCGAGCAAGACCCCTACAACAACGTCGTGCGGACGACGATCGAGGCCATGGCCGCCGTCTTCGGCGGGACCCAGTCGCTGCACACCAACTCATTCGACGAGGCCATCGCCCTGCCCTCGGACACCTCGTCGCGGATCGCGCGCAACACCCAGATTATCATTCAGGAAGAGACGCACATTTGTAACGTCGTCGATCCCTGGGCCGGCTCGTACCTGATGGAAAAACTGACGCAGGACATGGCCGAGAAAGCCTGGTCGATCATCGAGGAAGTCGAGTCGATGGGGGGCATGACCAAGGCCGTCGAGTCGGGTTGGGCGAAGCTGAAGATCGAGGAGTGCGCCGCCGAGAAGCAGGCGAACATCGACTCGGGCAAGGACGTGATCGTGGGTGTCAACAAGTACCGGCTGGAGAAGGAAGAGCCGGTGGACATTCGCGACATCGACAACACAGCCGTGCGGCAGTCGCAGATCGAGCGGCTCGGTCGCGTTCGAGCGAGCCGCGATCCCGCGGCCGTCACGCAGGCTCTGGAGGCCCTTACCGAATGTGCCCGCAGCGGCCAAGGCAACCTGCTGGAGAAGACCGTCACCGCGGTCCGGGCTCGCGCCACGGTGGGCGAGATCTCCGACGCGCTTGAGAAGGTCTGGGGTCGGTTCCGCGCCACCAATCAGGTGATTTCCGGAGTCTACGGGGCGGCCTACGGGATGGACCAGGAATGGGACGACCTCAAGGCCGAGGTCGAAGCCTTTGCCACCAGCGAGGGCCGTCGCCCGCGCGTCATGGTCGCCAAGCTCGGTCAGGACGGTCACGACCGCGGTGCCAAGGTCGTGGCCACGGCGCTGGCCGATCTCGGCTTCGACATCGACATCGGCCCGCTCTTCCAGACCCCCGCGGAAGCGGCCCGCCAGGCGATCGAAAACGACTGCCACGCCATCGGCGTCTCGACGCTGGCCGCCGGCCACAAAACGCTGGTGCCGGCCCTGGTGAATGCTCTCAAAGAGCAAGGCGCTGAGGACATCTGCGTTTTCGTGGGGGGGGTGATCCCCGTCCAGGACTACGAATTCCTCAAGGAGGCCGGCGCTGCGGGCATTTTCGGCCCCGGCACGCCCATCCCGACCTGCGCCCGCCAGGTGCTCCAGGCCATCAAGGGAGGTAAGGTCCACGTGTGAGGAAGCGCTTTGCGCGGCGCCAGGCTGGTTCGGTCTGGCGTCGCGACCACGGCGGGTCCGGCCAGATAATTCTGCAGTTGCCCTCGCGGCATACTGGTTTCCGCCTTGCGGCCACTTCATAATGGGGACGTCTTGCATTCCTCCGGGAGAGTTGGCCTGGCGCCCCGTAGTACCACGCTGCGTACGATGAAAGATAATGTGACCGGCAAGCATTTGCTGGAAGCCCACGACCAGAAACTCGTTGACGGCGTGCTTGCACGCCAGCCGCGGGCGCTGGCCAAGGCCATCACGCTCGTCGAATCCACGAGGCGCGATCACCAGGCTCGTGCCGAGGTTCTGATCGAGACGCTTTTGCCCTCGACCGGAGGGTCGATCCGCCTGGGAATCAGCGGTTCACCGGGGGCGGGGAAGTCGACGTTCATCGAGGCCCTGGGACTTTACTTAATCGGTAAGGGGCACCGGCTGGCCGTCCTGGCCGTCGATCCTTCCAGCTCCATATCGGGCGGTTCGATCCTGGGCGACAAGACGCGAATGGAGCGACTCTCGCAAGAGCCCAACGCCTTCATCCGGCCCTCGCCGTCGCGGGGGTCGCTAGGGGGGGTGGCCGCGAAGACACGCGAGGCCATGCTCGTCTGCGAGGCGGCCGGGTTCGACGTAATCATTATCGAGACCGTGGGAGTGGGACAGTCGGAGACGACGGTTGCCGGCATGGTCGACGCCTTCGTGCTGATCCAGCTTCCCAATGCCGGCGACGACCTGCAAGCGATCAAGAAAGGGATCGTCGAGCTGGCCGACATCGTCGTCATCAATAAGGCCGATATCAATCCGCGGGCGGCCGCGCTGGCGAAGCACCAGTTCGAGGCGGCACTTTCCATGCTTCGCAGCGCCTCACCGCACTGGCGGCCGCCGGTCCTCACTGCGAGCGCAACGGCCTCGACGGGCATCGACGCGTTCTGGGCCCAGATCGAGCGCTTCGCTCAGGTGATGAAGGAAAGCGGTGAGCTTGCCGCCAAACGACAGCGGCAGGCAGTCGATTGGATGTGGACGCTGATCGACGGTGGCCTGCGCGCCAGGTTTCGCCACCACCCGCAGGTCCGGCACAGCCTGGAGACCATCGTCCGGGCCGTGGCCGGCGGCAGCCAGACCCCCTCGGCCGCCGCCCACCGCTTGCTTGGATACCTGGATAGCACGAAACGGGGAGACTGAAAATCGCAGCGATGCAGGCCCGTCATCGCGACAGAAGCAAGAGACGATTCCAGCCGGCACGCAAGCGCGGCAAAGGATCGAAGCTGTTCCGAATCGCCGAGGTGCCTTATGTTCGATGTCATCCGCCAACTTGATGAAAAGCGAGCCGCCGCGCGCCGCGGCGGCGGCCAGAAGCGTATCGATTCCCAGCACGCCAAGGGAAAGCTCACCGCTCGTGAGCGGATCGAGCTGCTCCTGGACCAAGATTCTTTCGAAGAATGGGACATGTTCAAGGGGCACCGCTGCCACGACTTCGGCATGTCCACCCAGACCGTGCCCGGCGACGGCGTGGTCACCGGCTATGGCACCATCAATGGCCGGATGGCGTTCGTCTTCAGCCAGGACTTCACGGTCTTCGGCGGTTCTCTCTCTGAGGCCCACGCCGAAAAGATCTGCAAGATCATGGACCACGCCTTGAAAGTCGGCGCCCCGGTCATCGGGCTGAACGACTCCGGCGGCGCCCGGATCCAGGAAGGGGTCGCCTCGCTGGCCGGCTATGCGGACGTCTTCGAGCGCAACGTCCTGGCCTCGGGCGTCATTCCCCAGATTTCGCTCATCATGGGTCCTTGCGCCGGCGGCGCGGTCTACTCGCCGGCGATGACTGACTTCATCTTCATGGTGAAGGATTCGTCGTACATGTTCGTGACCGGCCCGGAGGTGGTCAAGACGGTCACTCACGAGGAAGTGACCGCCGAGGAGCTGGGAGGGGCCATCACGCATACCACGAAGTCGGGCATCGCCGACCTGGCCTTCGAGAACGACGTCGAGGCCCTCATGATGACCCGGCGTCTCTTCAGCTTTATCCCCTCCAGCAACAAGGAGCAGCCGCCGATCGTGCCCACCGAGGATACGGCCGATCGCACCGAGATGTCGCTGGATTCGTTGATCCCGGACCACCCCAACATGCCTTACGACATGAAGGAGCTGATCGTCAAGGTCGTTGACGAGTCCGATTTCTTCGAGCTGATGCCCGACCACGCCAAGAACATCGTCATCGGCTTCGGCCGGCTCAATGGCCAGACCGTGGGGTTCGTGGCCAACCAGCCGCTGGTCTTAGCCGGCTGCCTGGACATCCGCAGCGCCATCAAGGGGGCGCGGTTCGTCCGCTTCTGTGACGCGTTCAACATCCCGATCGTGACCTTCGTGGACGTGCCCGGCTTCATGCCGGGAACGGCACAGGAGTACGGCGGCATCATCAAGCACGGCGCCAAGCTCTTGTACGCCTACGCCGAGTGCACGGTGCCCAAGGTGACCCTGATTACGCGCAAGGCGTACGGCGGCGCCTACGACGTCATGTCGTCGAAGCACCTCAGGGGGGATGTGAACTTCGCCTGGCCGACCGCGGAGATCGCGGTCATGGGGCCCAAAGGGGCCGTCGAGATCATCTTCCGCGAGGAGAAGGGCGACCCGGCGCAGATCGCCGCGCGCGAAAAGGAATACAAGGAAAAGTTCGCCAACCCGTTCATCGCGGGCCACCGGGGCTTCATTGACGATGTGATCCTGCCCCACGAAACGCGCAAGCGCATCTGCCGGTCGTTGGCGATGCTTCGAAATAAGAAACTGGAAAACCCGTGGCGCAAGCACGGCAACATCCCGCTTTGAATCACCCGATTTGCCAGGGGCGCGAAGAACCCGGAGAAATGCCCGCGCCGGCTGCCGGCCGTCCTCGGGGGCTCTTGGCGCACCCGCTGTGAACGATATCCGAGGCTCCCATGTTTCAGAAGATCCTGATCGCCAACCGGGGTGAAATCGCCTGCCGCGTCATCCGGACCGCCCACGCGATGGGCATAAAGACGGTGGCCGTCTATTCCGAGGCCGACAAGGACGCGCGGCACGTCGAGCTCGCCGATGAGGCGGTCTGCATTGGACCGCCCCCGTCGAAGGAATCGTATCTCGCCATGGACCGGATCATCGAGGCCTGCAAGCAAACCGGTGCCCAGGCTGTGCACCCCGGTTATGGCTTCCTCTCCGAGAACATGGAGTTCTCGAGGCGGCTGGAGGACGAGGGTATCGTCTTCATCGGGCCTAAGCATTACTCGATCGGGGCGATGGGCGACAAGATCGCCTCCAAGAAGCTGGCCCGCGACGCCCGCGTGAACACCATTCCCGGTTACAACGAACCGATCGAGGCGCCCTCCCAGGCGGTGGAGATTGCCCGCAAGATCGGTTATCCCGTCATGATCAAGGCGTCCGCCGGCGGCGGCGGCCGGGGCCTGCGCGTCGCCTGGAACGACGCCGAGGCGGCCGAGGGCTTTGAATCGTGCCGGACCGAAGCCAAGAACGCCTTCGGCGACGATCGCGTCTTCATCGAAAAATTCGTCGAAGAGCCGCGGCATATCGAGATCCAGGTCCTCGGCGACGCCCACGGCAATATCGTCTACCTGTGGGAACGCGAATGCTCGATCCAGCGGCGGCACCAGAAAGTCATCGAGGAAGCCCCCTCGCCGTTTCTCGATGATGCCACCCGCAAGGCCATGGGCGAGCAAGCCGTCGCCCTAGCCCGCGCCGTGCGCTATCAGTCCGCCGGCACCGTCGAGTTCGTCGTCGGCAAG
>JBKQMU010000223.1:0-18548 GCA_052146555.1 Isosphaeraceae bacterium
GAGCTCAAGCTGACGTTGAACCAGCTCACGGAAACTCTGGCCGGTCCGGGCACAATTCTGACCGACGGAGGGGGCCGGTTCGAGACCCGGGCCGCCAAGAACTTGCCCTCGTGGCTGACTGAGCCCGAACTCCCGGAGAAGGATCGCAAGCTGAGCGAGCAGTTCCTCCGTCAGTTCTTTCCGGACCGCCCGGTGCTCACGGACATCGTGGTGGCCACCGAGAGTGACTCGCCGGTCAACAAGAAGCACGCCATCTTCGGGGTCAAGGCGATGGGTGAGTTCTCGCTCCTGACGCCCATCCTCTCCCGCCCTGGTGACTCGCTTGCCCGTCAGAGCACGATCTCCGCCCTCCGCGCGTTCATCATTCTCGGTCCGCAGGCTGAAAAGCGGGTTCGTGAGGACCTTGAAGGAGAATTCGGCGAACAGACTGGCCGGCTCGTCGAGAAGCTGCTCGTTGGGTTCACGCCAGACGAGGCTGCAAACAAGGAGACCATTGAGCGGCTGATCGAGCTGCTCTCGCCGAGGAATGAGTCGCTGGCCCTTCGCGAGCTTGCCCTCGACAACGTGAAATCCATAAGCGGGCGCGACAATCAGGGCTACGATCCGGACAGACCCGACGAAAAAGCCCTCTCTGCCTGGAAGTCTCTGCTGAGCCCAGGTGAGCTGAAGGCCGCGGCCAAGCGAAAAACCTCCGGATAGCCTATGCCCGCCGTCCATGCAAGCGACCACGCGCGGGGCTGGCCGCCGCGCGGTCGCAGCGTCCAATCCTTGGAAAAAGCGCTGACTTCGTGGTAAGATCTTGCCGAAGACCTTGTCGTCTCGTTTGCCCATCTTCACTAGTCAGCAACGCATCCATCCGGGTGTGACGCCCTGCCGTGGGTCAGCGACCGTGGCTCGGTCGGACAAGTCCTTGGAAAAGGTTTCGCATCTTGAATCGCAGCGTCTGGCTGGTCGCCGCAGTGGGAACATTCGCGTTCTCCCAGGGGATGGTTGCAAGCGGTCAAACGCGGGCTGCCGCGGGTGCCAGCGATCTGGTAGGACCGCCGGCGTCGGGCGCTTCAGGACCACAGGCGCCAGCCGCTTTAGGATCACAGACGCCGGGCGCTTCAGGACCGCAGACGCAAGGCGCTTCTGGATCACAGACGCCGGGTGCTTCGCGTCCTCCCTCTACTGAGATTCTCATTCTCGGCAGCCCTGCCGATTCCAGCGATTTCTGGAGGCGGCTGAAGCAGCCCGACTGGATTCTTACGAGACCGGCAGCGTCGTTACTCGGCGCATCGCAGCCGGCGGCAGGGCAGCGCGCCTTCACGTATGTAGTCACCGCAGTGAAGCTCCGGGGACGCGTGGACGACGATCTGGCCGAGCTGGTGCTGGAAATCGAGCTCAGCTTGCTTGCTCCCGGCCCGCTCTGGGTCCCGCTCGGGATTGAAACCCAGATTGTTGACTCGGCGCGAGAAGACGACAAGGAGCTTGAGCTGCGCAGAGGCGTGCACGAAGAGGGTACTCTGGGCCAGGGTCGATGGGAGGTTCGGCTGGAGGGAGCCCGGCCTCATCGTCTCCGGCTCCATTTGAAGCTCCCGGTGAGGGTCGATCCCGATCGAAAGCGGCTGGATCTAGCGATTCCGGAAGCGGCCTCGACCTCTCTGGATCTCGAGGTACTCCGCCGGGTTCACGATGTGGAGCTTAGCTCGGGCGAATCGATTGGCACGGCTCCGCTTCCCGACCGCGAGGGAATGCGCCTGACGGCTCACGTCTCGCCGCGCTCGCGACTGAGTTTGAGCTGGACCGACGAGGCGAACTCCGCGACTCCTGCCGCGCCGCTCTTGGCCGCCCAGGTCGAGGTGGCCATGAACATCGACGCTGAGTCAATCACCGCGGTATCGTCATGGGCGATCCGATGTGTCCGGGGCGTCGCACGGCGGATCGAGATCCGGCTCGACGAGCGGGACGTCGTGCCGACGGTGAAGCTCGACGATCAGTCGCTGGTCGCCAGCATCGAGCGGAACATGCTCTTGATTCCTCTGGGCGAGCCCCTTCGACCCGGCGAGTCTCGTCACCTGCTGCTGGAGACCAGGCGCACATTCTCACCTTCCGTTCCCAGAACCTACTCGTTTTCAGGGTTTCCGCTCGCCAGTGCGGGTGAGCAGTCCGGCGCGATCGGCATCACTCAATCGCCAGACCTCTGGCTGAGCAAGAGCGCGATCCAGGGCTTGCGCAGGATCGACCCGCGCGAGCTGCCACCGCTCCTGCGAGCCCGGCCGGGAACCACGAGCGCCTTCCAGTTTCAAGATCAGCCCTTCAGACTGGATCTTAGCGTCGAGGATGCGCCTCCTTTGTATCGATCGGAATCCAGCGCGCGCATGATGCTTGATGCCGCCATGGCTCATTCGGAAACCACGATCGAGGTCCGTCGCTTGCGGGGACGTCTTTTCGAGGTCGAGCTTCTTGTGCCTCCGGGGCTGCAATTGCAGCCTCCTGGACCGCCGGACCTGGTCGAGTCGGCAATTCCGGTCCAGGCCAGCGCGGCCGGAAACGACCGGTCGATCCGGGACGAACAAGTCTGGAAGGTCCGGCTGACTCCTCTGGCTCGAGACGCCCGATCGTTCGCTTTGCGGCTGCGCGGAGAGCAGCCGATCGGCCCCTCCGGCGAGGTTAAGCTCGGACTCTGCGCGGTGCGCGACGGGGTCTCGTCGGCCAGCGCGGTTACGCTCCTCGCCGAGAGCAACGTCACCTTCGAGCCTCATCTGGAGCCGGAGCAACCCGACCCGTCGGGCCTCTACGGGGCCTGGTTTCCGGTGGCCGCGGACGACCGGCCGGCTGCTCTTCCCGGCTCAGCCGACGGCAATCGAGCCGTCGTCGCGATGCTCGTCAGCAGTCAGAACCCCACCTCGATTCAAGGTCGGTTCAACCGCTACGTACTCTCGGTCGGGCACGACACCAGGGTCAGGGCCCAGCTTTCGAGGCGTTCCCTCGACATCCGCCAGGAAACCGCGGTGAAGGTTCGCCACGGCACGATCCGCTCGCTGGTGGTCCGGGTCCCCGAGTCCGTACCCGGCGACTGGCTCGTCCAAGGGGCCGAGACGATCAGACGCCAGGAGTTGGACCGCGCGGAGGGCGGAGGGCGGCGCTACCGCCTGGCCTTGGACCCATCGGTCAGCGATCAAACCACGCTTCATTTCCAGTTTTCGCTGTCGCTCGAGGAAGTCCCGGAAGGCGAGGCCAAACTCCGCGGAATGATTCCCTGGATCCAGGTGGAGGATGGTCAATCGGCATCCACCACGATCGAGCTCTCGGCAGCCCCGGGAATCGAGGTCGTCGTGGCCGACCCCGCGTGGACGCGTTTCTTCGAGAGCAGCGAGGACCGGGAAGAAAAGAGCGGACCCTTACGCTATCGGCCGACGGCGCAGGACAAATCTCTTGCCCCCTTGCAATTCTCCGCCATGCTGCTGTCTCAAGTGCCTCTTCCTGCTCTGGTGGTGCCGCGACTCTTGCTCCGCACCCTCTTTGGCCCGGACAGCACATCGAGAACGCGTGCCTGGTTCTGGATCGAGTCGCACCCGAGCATCCTGGTATTCCGTCTTCCCGAGGCGGCGCAGTGGGTCCGCTGCCGCATCGACAGTCGCCCGGCCGAGCAAGTGCAGCTCGACGCATCCGGCGGGCAGTACCGGCTAAGCTTACCAGTCGAGTCACGGTCCAGGCCGGTGCTCCTAGAGGTCGAGTACCAGCTTTCTGGGCCCGGAACCGGGCAGGTCTGCGCGGCGCCGGAATTCATCGAGGACGCGGTGATCCTGCAGTCGTTCTGGGAGGTGCAGATTCCCCGGAGCAAGGCAGTGATCGGCGTGCCTGCCGGCTGGGCCGACGAGAACCAGTGGTACTGGGATGTTTATGTCTGGAAGCGTCGGCCCTGGCGGTCGTTCTCGACGCTGTTGGGGTGGGTAGCCGGGGCGCCTGCGCACACGCCCGTCCTGGACGAGCTTCTGGGCGAAGAGCTCGACGATTCACACGGCTACCTCTTTACCAGGGCCGGTAAGCCGGCGCCGCTTTCGCTCTGGCAGGTCTCTCGCGCCATGATCGTCGCCGTCTGCTCAGGAAGCGTGCTGCTCGTAGGATTCCTGGCGATGTATGCCCAGGTCCGCTTCCGGTCCATCTGGCTGGCCGCGGCGATCATGGGCGTGCTGGCCTGGGCCTTGGTTCATCCCAGTGTACTGTTTTTGGTCGTTCAATCGGCCGCCAGTGGAGTCATCCTCACGCTTCTAGGGCTACTGATCCAGCGGCTGATCGGACGTACCCGGTCCACCGCGACGGCGACCGCGGCGGTGCCAGGTGCGGCGCATGCGGGGTCGACCGCCAGCGCACCGGCCGCGGTCCAGACGGCGGCGGCAAGCACCCTGGCGGGAGTCGGTTCCGACGATTCGACGGCGGTCCGGGGTCGCGCCTCCGCAAAGCTGGATTACGTCCCTCCAGCGTCCGGCTTCGTGCCCGACGAAGAGTCGTTGCGTGGCTCTCGCGTCGGAACGTCGGGCTGAGCTCCACCTTTACCGTCGCGGACCTCGCCAGCGGGAAAAAGCGGCCATGCACTTCAAAAGGCACGTCTTCCGAGACTACCCCCGACCGCTTATCCGGTGTTGCCGCGTGCTGCTCTCGAGTCTGGCGGTCCTGCTGCTGGCGGGTTCGTCGCGGTCGGCTCCGCCGGAGGTCGTTTGGGTGCACGTGCCGGCGGGCGGGGTCGCCACCTGGTTTCCCGCGGGCACCCCGCTGCGTTTCCTGGCACCCGAGCAATTCAACGCGCTTTTGGATGCGGCGACCCGGGCATCTGAGCGGGCTGGCGAAATGGTCTTGCCCCGGCTGATCCGGGCCCGCCACCATGCTCGCTTGGAGGCCGGTGTTCTCGTTGGCTCGTCGCGGTTGGCGGTCATGACTTCGGCCTCGGGCCAGGGAATCCTTCCGCTTGATCCCTGGACGCCGCTCATTCTCCCCTCGACCCAGCGTCAGGTCATTGCGGGGGCCCTCCAGTCCGGCAAGACGGCTCTCTGGCTCGAGCCGCCGGATGGGTTCCGAGCCCAGCGCGATCTGACGATCGATTGGGAACTCCGCGCCCGTCCAGACTCCGATGGCCGCTCGTTCGCGCTGGGCCTTCCCGGCGATGAGTCTTCCGAGCTGTCGCTGGAATTGCCCGCCGGCTTGGTCCCGGTAGGCCAATCGGGCTATCGCCAAGGGCCTTTTCCGACCGCCGGCAGCGATCTGGTAACGTGGCGGTTCCATGGTTCGCCAGGGCGGGGGAATCTGCAGTTGCTCGATTCGCGTGCCCCTCAGTCATCGTCCGGGGAATCGCTCCTCTGGGTGAGCGGGCCGACGCAAATCACACTGGGCTTGATCGCTGGCAATGATCCGGAGACCGTCAACTGGGAGACCGACTGGAAAGTGGTGCCGGATCGGCTGGGCAGGTTGCAGTTCTCCGCCGAGCTCGACCCGGGGCTCGAGTTGATCGACGTGACCGGACCGGATATCAAGGAATACGAGTCCCAACGCCAGGGCGAGGCAATGCGAGTCCGGGTCATCCTGGCGGGTGGCGCGGGCCCAAACGCCTTGGTTCGTTTCCGGGCTCATGCCCGGATTCCCCTGGAGGGCCATTGGAGCATCCCGGCGATCCGTCCTCTGGACGCGATCTGGACCGGCGGCACCACGACGGTGATCGTCGATTCGCTACGGGCGATCGAGGACTGCCGGCAACGTGCCGGCAGGCGGGTTCCGGCCAAGGGGGGCGACCTGGCGGCCTCGAACGCTCTGGTCTTCGAGGCCACAGCTCCCGCCTCGGTGGCCGAGCTGGTCTTTCGCCAACCGCGCGGGGAGATGGCCTGCCGGGTGCGCGGCCGCTTGAGCGTGGGCCGGTCCGTGCCCGCGCTTGAGTGTCAACTAAGCGGCGTCGGCGAGGTGGCCTCGGCCACCGAGCTGGACGTCGATCTGCCACCGACATGGGTTCCTGACCGCGTGTCCTGGGCAGGTGGCGACGAGTCGCTGGCCTGGCATTGGACCGTCTTGGCCGACGGCAGCACAAGGCTGCGCATGCTCTTACCCGGCAGGGAGAAAACCCAGGCATCCCGACCGCTTGTCATCGGAGCCACCTCGACGGCCGGGGGCGGACGCGGCCCGCTGGTCTTGCCCCGAGTTCGTCCGGTGGGAGTTCCGGTCGCCGATGAAGTCTGGGTCGCCATGGTCGATCGGACGATGAACCTCACTCCCACTGTGGCGCGGGGTCTGGTCTGGATCGATCCCTACCGCGTGGAAGGACTCGTAGGACCTGCGCCCTTGCGGGCCTCTGACCCGCGTCCCGCGCTGGCATGGCGGTGGAATGCGGAGGCCGGCTCCGCCCGCGTCGAGCGCGAGCCCCTCGAGCAGGCCCCCCGGTCTGAAATCCAATACCGCGCGCAAGTCGAGCAGGACGGCCGACACCTGGCAATCGAGGGCCAAATCTTGCTGGTTCATGGCACGCGGCCGCTCTCCGTGCTACCCGTCTGGGAGAGCGTGCTCAAGGGCGGTCAGGAGGCATGGTCGTTTCGTTGGGAGGGGCAAGACCGAGAGATCCCCCGCATCGCTCTCGACGAGCGTCATCGATCGCGCTGCGGCTTTCCGCAGACCGGTCTGGCCTGGAACCTCAATCTCGCGGAAGCGCGGGCCGATCAGACGCGGATCCAGCTCCGGGCTCGCCTTCCCTGGACCGGCGGAGGATCCATCCCACTTGTGTCGCTGTCCAAGCAACATCTGCCGCGAAGCACGATCTTGATCGAGGTTCCGCGGAACGTGCAAGCGCGCGTCCAGGCTACCGGTGTCCGTCGGCTCGAGGCGACGATGTCCGATCGGCTGGCGGCCTCGTGGGAGCAAGAGAAAACGGCAAGCCCGGCCGCTCGCTCCCGGCCACGGCGATCCAGCCTGATCGTCGACGGTTTTACGTACACCGAGGCGGCCGGCACACTCGAGCTTTTTACCGAGGAACTGAAACCGAAGGCAAGTGGCGGGGTCATTCGCGAGGCGCAACTGACCACCCTTTTGCACCCGCAGGGTTGTTGGCCCAGCCGGCTACGCCTTCTGGTCCACGCCGAAGAGCCGCGTGAGCTGGCGCTTTCTCTTCCACCAGGCGCCTCGCTGGTGCGCGTCGAGCGGGACGGGATTGCGGTCGTGCCGCTGCGCGAAGGTAACCGGATCCTGGTCGCCCTGACACCCGCGGCCGCGGGAGACCGGTACCAGACCATCGATCTGGACTTCGAGACAGCCGGTCAGCCGGTGCGATCGGGCACGCTGCTGCGGCCGGTTCTGCCCCATATCGACATCCCTTGCCTGTCGTTTTGCTGGGAACTCTTGACCCCTCCTGGTTGGCACGCCAGCGCGCATGGCCCCGAACTGCTGCCAGCCGACTTCGAAGCCGAGCCCGTTTGGCCCTCTGGTGCGCTCGGCATACCGGATCTGCAATGGCCCAACCGAGGGCCAACCGCGCCAGTTCCGTCGCAGGAGACGCTTCGCCGGCTCGACGAGGTCCTCTCGACCAGCTCGGCTGAAGACCTTACCTTCGCCGAATGGTTCGCTCGCTGGGATATTCCGGCGCATCCTCTTTTCATCGATCGCTCCGCCTTGAACGCGGCTGGCTATGGGCCAAGATCGCGGTGCGTCCCGGTTGGCATGGATCCGAAACGACAGTCCCCGGCTTTGTTGACCTTGAAGCAGTACACCCTGGCACTGGTTCCGCTCGAGTCCGGGCTCCTCCTCACCTCACAGGCCGAAGCCTCGAAGTTCGACCGATCCGAGTCCTTGCTGCCGGCGATCGCCGAAACCGTGCTCTGGGGCTGCGATCGCTCCGATCGGTTGCAGACCGTACAGCGCTGGCGCGGCGAGACAACTCCCAAGGGCGCTGCGGCGAGGAAAGCCTCGGGACCACCGCGTGCGCTTCCAGGGTGGCCGGTCTGGCGGTTCGCATGTGCCTCATGGCCCGAGCCGACTGCGCAGATCGAGCTGCGCGACGGTCGGACCGGCCTTACCCTGGGCTGGGCGACCGCGCTATTTGCCTTCCTCTTGTCCTCCGTGCCGCGGCTGCCTGCGCGCTGGCAGATCCTGGTCCCAAGTGTGCTTGCGATGCTAGCCCTGTTGCTTCATCTCTGGCTGCCGGACCAGTTTTTCGCCCCTACGGCGGGTCTGCTTGTTGGCGCCTCAGGTAGCCTCCTCAATCGCCTAGGTTCTCAGCTCAGCCGATCTGGTCCTGGCGAACCACCAGTCCCAGCGCGCGCGACGCGACTCTTGCTGGCCCGGTTACCCTGGCTTGTCGCGCCAGTCCTTCTGGCAGCGATATTCGCCAGCCGATCAAGCGCCCTGGCCAGTCGCGGCGGTGAGGACTCTCTGATTCAGGTCCTTATTCCCTACGAGGGAACATACCAGCCAGGTCAGCCGGCCGACCGAGTCGTCGTGCGGCAAAGCGATTACCAGATGCTTGAGAAGCTGGCCGAACTCCGGCCCTCGACCTCCGGCGCGGAAGTCGTGCTGGTGGGGGCCAGTCATCATCTTTCGTGGTCTGGGAAGCGTGAAGTCTTGGTGGAAAGCGACCTGGAACTCCGCGCTACCGATGAGGCTATTTGGAAGCTACCAGTCGGAGGTGCACGCGAGATCTCGGCTGTTCTCGATGGCCGGGCGGTCCCGGTGTTCATCGAGGCCGGGGGCCAACAGGCGGCCATCGCCTTGCCAGCGGCCGGCAGCTTCAAGTTGCTGGCCCGCCGGACGCTCGACGTGACCGGCGACGAACCGGCCGTCGCCCTCGATTTTCCGGTAAACCCGCACCCCGGGGCGCGGCTGGTCGTGGATCGGCCGGGCCGATTCGGCACACTTAAGCTCAGCACCGCCCGGGGCCGGATCGAGACCGGAAAGGAGCGCTTGACCGCCGGGCTCGGCCCGGCGGACCGCGCCCTGCTTCGATGGGAAGACAACGATGCCGCCGCGCAGGCCGCGGGCGTCGTCATGGACGGCACCTTGCTGTGGGACATCATGCCCGCGGGAGACCTGCTCCAAGCTCGGTTCACGTGCCGGACGGCAGCCCGGCAGCTCTCGAGTCTGAGCTTCCAGATTGACAAAGGGCTCATTCCGCGCTTGGTGCAAGTTCCGGGTTTGATCGCTTCGACCACCCTAGGTACCGACAAGCAGCCGGTATGGACCATGCGATTCGACCCTCCGCTCCATGATAAGTCAGAACTTCAGATTGAGATGTGGCGTCCGATCGAGAATGAACCGGACGGTCGCGACGGGGCCTTGACCCGGCGCCTGCCGCGACTTGAGCCTCTGGGCGTCGAAAAGTATGCGGCACTTCTGGGGGTACGGCGGCCCGGCCAGTGGTCGGGGCGGATCGAGCCCATCGAGGGCACCGATCCGCTGAGCGACCATACTTTCGTGAAGATTTGGGGACCGCTGCCCGATGATCGACTCACGCTCGCCGGGACCATCCGTTTGACTCGCGATCTCACACCAGTTTTCCAGGCCGGGCCGGCCGTTGCACGGGTGAAGATCAGACCCACTCTGGAACTCCGCATCGAGCCGGGCCGGATCGACGTTTCGCTCGATGCCGCCTTCGACGACGATGCCGGCTCGATCGACCATCTGGAGGTAGCCGTCCCGCCGGACTTGGTCGTCGTGAGTGTCAAGTCCGAGGGACTGACGCACTGGAACCGGTCCGACGCACGGCGGCTTCTGCTCCGCTACGACCGGGCCTTCCCTCAATCGCGGCGAAGACTCTCGATTCACGGCTGGATTCCCGTTCTCCAAGACCCGCTGGCACTGGGCACCCAGCCCTTTTCGATGCCCACTCCGTGGCTCGAGCTTCAGGGAATGGACAACCTGCCCGGCAAGCTCATCATTGGCTCAGAGGTGGCGCTGGACATCAAGGATGCTACGGGACTTTTCGCCTTAGCGTCGGCAAAGGCGAACTCGCCCGCGGTGCTCTCTGTCGCGGCGGAAGCCGGGCGGGAATCAAGAGTCGTCTATCGCGTTGACGATGCCTCGCGGCTGGGAACTTTGAGCTGGACTGCGCCTTCCCCCACGGTGAACGTCACGATCGAAAGCCAGATGAGAATCCACCGTGATGCAGCCCAGTGGGTTGCGGTTCTTCGCTACGACGTCCTGGGAGGAGCGCTGCAGACGATCCATCTCAAGCTTCCCATGGCTTGGGCGCTCAAAGCCCAGTTCGACCTGGCGGGAACGGAGTTCCATTACAGGACGTCCTCGATCGGCCCCCATGTGTTCTGGACGATCACCCCGGACCATCCCGTCTGGGGCACCCAACGCGTTGTCATTCGCTCGGTACTGCCGCACTACGGCGACCAGGAAGTCGCGTATCCCGAGATCACACCGCTGGGACAGGGTCATATCGACACCTACCTCGGCTTAGTCTACGCGGACAGAAGATCGCTCTCGGTCGCGGGGACAAGCGGCCTGCACGAGATCTCCCCGGGCAGCCATTTCAGCGACCCCGAGTTCAGCCATGAACCCGGAACTCAGGCGCGGGCCTTTCATGTCGACAGCGATCGCTGGTGGCTCAAAGTCCAAGCTTCTGCTGCCACGGTCAACGCCGCGGCATCGCCCGACGAATCGGCCCGCGTGGTCAGTGCGGACCTCAACTTGGTGTTGCTGCCGGATCACTCGCTTCTGGGTCAGGCCGTGTACGAGACCCAGGCGCAAACTGGGCGTTTCCTGGTCATCGAGCTTCCCGAGGGGAGTAGCGTCATCTGGCTGACCGTCGACCAGAACCCGGTGCTGCCTCTCAAGTCAGAGAGTGGCTGCTGGCTTGTTCCCCTGACGGAGCCCGGCGCAGGCCGCGTCAACCTTTTCTGGAAAGAGCCAGCTCCCAGTACACCGGCGACGCTTGATCCATGGTCATGCGCGCTGCCCAAGGCCGGCGTGGGCCGATGCTCCACGCTCTTGGAGCTGCACCTTCCTCCGAACATGACCGCCAGATCCACCTTCGCCGGACTCGAGTTGACCACGCCGGATCGCGCCACGCTCGAACGCGCCGATCGCCTCGCGCAGCAGCTCACGGATTTCGCCACCCGGATCGACCGCAGCTCGGGGCGGGATCGCCAGCGCGCCCTTTCGCTTTTGATCTCCCATGAAATGGCCCTCCGCGACGCTGAGCGCTCCCTGCGGTGGAATGACCGGCGGGGCGACCGCCTTGGCAGGGAACAAGCCAGTCGCGACCTGGAGATCATCGCGACGTCGCGCACGACCCTGCAAGAAAACCTTCGTGCCGCGGCCCTGGACGACGAGATTGAGACGGCCGACGCTTACTTCGGCGCACCGCCAAAAGCGTTGCCGGCAATCCCCGTTGCGATGCCCGATCCGGCCAGCCCCGAACGGCTCAGGAACCTCGGCCGGCCATCATTTATGATCGGCATGTCGTCAGGACTCGACGAGCTCCCCAGTCGGGTCCTCGGCGTGCTCTCAGAAGGGTCGGGAGCCGAGACCGAAGACGTAACCGGCGCTCCGTACCAAAACCGCGCCGGTGCCCTCCTCTTGCTCGGATTTCTGGCGATGGTCCTCTTGATCGTGGGGGTGCGGATTCCACGGCCCGCTCTTACCCTCCTCTTCTGTGCTGGACTGCTCGGGTTTCTGACATTCCTGGGCGGACCGGTGCTGGCTACCGCTGGCTTGGTCTTCTTCGTTGTGGGGTACGCCGTGCGACGACGTGACACAACAGCCGCTGAGGGGAACTGGTCGCAGCTCCGGCCAGCGGCAACGGGACAGATTGCTGGGTAAGAACGCGGCGGACGTCGCAGCGCACCGCGGCACGCACCGAACCGCCGCGGTAGTTGCGGGCCCACACTTACCTATCCCAAAGGGCAGATCTGAGTTTCCGGACTTCATGCTTCCGGCGAGTGGGTCGGATCGCTTGCCGCGGTCCGGTCCGACAGGTGGTGGGGTCGGGGCGTGCTTCCGGTATGGTAGTGGATCTCATGAAGACGGCGGTAAAGAGGCGACGAGCCGCGCAGCTCGTGGTCGGTTCCCATGGCGACAATCCGGCCGTCGTCGATCAGGACGATCCGGTCGGCGAACTGGATCGTCCCTAAGCTGTGCGAGATCAAGAACGTTGTCCGATCGCGTGAAAATTCCTCGATGGCTTTGCGGATCAAAGCCTCGTCCTGGATGTCCACCGCGCTTGTGGCTTCATCGAGGATAAGGATTGAGGGATCGCGCAGCATCGCGCGGGCTAGGGCCAAGCGCTGACGCTGACCTCCGGATAGCCCATGCCCACGCTCGCCGATCATCGTCTCGTACCCCTCCGGCAGGGCCATGATGAACGAGTGGGCATACGCCTTCTTGGCCGCCTGGATAATCCGGTCGCGCCTGGCTCCCGGGTCTCCGTAGGCGATGTTCCTGGCAATGGTGTCCTGGAACAAGATGGTGTCCTGAGGCACCAGGCCGATCTGGCGGCGAACGCTACGCAGCCGGAGGTCGCGGACGTCGCGGCCGTCGATCTTGATCGTGCCTGAGTCCACGTCCCAGAACCGCGGCAGCAGGTTCATGAGCGTGGTCTTGCCGCACCCGTTGGGACCGACCAAGGCAATGACCTCGCCATGGCGCACCGACAGCGTGATTCCTTTTAGGAGCGGCGGCCGGCCCGGATAGCTGAAGTAAACGTCCTCGAATTCGATCGACTCGTGGTGCAGCGGCAGTTCGATCGCCGTCTGAGGCTCGACGACCCGGGGCTCGCGATCCATGAGCGCGCAGATGCGGTCCGAGGCCGCGGCCGCTCGTTGCAATTTCGAGTGCACGTTGGACAGCTTGCGGATCGGATCCGATGCCCCGCCGAGCATGGCATAAAGCGTCAGCAGCTCCTGGATCGCCATCACCTGCGAAGCAAGCTGGATCTGAAATGGCCCCAGATGCAGGTAGATCGTCTTGCCCAGGACAAGGTACGAACCGGCCAGTAGCGCGATGGCGACCGTCACCAAGGTCAGCATCTCGAGCACGGGGTCGGACATCGCGTCGATCATCGCCACCCGGATCGCCTTGCGGTAAAAGTTCTTGGTCTCGACGAAGAACCGCCTCCGCTCGGTTCGCTCCATGGCGAACGCCTTGACGACCTTGATACCCTGGAAGCTCTCCTGCAAAATCTTGTAAATCGATGACATACTTTCGAGCGACCGTCGCATGGCGCTTTTCATGATCCGGCCCACGCGGTAGGTCGTCAGCGCCGAGATCGGCACGACCACCAGTGTGAGGCAGGTCAGCCTCCAATTCAGGTAGAGCGCGCCGCTGATGCAGATGACCACCCTCATTGGCTCGCGGACCAGCTTGCTCATGAGCGTCACCAGTCCCTGGCCGAACGAATCCATGTCGCTAGTGAATCGCGCCATGAGCTCGGCCGAACCCTGGTCCGAGAAGCTGCCCAGATCCAGGTCGAGCGTGCGACGGAAGAAAATGTTGCGGATGTCGAACTGGGTCCGCTGCATCACGTCGGCAACCAAGAGCTCCTGGAGAAACATGAAAAAGCCCTTGATCGCCACACCCACGATGACCAGTCCGATCAAAATCAGCAGATTGCGGAAGCAGTCGGTCGGCATGTACCGGTAAATCAGCGGCTTGAGCCCTTGGTAACGGCCCAGCCAGGCTTTCTCGCTGTCATGCTCCTTCTGTATTTGCGCCTGGCGATAGCGAATCGAGGCCTGATCGTCGGCTTTCAGC
Organism: Isosphaeraceae bacterium; assembly: GCA_052146555.1. Lineage (GTDB taxonomy): Bacteria > Planctomycetota > Planctomycetia > Isosphaerales > Isosphaeraceae > Aquisphaera. The sequence goes on from JBKQMU010000223.1 coordinate 13,708, forward strand.
CAGACGCTACCCCGACGCAGCTCGGCCAGCCGCCCTTCAACGACCGCCTGCTCCTGGCGCAAGATGTCGATCTCGGCCTGCTCTTTCCGGACGAACTCGGGCTTGAGGCCCTTCAGATCGGGAAGATCCACGGCCCCTTGGCGATCGCCCAGCTCTTGACCAAGCCGCTTCGATTCTTGTTCGAGCTGGCGATAATGCTCCGAGAGATCCACCGAATCGCGATCGCCCCGCTCGGCCGCCAGACTGATCTTCCGCTCCTCCTCAGCCTGTGCGTCTAAAAGCTTGATCGATGCGCCGATGGTGTCGATCTTCGTCGAGACCCAGCGTTGGGGATTTTCGCTGTTGAAAAGGATGTTCAGAAGGGGCAGGACGGCTCCGAGCTCGGTGAAGTAGAAAAGCGCCACCATCGCCGCACAGCCGATCGATAGCGCAAAGCGGTGGCGATGCGGCCAGGCTCTCTTTACCAGCCGGACGAAGTTTTTCATGAGGGGACAGTTCGTCCTGAAGTAATCCCGATAAGCATCCTTGCATGCTCGGAGCGGCATTCCGCTCCGAGCATCGGGCGATCCACTCTCTACCACGAAGCTGGAAAAGCGGCAATCCGAGTTCGTTTTTCCTAGACCCCGCGATTTCACGTGCAAGATCACGAGCGGGACGCCCGTCTGGTCTGGCTCTCGTTTGCCGGCATGGCGCAAATTGTTGACGCGCTGCGTATCGCGATCATAGAAGACCGTCGGGGTCATGTTTCCACCCACTTGGAAAAGATATGGAAGCCAGAGCATCCCTCGGTCGCAGTTGGCAACTGGAGTGAAATACCACAGCGGAGCGACAAACCTTGAGGTCCCGCGGTATCGCTATCGTCCACGCCCACCTCAAACTGACCGCTTGATCAGTATTGATATCAGAGTATCGAAGTGCGTAGAATTCTTATGGAGTTGTCATGAAAAAAGGCGGTATGATACCACGGCGTGCTCACCCCGTGGATCTCCGCAGACGGCATCTCCTCGTTTCGACCCCTCCGCCCGCTTCAGCCCACCGCGATCTTCCCGGCCAGATTTGCAATCACCCTGATTTCCCTGGCGACAAAGGAATTCACCCATGACTTCGGTAAGCCTTGAGGGCAAGAAGGGACTCATTTTTGGAATCGCCAACGCCAGCAGCCTGGCCTATGGATGCGCCAGAGCGATTCATCGGTTGGGGGCTGAGCTCGCCGTGACCTACCAGGGTCCCAAGGCAGAGCCTCATGTTCGACCTTTAGCCGAAGAGTTGCAAGCGCCGATCTTTATGCCTTGCGACCTGCGCGTGGCTGGCCAGCTTGAAACCGTCTTCGATCGGGTCCGCAGCGATTGGGGGAAACTTGACTTCTTGCTCCACTCCATTGCCTTCGCCGCCGCGGAGGATCTTCATGGCAGAGTCGTGGATTGCTCGCAGGCCGGTTTTGCTCTAGCCATGGACATTTCCTGTCATTCATTCATCCGGATGGCCAAGCTCGCCGAGCCACTGATGAGCGCGGGCGGCTGTCTGTTGACGCTCACGTACTACGGTTCCGAAAAAGTGGTCGAGCATTACAACCTAATGGGCCCGGTGAAAGCCGCCCTGGAATGCACTGTGCGTTACATGGCCGCCGAGCTGGCTCCAAAGGGCATTCGCGTGCACGCCATCTCTCCGGGACCGGTCAAGACCAGGGCCGCCTCGGGAATTGATCATTTCGACGAGATTCTCGAAAGAGCGGCCGCGAAAGCGCCCACGCATCACTTGGTCAGCATCGACGACGTCGGTGCAGTCGCGGCGTTCCTGGTGGGCGACTGGGCCCGCTCCATGACGGGAAGCACAACCTATGTGGACGGAGGTTACCACATCATTGGCTAGCAAGTTTCACTCCGCGCAAACGGCATCGCTCATTCTTGTCGCAACGACGGTGAGGAGGACTCAACGTGGACTACATCGAAAACCGAACGTTCGATGAAATCAAAATCGGCGATTCAGCCAGCCTGGTTCGCACACTTACGAAAGATGATATCAGCATATTCGCTGCCATGTCGGGCGACGTCAATCCCGCCCACGTCGATCAAGACTACGCCAAGAGCGACATGTTCCATAAAATCATCGCTCATGGCATGTGGGGCGGCTGCTTGATCTCGACCGTCCTGGGAACAGTGCTGCCGGGTCCTGGGGCCGTCTATCTAGGTCAGACGCTCCGGTTTCGCAGACCGGTCGCGATTGGCGACCGGATCACCGTCTCGGTGATCGCCAAGACCAAGGATCCCGAGAAGTCTCGGGTGACCTTCGATTGCCAGTGTGTCAATGACAAGAACGAAGTCGTGATCGAGGGAGAGGCCGAAGTGATCGCGCCTCGAGACAAGGTCAAGCGGCCCCGCGTCGTCCTTCCCGAGATTCAGGTTTTCGACCCCGGAGCGCGTTACCGGCAATTGATCGAGCTGGCCAAGGATCTGGAGCCGATTCGCACGGCCGTGGTGCATCCCGTCGATCGCAACTCACTGGTAGGAGCCATCGACGCGGCCCAGGTTGGGCTGATCGTCCCCGTCCTGGTCGGTCCCGAGGCCAAGATCCGTGCCGCCGCACAGGAGGCTCAGATCGACCTGGCGGGTTACGAACTGGTTGACTGCAAACACAGCCACGAGGCCGCCGCCGTCGCTGTGACCATGGCGCGCACCAGCAAGGTCGAGGCCCTGATGAAAGGTAGTCTGCACACCGAAGAGCTGATGCACCAAGTGGTTGCCAGCGGCACGGGCCTTCGAACCAGCCGCCGCGTCAGCCATGCTCTGGCGCTCGATGTGCCCAACTATCCCCGTCCGCTGCTCCTGACCGACGCGGCCATCAACATCGAGCCTAGCCTTGATGACAAGCGCGACATCGTGCAAAACGCGATCGACCTGGCGCGGGCTCTCACCATCGAGACACCCAAGGTGGCCATCCTGTCGTTCATCGAGACGGTCAGTCCCAAGCTGCGATCGACGATGGACGCCGCCGCACTCTGCAAGATGGCCGATCGCAAGCAGATTACAGGCGGACTGGTCGACGGTCCGCTCGGCTTTGACAACGCCGTTTCCGAGGAGGCTGCGCGGGTCAAGGGAATCGTCTCTCCCGTGGCCGGACGTGCCGATATTTTGGTCGTCCCCGATATCGAGGCGGGCAACATGCTCGCCAAGCAACTGGAATACCTGGCCGGAGCTCAGTGCGCAGGGATCGTTTTGGGAGCCAAGGTGCCGATCGCGCTGACGAGCCGGGCAGACAAACCTCTGAGTCGGATGGCCTCCTGCGCGATCGCCAAGCTTCTGGTTCACCATCGACGGAAGACCGCTCCATGAGCATCGAGCGCACCTTGATCAAGGTCATCGTCGTTCTCAACTCGGGATCCTCGAGCGTCAAGTTTTCCTTGTTCGAGCTGGGCGCGGCCTGCCCCCGGCAACGATGCCGGGGGCAGGTCGAAGACCTGGGGAGCGAACCCCGATTTCTCGTCGAGGGTCCGGACAATCATGTTTTTCTCGATGAGCAGCTTCGCTCCAACCAGGTCGCGACTCACGAAGATGCCTTGCATCATATTGTCGGGTGGATCAAGTCCCACAGCGACGGACTGAAAATCGTGGCCGTGGGCCATCGTGTGGCTCATGGCGGAGCTTACTATGCCGAGCCGGTCATCATCGATCAGAAAGTGATGGAGAAGCTCGCGAGTCTGGTGCCGCTGGCTCCCTTGCACCAGCCGCACAACCTGGCGGCGATTCGTGCCATTGCCCAATCCTATCCCGAGCTGATCCAGGTTGCTTGCTTTGACACGGCCTTTCACCGGACGGTCCCCCTGGTCGGCGAAATCTTCGGCCTGCCCATGAGCTACTTTCACGAGGGGGTGCGCCGGTATGGTTTTCACGGGCTCTCATTTGAATATGTCGCATCCGCTCTTCGTGAACTCGATCCGGTTGCCGCGGACAGCCGGCTGGTGATCGCCCACCTGGGTAACGGATGCAGTATGGCAGCCCTGAAGGGCGGACGGAGCCTAGGCAACACGATGAGCTTCACCGGGCTGGATGGCCTGCCGATGGGCACACGCTGCGGACAGATCGATCCGGGCGTGCTCATTTATCTTATGCAAGAGCGCAGGATGAGCCTGGAGCAGATTGAGCAGCTCTTGTACCACGACTCCGGCTTGAAAGGGATCTCCGGCATCTCGCACGACATGCGCGACCTCTTGGCCAGTGATCAGCCCGGCGCTCGACTTGCCATCGACTACTTCGTCGATCAGATCGGTCGATACCTGGGCTCGCTTGCTGCAGTCTTGAAAGGGCTGGACGCGCTCGTGTTCACCGCCGGGATCGGCGAGCACTCGGCCGAGATCCGTGCGCGGGTCTGCCGCGACGCGAACTGGCTTGGCGTCGAGATTGACCAGCCAGCCAACCAGCGAGGCGACTTGCGAATCTCCGTCGCGCGCAAAACACCCTCGGTCTGGGTCATTCCCACGGACGAAGAACTGATGATCGCGAAACATGTGCTCAGCTTTATCGGGTCATCGTGCGGCGATTGTCCACAGTACTGACGCGTAACGCTGCGTCCTATCCCATGCGAACGATGCGCGGTCCGCACAATGCCTGTTTGATCTGAACCAGCGGCTTACCCGCTTGCGAGCATCAATCTAACCCTGAAACAAGCGTGATGAGAGGCTACTTGGGACCTCACTCCTGGATTTAAGGGCTTTTGTTGAAGGCGCTTGCGATGGGCTTGTCGTAAAGCTTCGCCGAACCCGTTTGGGGCTGCGATGGGCGTGGAGGGTCGTTCGCCTCGGTCGGCCGGCCGGCTTCGACGTCGAGTTGAGTCCGTCCCCCCGAGGG
>JBKQMU010000224.1:0-20108 GCA_052146555.1 Isosphaeraceae bacterium
GCCCATGCTGTGGCCCGTCAATCCTCTCGGAGGTAACACCATCTGACGGAGAGCCGGATGCGGGAGAACCGCCAGTCCGGTTCGGAGGGAGGGGAGACCTTTGGTCTTCCCTACCCCTATCCCGGCAGGATGCTCAGCGGTCCGGACCGTCACTTTGCGGCACACCCTGGAAGTACCAGTGCCTTCCGGCTAAGGTGTGACCAGGGGTTCCAGTCGACCGCCTCCAAAAGGCTTTTGAAAACGTGCGGACCATGCAAAGTCGCGAATTTCAGGGAGTGCGGATGCTCCCAATTCTGACCAGCTTCCTCATGGTGATGACGCTGGCGCTTTCAGGCTGCAGGCAGCCGCGGACCGCGGCGACAGTTGCTGCAGGCGATCGACCGGCTCCGATGGTCCGAGTGGTCAAAGCGCGGCAGATGAACGTGCCGATCATTGGCCGGCCCAACGCCACAACGGTGGCGCTCAACCAAGTGACGATCCGGGCCCGGGTCAAGGGCTTCCTCAAGGAGAAGCACTTCGTCGAAGGCTCGAATGTCAAGGCCGGCCAGCTCTTGCTGGTGATCGACGAAGAACCCTTCAAGGCTGAGCTCAACCAGGCCCAGGCCAAGCTCGATGCGGCCCGTGCCGACCTTGAGAAAGCATCCAGCTCGAAATCACGCGAGGTCGCCGCGGCGCAGGTCGATGTCAGCCGGGCTACACTGGACCTCGCACTGGTCGAAGAGAAGCGCGAGACCACCCTGCTGGCCAGGGCGGCGACCTCGCGCGAGAACGTGGACCGGGTCGTCGCCGTGCGGAAGAGGAACGAGGCCGAGGTCAAGGCCGACCAGGCAAGACTCCAGCAGGCCCGTGCCGACTACGACTCCAACCTGCTCATCGCCAAAGCGAATCTCGAGAAGGCCCAGGCCGATCTCGACGTGGCCCGCATTAACCTTGGCTACTGCCGGATGTTTGCCCCGATCGACGGCCGGATCGGCGAGCTCCAGGTAAAGCTGGGCAACCTGGGTGGGCCCGGAACGGGTTCGGCCGAGACAACCTCGCTGGTGTCGATCCAGCAGCTCGATCCCATGGGTGTCGAGATCCGGCCGGCCTCGCGCTACTTGTCGCTGCTTGCGCGGCTGGTCCGGACCGGGCCCGAGGCCAAGCAAAGCAGCCTGAGGGTGAACCTCGCGGTGCAGGGCCAGAAGCCTCATCCGCACACCGGCTGGATCGACTTCGTCGACAACACCGTCGACCCGACGACCTCGACGGTTCTGGTCCGCGGCGAGATTCCCAATCCCGAGCAGACCCTGCTCCCCGGCGAGTACGTTCGGGCCGACTTGAACGTCGGCGAGTACTCAGGCGCGATCGTCATACCCGAGCAGGCGCTGGTCGAGAGCCAGGAGGGCTTTCGGGTCTTGGTTGTCGATTCCCAGAAAAAGGTCCAATCCGTGCTGGTGAAGCCACTGGATACCTATCAAGGGCTGGAAGTGCTGGAATCGGGACTGAGTGAGGGACAAGATGTCGTCGTCGAGGGAATTCAACTCGCGCGGCCGGGGATGACCGTCCAGACCGAAGAGGTCGAGCTCGAGCGGTACAAGCGATCCGCTGCGGAGGCCGAGGTGTCCGATCCGCTTTCCAGTCCCATGATCAAGATTCGAGCGCCGCAGACCGCGCCGGAAAAAGGAGATCCCGACGCCGCGAAGTCCCGGCCTGAGCCGGCGCCTGGGGGCTAAAACGCCATGGTCAGCTTCTTTATCGGGCGGCCGATCTTCGCCACCGTGCTGGCTTTGCTCATGATTTTGATCGGCGGCATCTGCATCTTCGTGCTGCCGATTTCGCTCTATCCCGACGTCGTGCCGCCCCAGGTCCAGATCACCGCGACCTACACCGGCGCCGATGCCCAGACGGTGTCCGACTCGGTGACCACCCCGATCGAGCAAAAGGTCAACGGCGTCGGCGGCATGCTTTACATGTCGTCAGATAGTACCAGCAACGGCCTCTCCAAAATCCTGGTCACGCTCGATGTCGGCTACTCTCAAGATATCGGTGCCGTCGACGTTCAGAACAAGGTCGATACCGCCAAGCCGACTCTCCCTACCGAGGTGACCCAGGTCGGCGTCGAGAGCAAGAAGACCACGACCAACATGGTCTGCGTGGTCAACCTGGTGAGCCCGCGGGGCACGTATGACTCGAACTACCTGGACAACTACGCCCAGATCAACCTTGTCGACGTCCTTAAGCGCATTCGCGGCATCAGCGACGTCAGCGTCTTCGGCCGCAAGTACGCGATGCGGGTGTGGCTCGACCCGGAGAAGATGGCCAATCAGCAGCTCGGTCCTGACGAGGTGATCAACGCCATCAAGTCCGAGAATCGGCAGGCTGCCGCCGGCAAGATCGGCGCTCCGCCCTCACCCGGCGGCCAGCCACGGTTCGAATATCCGGTGACCGCGAAAGGGCGGCTCACCCGCGAACGTGAGTTCGAGCAGATCATCGTCCGCGCCCGTCCCGACGGCACAAAAGTCTTACTCAGTGACGTGGCCCGAGTCGAGCTCGGCTCGGAGACGTACGAGCAAGCAGGCTACTTGAGCGGCAAGCCGGCCGCGACGATCCCGATCTACCAGTATTCAAACGCCAATGCTCTCTCGATTGTCAGTCAGGTCCGCCGCGAGATGGACCGGATGGCGAAAAACTTCCCGGCTGACGTCGAGTACCGCATCGCGTTTGACACCACGCGTTACGTTCACGAGAACATCAAGGAGGTCGAGCACACGCTGCTGGAGGCTTTCGGGCTGGTGCTCTTGGTCGTCTTCGTTTTCTTGCAGCGGTTGCGCACCACCTTGATCCCGATGGTCGCCATCCCTGTCTCGCTGGTCGCAACGTTCGCGCTGATGGCGGCTTTCGGGTTCTCGATCAACACCTTGACCCTCATGGGACTGGTCCTGGCGATCGGCTTGGTCGTCGACGATGCGATCATCGTCGTCGAGAACGTCGAAAAATACCTTGAGCGGGGCTACTCGCCGCTGGAGGCGACCCGGGCCGCCATGGCCGAGATCACCACGCCGATTGTCACCATCACCTTCGTGTTGGCCGCCGTCTTCGTACCCGTGTCGTTCATCCCCGGGCTCACCGGCCGGCTCTACAACCAGTTCGCGCTGACGATCGTCTTTTCGTTCGTCTTCTCGGCCCTCAACTCGCTCACGTTCAGCCCGGCCATGGCGCGGCTGTTTCTCAAACCCAGAAGCGATCACGGCGAGTCGAAGTTCTTTTTCTTCCGCTGGTTCAATCGAGGAATGAGCTGGCTGGAGAACTCCTACGGCGGTTTCCTTGAGTACACAGCCCACCACTGGTGGACGATTGTCATCCCCTCGCTCGCCTTGCTGGCACTCACGGCACTTCTGCTCATCGAGCGGCCCAAGGCGTTCATTCCGGTGGAGGACCAAGGCTACATCATCGTGACCGTCCAAACGCCCGACGGCACCACCCAAGAGCCGACCAGCCGCGTCATGGAGCGGGCCGAGCAGATCGCACTGAAATTGGAAGGCGTCGCCGACACGATCCGGTTCGACGGTATGAATCCGCTCTTGCAGCTCAACCAGTCCAACTGCGGAGCACTCTATGTCGTGCTGCGGCCCTGGGAAGAGCGCGCCAAGCCGGAGTTGCGCGCCCGCGCCTTGGTGAGCCAGCTCCAGCAGATGTTCTCAACCGAGGTCAAGGACGCGCTCTGCCTCGTCTTTCCGCCACCACCGATCCAGGGCCTAGGCGCCACCGGTGGCTTTGAGTTCATGATCGAAGATCGCGAGGGTCGCGGAGTGCAGGCGCTGGCGGACGTCGCCGAAAACTTCCTGGCCGAGGCCCGCAAGCGACCCGAGCTTTCTGGCCTGTACACGCCGCTGTCGGTTCAAGTACCCCAGCTTCGGTTCGATCTCGATCGCGGCAAGGCCCGCAATCTCGATGTCCCCGTCGCGACGGTCTTCCAGACCCTCCAAGTTGAGCTCGGCGGTTATTACGTCAACGACTTCAACCGTTTTGGCAAGACCTGGCGGGTTTACGTCCAGGCCGACGGTTCCAGCCGGCGTCTGGCTCGCGACATCCTGGCACTGAAGGTGCTCAATAACCGTGGCCAGCGCGTGCCACTCTCGGCGCTGGGCGAGGTGACTTCCATCGTGGGGCCGACCGACGTGCCACACTATAACCTTTACAATGCCGCCAAGATCACCGGCAACCCGGCGACAGGCTACAGCTCGGGCCAGGCGATCGCCGCCATGCAAGAGGTCGCGGCCGCGACCCTGCCCGAGGGATTCGGCTACGAATGGACCGGCGCAACGTTTCAGGAGCTGCAAACCGGCAGCCAGGCGATGTTCATCTTCGCTCTGTCGATCGTCTGCGTTTTCCTGTTCATGGCGGCTCTCTACGAGAGCTGGGTCCGTCCCCTGGTGATCATCTTGACGGTCCCCCTGGCGACCTTCGGCGCCATCGTCGGGCTCTGGATATTTAACCTGCCGCTGGATGTCTTCGGCCAGATCGGCCTGGTCATGCTCATCGGCCTGGAGACCAAGAACGCGATCCTCGTCGTTGAGTTCGGCGTCGAACTCATGCAGAAGCACGGCATGAGCATCATCGACTCGGCCAAGGAGGCCGCACGGCAGCGGCTGCGGCCGATTCTTATGACCTCCTTCGCCTTCATCATGGGCGTCTTACCCATGGCCCGCGCCACCGGCGCAGGGGCTTATAGCCGCAACTCGCTGGGCATCGTCATTGCCTCCGGTATGCTCGTCAGCACCGTCCTGGGCCGGTTCGTCATCCCCGTCTACTACGTGCTCGGCGAGCGAATCATTGCTTACTTCGGGCCTCCGGAGCCGGCCCACGCCGAGCTGGAAGTCAACCCTGAAGGCGGGGCCGACACGCTCTCAGTAGACCGCGATCTAAGTCGGCCGTAAACAATTTGCCAGCCAGCCATTGCGACATGCAAAGGATCATCACCCTGGCACCACGCAGCGACCGCGTGGCGTTTTTTCGCAACATTTCCCTGGCGATCGACGACCCTGCCCTATGCTCCTGATAGAGCTTCGATCCGAACGCCACGCAGTCCGGTGCACCGTGACGGTCCCGGCAAGGCTTCGTCTCATCGCAGAGCTTGGCACGCGGTTTGCTCATAGCACTTCAAACTGGAAAGAAAACTCCGACATTGCTCGGCACTGGAGACGGACCATGGACGCTTCTCCCGAGATTCGGGTAACCCTGTCCGACGAACTGATGAAGCGATTTCGCCTTGAATCCCAGGAGCGGAATGTGCCGCTTCGATGGCTGGTAGCCGGCTTGGTCTGCGATACGCTGGAAGCCCAGAAGCGACCGTACGATTCGTTGCGGAAGGCACGGGTTGCGGTCTAAGCCTGAAGTAGCGCGCGCTCCGCGGCGTGCTGCCGCAAGACATTCCTCTCGCAACGCAGCGAGACAGAGACAAAGGCATCGAGACGACCGGCTGATCGCGTGAGCATGGTGCTCACGACGGCAGCAGGACACCGTCCCCCGGCAGCGGGTTGATCCACGCACTGATTCTGGAGTAAGAGGCGAGCCAGCCTGCACGTCATGCACCTGGCAACCCGCTGGCTGCTTCGATTTCCCTTGCTCGACTCGCAAGAAGTCTCTCTCGGACATAGGTTTCTTCCTGCGGGTTGAGACAAGAAATCCAAACCCATTGTCGCAAGACGATGGTCTTGTGGCGAATTGCGCAGCGTGTTGACGAGCAGAAGCCCGGCAAGCCAGGATGACAAGAGAGCCGTCTGCTAAGCCATCGACTCTGCTCCACGAGGTCCGGGTCCCGTTGCCGCCGGAAGCCAAATGCTCGCGCTTGTGCTCGTGATGCTTGCGGGGCCCGGCCCTTCTTTGGGCGATGACATCGCCGCCTGCGCCAGGTCCAGGCTGGGACAAAAGGTCGGAAATGGCGAGTGCACCTCGCTGGCGGTCGAAGCCCTACGCCACTGTGGCGCCCGGCAGCCCGACCCCGCCGCAGGAGTCTGGGGCCAACCGCTCTCTTCCCTGCGGGACGTTCAGCCCGGCGATATCGTCCAGCTCGAGGGTGCTGTCTTCGTGCGGCAGCGTGCCCGCGACGGCGGCGGGGTGATTACCAGGACCACGCGTTATCCGCACCACACGCCTGTCGTGGAGCGCGTGCGCAAGCGTGGATCCGATCCGGTTCTCGTCATCCTCCACCAGAACGCGAGAGCGGCCGGAAGCGCAGGCGATGAGCTCAAAATCGTCCGGCAGGGAACGTTCGATCTGGCGACCAAGAGGGCAGGGAAGATCACCGCCTATCGCGCGCTCGCCACACGACCCGAACAGCCCGCGGACGAGCGCCGAAGGCCCTAAGAGAGGTCTTGGTTTCCGGTCGAAGCGGCCTTCAGCTCGGCGATTTTCCGGAGCATCTCCGTGACGTGTTTTCCCGGCTGAAAGGCCGACGCAAAGATATGCCGGACGATCCCTTCACGGTCGATCAAATAGGTGACCCGGCCCGGGAAAATGCCCAGCGTTCGAGGCACGCCATACTGATTTCGCACCTCGCCTTGCCTGTCGGAGAGTAAAACGAAAGGCAATTTCCAGAGCCTGGCGAAGAGCCGATGCGACCCTTCGGAATCGCCACTGATTCCGATCACCGTGGCACCCGCCTGCTGGAAGTCCTCAAAACTGTCCCGGAAGGAACACGCCTGCGCCGTACAGACCGGCGAATTGTCCTTGGGATAGAAGAACAGCACGACCTCGGACTTGCCTCGAAAATCCGACAGCCGGACGACCTTGCCCGTTGCATCGGGCAGAGCAAAATCCGGCGCAACGTCTCCGACACGGAGAGCTTTCACAGCGGACATGATCTCACCTGCGTGCCAAGTTCGATTCCAAATCAGTATTACCTGCGTTGTACTCCGCAGGCAGCTCTCTGGAAAGAGACGAAGTCCGCAGTCTCACCGTCTTACTGCCTGCCGTCATTCCGGCAGGTATGACGGCATCGGAATGGTTAAAAAAAGCGCTAACGCTTCAGCGGAATTCAGTGACTGACCCCAGCTTCCCCAGACAATGACCAGAACAGCCCATCCTTCCAATCAACTGGCCCTATTCGTCTCCAGAATTCGGGACTCTCGTTGTTGCTGAATTCCGCTAATGCGTTACAAAAAGCGGGATGGTTTCATTTGCGATGATTTTGTAGAACATATCGCGTCGATTTCCTGCAACAGATGACGTTTTTTTTAAAAACGATGCTTAATTAACTTGTGTTCCGCGTAGCGAGCCGCTAAGCTGCGTTAGAGATTGCAATTCCCAGGTCAAGCATGAATGTACGTCGTTGATTGCCTGAAGGCATCTGCTTTCAACTCGGGAGGAACGATGATGGGCCACCGTCTAACGCTGACATCCAGAAAGCAACGAAGGATTCGACGCTCAGTTGGATGGAGCCTTTTCCTTGCCGCGGCTCTGTGTCTCTCTACGGGACCGGTCTGGGCAAGTGGTTGGAGAGATTATCCCTGGTGGAATCCTCCCCCCGACAACGGCAACGGAACGCCTACGCGTTCCGCACCTGAGATCGATGCGGGCGTAGCGGTCAGTGCACTGGCGATATTGACCGGTGGCATCCTGTTGGTCGGCGATCGGGTTCGCAAGAGCCGGCGCAACCGCGAGGGCTGATCAGCGTGCCCCAAGCCGCCAGCGTGGTTCGGGGCGTTGCGGCTCGCATCGCCGACTGGCATCTGCCCCTACGTCGTCGTCCCCTTTTCGTTTTCTCACTGCTGGCGGCCGAGGTGATCGGTCTGACAATGTGCGCCGACTCAAGCGCGCTGGGGACGGGCTTACTCCGGCAGCTTGCTCGGACAGATCGTAGCCTGATCCAGATCTTGATCGCCGCGGCTGGGGTCATGCTTCTTCTGGGCCAGCGCCGCAAGCAAGCGCTCCGGGATGAGCCCGCTCGATCGGATGGCTGGCATCGAGGCTGGCCGTACGTCTTCGCTCACCTGGCCGCTTTTTTCGTGTTCGCTGCGCTGACCGCTCTGGTGCTTGATGGAGGAACCCGCCCCCCGCTGCCGGCCTTCGCCTTGGGAATCGCGTGGGCAGGCATGGCCCTACTCAATCTTCTGTCGTGGTTTGCGCTTTGGCTCTCACCGGAGCGATTGCGCCGTTTGATCGGAGATGAGTCCGACATGATCCTTGGCGCGGCGGCCGTGGGGCTCTCGGCCTGGGGTCTCGGAAGGGTCGCGAACAGTCTCTGGCCGGCGCTCTCCCACTCGACCCTGCTCGTGGTCGCCGGGCTTCTCCGCGTCTTTTTCAGAAACATCGTGGTCCAACCGGACGAGTTGCTCGTCGGCACGTCGAATTTCCTGGTCAAGGTCGCGCCTCGCTGTTCTGGGTTCGAGGGTATCGGGCTTTTGCTGGCTCTCCTCGCCTCGTTCCTCTGGCTTGACCGCGACAACCTTCGATTTCCTCACGCATTTCTCCTGCTTCCGCTGGGTGTCGCCTTGATCTGGTCGCTTAACGCGGTTCGGATCTTCGGCTTGATCGTGCTGGGCACGCTTGGTTTTAGCGAGGTCGCCCAGGGAGGGTTTCACTCTCTGGCCGGCTGGTTCGCCTTTACCGCGGTCGGACTGGGGCTCATCCACTGGGCTCGGTCATGGGCCTTCCTCGCTCGCGATCGTACCCTCATCCAAGACAGCGCGGTTCAATCTCCCTCTGCGCCCTACCTTGTTCCTTTGATCGTCCTGGTCGCCACCGCGATGATCAGCCGGGCGTTCACCGAGGGATTTGACAGCTTCTATCCGGCGCGCGTGATTGCCTCGGGTCTATGTCTGTGGATGTATCGGAATCGCTACGTCGAGCTGCGTCTCAGCTTCTCGTGGGAGAGCGTCGCGGTAGGCATCGTCGTTTTCTTGGTCTGGATCGTCCCGGAGCTCTTGGCCTATCACGGAAGCGTCGCAGCCAGCGCGGGGTTGATCGAATCCGGCCACCCGTATGGAGCACGATGGATCGCGTGGTTGGCTTTCCGCGTGCTCGGCTCCGTGGTCACGGTCCCCCTGGTGGAGGAGCTTGCATTTCGCGGCTATCTGACGCGCCGCCTTATCCGACCTGACTACTGGTCACTTCCTGTCGGGGCCTTCTCCTGGGCGTCGTTCCTCGTCTCATCGACCCTCTTCGGAATGATGCATAGCCGCTGGATCGAGGGAACGATCTCGGGCATGATCTTCGCCTTGGTCCTTTACCGCCGCCGCAGTCTGCTTGACGCCGTCATAGCCCATGCGACGGCCAACGGTCTGATCGCCGCGTACGTGCTTACTTCGGGCAACTGGTCGCTCTGGGCCTGAAACAGACCGAAGCGTGTCGGGACGACCTGGGCCAGGTGCAACATTTCACACACCCAGGGGCGCGCTTTCGCCGCAGAGTTTTTGTCCGACGACCGGGCCGCGCGAACCGATAGTACCCTCACTTGCCGAAAATGCCAGTATTGTCGCGTCCGTCAACCTTGCCGTGTTGACCGTTCTTGAATCTTCGTCTATTCCAGAGGGATCTGGAGCCACTGATGCGCAGGATGCGCCGCAAGTGCTTGATGTTATTCGCTTTGATCGGGGTATTCTCGGTCGGCGGATGGGCTCGCGCGCAATCCGACCGATTGCCGCCGGCGCTGGAGCAGGGGACCTCGTTGGCCAGCCCGACGAGGCGCCGAGCACCGGCAGATCCCGGCCAGACCGGATTGTCCTCCCCACCCCCTGCGCCGCAGCCGATTCCGGGTTCGGCGGGCGCGGGACTGCCTCGGGGCGGGATGGATGCCAGAGCGCCGAGCGGTCTTTCGATCAACCTCGCCTCGGCGCTGCAGTTGGCAGGAGTCAGCCCACTGGATATTGCCGCGGCCACGGCCCTGGTCCGCCAGGCGCTGGCGCTGCACCTTCAAGCCAAGGTACTTTGGCTTCCTAACCTCAACGCCGGGGTCGACTACTTCCGGCACGACGGCGTTCAGCAAGACCTTTTCACGGGTCCGAATTTCCGCAAGGATCGCCAGAGCTTCTTTGTAGGCGGTGGCCCTTCGATGAGCGTCGGACTGACCGACGCCATCTTTGCTCCGCTGGCGGCGCGCCGGGTCGTCGCGGCGCGGCGGGCTGACCTCCAGGCCGCGCGCAATGACGTCTTGCTGAACGTCGCACGGGCCTACTTCAGCCTTCAGGAGGCACGAGGCAGGTTGCTGGGCATTAGCGCTGCGCTCCAGA
This sequence comes from Isosphaeraceae bacterium, assembly GCA_052146555.1. Lineage (GTDB taxonomy): Bacteria > Planctomycetota > Planctomycetia > Isosphaerales > Isosphaeraceae > Aquisphaera. The sequence continues at coordinate 10,209 of JBKQMU010000224.1, forward strand.
GGGCCGAAATGCTCGTGAATCTCACCCGGGGGCTTGCACCCAGCCTGATCGCGCCGCTGGAGATCAATCGCGCGCAGACCGAGCTGCAGAACTTGCGTCAAGCGCAGCAGCTTGCAATCCGCGACTGGCATGTCGCCAGCGCTCAGCTCGCGGAGATCCTTTTGCTCGATCCCAGCACGCTGCTGGAGCCGATCGAGCCGCCATTTCTGCAGGTCACGCTCCTGCCATGCGCACAAACCCTTGAGGATCTGGTCCAAATCGCCCTGAATTATCGCCCGGAGATCGCCTCAAGGCGCGAGCAGGTGGCCGCGGCTAACTACCTGCTTCGGCGCGAGAAGGCACGCCCTTTGACGCCCTATCTCATTATTCTCAGCCCCACAACGTCGAATGGGCAGATCGCGGCGGGCAACTTTTCTGCCGGGGGAAACAATCTGCTGAACTCCAACGGTGCACGGTTTGATATCGAGGTCGCGGCCGTCTGGGAGCTTCAGAACGCCGGCGTCGGCAATCTCGGCCTTATCCGGCAACGTAAAGCCGAGCAAGACCTGGCGGCGATCGAGCTAAGCCGCATCATCTACCGCGTCAGGTCCGAGGTCTCGCAAGCGGACGCCCGGTTGCAGACCGCCCGAATCCGGACCGTGGAAACCGAGGAGGAAGTGCGCCAGTCGGTAGAGTCGGCCGACAAGAACTTCATCGGTTTGCGCGAGACGGCGCGGCCGGCCGGCGAGCTCCTGCGTCTGGTCGTCCGTCCCCAGGAGGTCGTGCAGGCGATCGAGGCGATGAACGTCGCCTACCAGCAATACGCTCTTGCCGTCAATGACTACAACGCGGCCCAGTTCGAGGTTTATCGGGCTCTCGGACAGCCGGCACAGTTGGTCACCTCGCAGGCGATCCAGCCGCTGCCCCCCGCGGCCGATGCCAGTCCGGCGCCTGGGCCAGGGACGCCATCCGCAAGTGCCGCCACTGCACCGCCGGTAACTCACTGAGTGTCTCGCCTTCAGGTTCCTTGCAGTTGGGCACCTGGGGAGAACGGATTGACAAATCGTACTCCGTCGACTTCCCGGCCGTCCTGGAAATCCTCGGTGTAGATGATGGCTGCAGCGTTCTCGACAGCAGCCGGCCAGATGAGCGCGTCCCAGAACGACATGGCATGGCCGGGCATGGCCTTGAGTGCGCGCCTGGTGAGGGCGGCCGTAACGGGCACGACCTGGCTGATGGCTTCGAGCTCGCGAATCACATCCACGAGTTCAGCGGGCGTCAGCGGCGGGGTGCGATTTGGTCGCATCATGACGGCACAGAACTCATTGAGCACCTGGATGCTGAAGGGCAGCCGTCCATCGTTTGACAGGTTCTGGATCAGTTCTCGTGCGACAGTATGCTTCGACAGTTCACCCGGATCGTAAGCGTAAACCAGGATGTTGGTATCCACCAAGGCGACCGAGCTACTTGTCACAGCGATCATAGAGCTCCTCCCGCTTGGGGTAAGGAGGTCCTCCCAGGTGGATACCCTTCTTCATCCGCTCAAAGGCTTGTTTACGCAGCGTCTCACGGTCGAGGTTCTGCTCCGCGGCTGCCTCACCCTCCCGTCCTTCGGCCGGCAAGAAGGTCACCAGCACGTGTGCCGTTTCCGCGATATCCGCCGGCCACTCCGATAGTTCGACCTTACCGTCCTTATAGATGCCCTTCACCGTCACAAGTGGCATCGGTTGACTCTCCTCTGTTGTCGGTAATCTGTCCCTTCGTTGTACCCGGCAGAGCACGCTCACGCGGACGCGAGCGTGGCGCCCGGCGTGTGTGGAGACCGATGGACCTAAGGTCATTTCTGAACTTTTGGCCATTTGCTCTAGTAACATAGCACGACAGGATGCTAAGATTCGTTCATGGGGATGTGGTGTCTCCAAAAATGCTTAACACGTAGGAGTTCGTTCGTGGCCAGGAATACCAAGCAGACCAGTCCCAGGGTTGCCTCTAAGGCATCAGACATTCTTCGGAGTCCGAAGTCAACCAATGACCAGAGGTCGCTAGCGGCCTCCGACCTGTCCCAGGCGGGTCGCAAAAAGAAAAAGAAGAAGTAATTCCCGGACGAACGGCAGCGACCGTGCTGCCGTTCGGCAGTCCGAAGCGGTCAAGAGAAGGGGGCACGTGCTGTGATGGCTGGCCTGATGCCGCTCGTTCAAGCTACGATTGGTGGCCTGTTAGCATTGTTGGGGATCGTTATCGCTGGCCTGTTAGCATTGTTGGGGATCGCAATCAAGGAGGCGTGGACAACACGGCGGGACTACAGGAAACGACGGGTGGACTTGGCTGAAGAAGTGCTCGCCTTGTGTCACGAAGCTGAAGAGGCTATTCGGTCAATCAGAAGTCCAGCAGTGTGGGCCGGGGAAGGCGGCACCAGACAACGCAGAGAGAGTGAAAGGCCCGAGGAATCAGCCGCACTCGATAGAGCCTATATTGTCATTGAAAGATACAACAAGTATGATCAGGCCTTCAAGAATCTGAAGGCCAAGAAGTATATGTTTATGGCGGCGTTTCGCGGGGAGGATGCCCGCAGGCCATTTGAGCTGATAGACCAAGTGATGGTCAAACTGCGCCTTGCGTCGAATGCGCTCGGAGAATATTACTGGCAAAACATGTCGCAAATGCGTGAATTCGCCCCGGACCAGCGGGATCGCTTCCTGAAGGCGATGGAGGAGCAGCAAGCGGTTTTCCTTGCAGGATCTGAGCCGGACCCGGTCACGCCGGTCGTGACTGAGGCGGTACAAATGGTGGAAGCAATTACTGACAGGGCGGCCAAGGAATATGTCGCCGAGTTCACTGGCGGATGGCCAGGGCTAAAGTCGCTACTTATAAGAAAGGCTAACGGTTAGGAGCCGTTGATGCTCGGTCCTGCCGATCCGGTTCCCTTGTGCTCTTCCCCTGGCAGCCGGCACGGCGGATCAGGTCCAGGCCATCCAGGCTTTTGCCCCTGCGCCGGGATCATCGGTCCGTCGCTTGCGCCCGGGTCGACTTCGCGAATAGATCTCGCCGCCCCGCCCGCGTTGAGTCTCTTACCCCTGCGTTCGATCTTTTCCCAAGCATTGCCCGGCCATCATCGACGTGTTCACATCGCCCTTGATACACGTTACTCTGGCACGAAATTTGCACATTCAAAAGCAATCCCAGTTTCTCGGCTCTCTGATGCCGACGGCGCCATTGCTACGACTGCAACTTCCGGACGGGCTTCATGAACCCGATCGTTTTTGCCCTGAGACGGCCCATAACCGTGATGATGATCGTCCTGGCCCTGGGCCTGGGCGGAATGTCCAGCATCTTTGGGATGCAGAAGGACATCTTCCCCTCACTCAATCAGCCGACGCTGTACGTCATTCACAACTACGGCGGCATGGACCCGAAGCAGATCGAGGGGCTGATCACCAACGTTTACGAGCTGTTCTTCCAGTACATCAGCAACGTGGAGCACGTCGAGTCCCGGTCGATCCAGAGCATGGTCATGCTCCGGGTCTTCTTCCAGCCCGGCACGGACATGGCCGAGGCGACAGCTCAGACGGTCGCCTATTGCAACCGGGCGCTGGCGGTCATGCCGGTCGGTTCGCTGCCGCCTTATATCATTCGGCTCGACGCCGGCAGCCTACCGGTCGGCTACCTCGTGTTCACGAGCCCAACCCGGAGTGTTGGCGAGCTTCAAGACCTCGCACTGTACCGGGTCAGAACGATGTTTTCGGGCCTGGCGGGGATCTCCTCGCCGCCCCCGTTCGGCGGCAATATACGAACGATTGTGATCAACGTCGATCCCGAGCGACTCCGCTCCTATGACCTCTCGCCGCAGGACGTCGTCGACGCGATCGACCGCGGGAATTATATCAGCCCTTCGGGCAACGTCACGATCAAGGACCAGTTGACGGTCGTCCCGGTCAATACCATGGTCGCCAACCCCCAGGAACTGCGCAACGTCCCTCTCAAGCTGGGTCAAAATGTCTACATTCGCGATGTCGGCACCGTGGAAGACGCGACCGACATCCCGACCGGGTATGCCCTGGTCAACGGCAAGAAGTCCGTCTACCTCCCGGTGGTCAAGCGCGCCGACGCCTCAACCTTGACGGTCGTCAATGCGATCAAGCAGAACATGAACCGGTTCCAGGCCGCGCTGCCGGACGACGTGGCCGTCTCGTACGAGTTCGACGAGTCGCCGATCGTCTATCGAGCCATCGAGAGCGTGGGCGTCGAGGGGGCCCTGGGCGCTGGCCTGACGGGACTCATGGTTTTGCTCTTCCTGCGCGACCTGCGGGCCGTGATCGTGGTCGTGCTGAACATCCCGCTGGCGCTTCTGGGCTCCATCATCGTCCTTAACCTCACCGGGCACACGATCAACATCATGACCTTAGGGGGGCTTGCCCTGGCCATCGGCATTTTGGTGGACGAGGCGACCGTCGAGATCGAGAACATCCACACGCAGATGGAGCATACGCCATCGATGTCGCGGGCGGTGCGGCAGGGCAACACGGAGACGGCGGTGCCGCGGCTCTTGGCCCTCCTGTGCATTCTTTCCGTGTTCATCCCGTCGTTCATCATGCAGGGGGCGGTGCGCGCCCTTTTCGTGCCTCTATCTCTGGCGGTGGGCGGCGCGATGGTGACATCGTACTTCCTCTCCAGCACGTTTGTACCGGTCATGAGCGTCTGGCTGCTTGAGAACCGGCACGGGACGCATGAGACGCATGGCAAGCCGGGTTTTTTCGCGCGTTTCCAGGGCCGGTTCGAGAAGTTGGTGGACTGGACGGTCGCCCACCGTCGCGTGGTGGGGCTTGCCTATCTGCTTGCGGCCGGCGCCGTGGTGGTTGTCGCCGGCTTGGGGCTGGGCCGCGAACTTTTCCCGAGGGTCGACGCCCGGCAGATGCAGCTCCGAGTGCGTCCGCCCCAGGGAACCCATTACGAGGTCACCCGCCGCGTTGCCGAGAAGACGCTCGACGTGATCGCCGAAGAGGCCGGACCCGAGAACGTCGAGATCACCATGGGCTACGCGGGGGCCAATCCGCCCATGTACGCCATCAACATAGCGTACCTCTGGTCGCGGGGGCCCGATGATAGCATCCTGCGCATCGGCCTGCGGCGGGGAAGCAATATCAGCATCTTCGCCTTTCAGGAAAAACTGCGCGAAGTCTTGCCCAGAAAAGTGGGGGCATGGTTCAAGGAAGAGCTGCTGCGCTTGGGACTGACACCCCAGCAGGCTGACAGCCGCGTCGCGGATATGATCTTCGCCTTCGAGCCGGGCGATTTAATCTCTGAGACGATGAGTCTCGGGGCCCCTGCGCCGATCGAGGTCGTCGTCACCGGCCGCAACCTTGCCGATTCAAGCGCCTACATGGACAAACTTCGGTCTGCCTTTGACGCCATTCCTGCGCTACGCGACGTGCAGATCCAGCAGCCGCTCCACTATCCGACGGTGCAGGTCACCGTCGACCGGGAGCGGGCCGGGCTTTCCGGCGTGACGGCCCGCGACGTCGGCGAATCGCTGATCGCGGCCACCTATTCCAGCCGTTACACCTCGCGGAACTACTGGCGCGACGACATCAGCGGCAACTCGTATCAGGTGCAGGTCCAGGTGCCGCAGCCGAAGATGACCGCGGCGACCGACGTGGAAATCGTGCCGCTCACGACCGCGGCGAACCGTCAGCAGGCCTCGCAGAACGCCAGTTCACCTTCCAACCCCACGCCGCCGCTTTTGATTCGCGACGTCGCCCGCGTCATGCGGGGCGAGATCCCGGGCGAGGTCGACCGCTACAACCTCAGACGCTACCTCAGCCTGACGTCCAACATCGAGCATGAAGACCTGGGCCGCGTCATCGACCAGTTAGATAAGGCGATCGCCAGCGTGGGCCAGCCCCCCCGGGGAGTCGAGGTCGACTTGCGGGGTCAGGTCCGCCCCATGAAGGAGATGTTCCAGAGCCTGGAAATTGGCCTGGGCGTGGCGGTGGTCGTCATCCTGATCATGCTGACCGGATATTTTCAGTCACCCCGGCTGGCGCTCTCGGCGGTGGTCTCGGTTCCCGCGGTCTTGGCCGGCGTTGTGCTGGCGCTGCGGCTCACGGGAACAACCTTGAACATCGAATCGTTCATGGGCGCGATCATGGCCGTGGGCGTCGCGGTGTCCAACGCGATCATGCTGGTCAGCTTCGCGGACCGCCATCGCCGCGAGGAAGGGATGCCGGCCGACCGCGCTGCGATCACCGCGGCCAAGGGCCGGCTGCGGCCGATCATCATGACTGGCTGCGCCATGATCGCCGGTATGATTCCCATGTCCCTCGGGCTCGAAGAGGGGAGTGAACAGAACGCACCTTTGGGCCGGGCCGTGATCGGTGGCATGGCGGTGGCGACCTTCGCAACCTTGCTGGTTTTGCCGGCGAGCTTCACGCTGCTCTTGGGCGGAGCATCGGCAACGTCTCCCTCGCTCGATCCGGACGACCCGCAAAGCACCCATTACGACCCGATCCACCCTCAGCACCCTAAGGATGGCGACCACGCCGCCGGACCCGATGGCGGCCCGGAGACGCGCAGCGACGGTTTGCACCAGAAAGACGACCGTGACGACCAAAACCAACCGGGGCGGGAAGCTTCCCAGCCGCCTCGCCCTCCCCAGGAGGCCCCGCACCATGCCGGCCACGGCGACTGAATCGAACAAGCTCCACGCGGGATGGATTCTCCACGGCCGACCGCTCCAGGCGCTTGCCGTCCTGGCAACTGCGCTTTTGAGCGTGGCCCTTGCGCTTCTGTCCGGCTGCCGGGGCGGCTCTTCCCCGGGCGGAAGCCCTGACGCCGCGGGGACCCAAAACACGGCGCAAAAAACGGCCGCCAAGGACGGAACCAAGGGGAGCGACACAGCCGGGATCTCGGTCGTCCGGCCTCAGCGGCGGGATATCCGAATGACGGTCATCCAGCCGGGAACGGTCCAGGCCTACGAGACCACCCCGATCTACGCCCGAATCGCCGGCTACGTCCAGAAATACAATTACAACATTGGCGACCGCGTCAAAGCCGGAGATGTTCTCCTGGATATGTGGATTCCCGACTACGTCGAACGGCTCGGCCAGCTCTCGGCCGCGGTGAAACGCGCCGAGGTCCAGATTCGCGTGACCGAGAGTGCCTTGCGCGCCGCGGATGCCAAGGTCGAGACAGCGCACGCCAGGGTCAGCTCGGCTGAGGCCGGAGTCAAGCGCGCCCAGGCCGGCTGCACCCGCTGGGAGTCCGAATACAAGCGTCTGGAACAGCTCGTTGCCCAGCACGTGCTCGACGTCCAGGTTCGCGACGAGACCTATCGCCAGTTCGAGGAAGCCATCGCGGCTCGCGACCAGGCAAATGCCATGGTTTCCGAAGCGAACTCGTCACTCGCTCAGTCCGTCGCCGACCGCGACCGGGCACGCGTCGATGTCGAGGCCGCCCGCGCTGATCTTTCGGTCGCCCAGGCGAACGAGCGCGAAGCCCGGGTGAATGTTGAATACGGCCAGATCAAGGCCCCGTACGACGGCGTGATCACCCAGCGCAACATCAGCCCCGGCGATTACCTTCAGGCCGGCGGCGGCACCAACGGCCGGCCGCTCTTCATTCTCGAGCAGATCGACCCGGTCCGCGTCTTCGTCGGTGCCCCTGAGCTCGCCTCGTTTTTCATCCACGATGGCGACACGGCGCTGATTCGCTTCCAGGCTCTGGCGGGCGTGACGCGTGTGGGCAAGGTCGCCCGATCGGGCTTCTCACTGAACCCCGCCACCCGCACCCTCCAGACCGAGGTCGACCTGCCGAACGCCGAGGGCCGCATCCATCCCGGCTGGTATGCCACGGTCACTCTCACGATCGATCGCAAGGGAGCGTGGGCGCTTCCCTCACGCGCGATCGGCTTCCACGGAGAGCAGAACTACTACGTCTACCTTCAAGTCGACGGCAAGCCGGTCCGGACGCAGGTCATCCTCGGCATCTCGGACGATACCTACACCGAGGTCCGCAGGAAATACGCCGCCAATACGCCGACGAACGAGTGGCCCATGATCGACGGCACCGAGAACGTCCTGATCGGCAACATGGACGTTCTGGACGAGCAGCAGGCGGCCACGACAGGCACCCAGGGGCAGGGGAGTGCTCAATGAGACGGCTCCCACGGGCCTGCGTGGGTCTTCTCATCGCGTGAGCCAGCGCGTCATCTCTCTGGTGACGAACGCCGCGGCATCCTGCTGGACGAAGTGTCCCGCGTCGGGAATCGTCACCAGGGTAAAGTCTTTCTCCACCCAGTGCCAGGTGTCGTTGAGGCCGCCGGGCAAGAGCGCCACGTCCTTCAGTCCGTGGATCATGAGGACCGAGCACTTGACCTTGGGCATCTCGCCTGGCGGCTTGTACGGCTCCCTGGGGAAATTGGCCTTGTAGTAATTCAGCATCGCCTCGAACGACGATTTCCGGAACGCCTCGACATACTTCGCCTTCGCCTCCGGGTCCGTCACCCAGAATGTCAGCCCATCCGCGGTCAGTGTGGAGGCGGCGTCCTTGGTCTGGAAGAAGCGCGCGTACGCCGAAGCTTCCTGTTGCTCGGGGTTCGTTGCCAGCTCGCGAGCCAGCGCCACGGGGTGGGGAACGTTCAGGACGATCAGCCGATCGGTCATCTCGGGGTGTTGCATCGCGAACATCCAGGCGATCGCTCCGCCCCAGTCGTGACCGACGATCACGGCCTGCTTCTTGCCAAAGTGCTCGACGACCGCCTTCACGTCGCCGACAAGCTTCGGCATCGCATAATTTTCGACGCCCTCCGGCTTGTCGCTTTCGTTGTAGCCGCGGAGGTCGATCGCCACGACCTGAAAATGCTGCGCCAGGTCGGGAATCTGTTTCCGCCACGTGTACCAGTAATCCGGGAAGCCGTGCAGCAGCACCAGAAGTGGACCCTGGCCGCGAGTGACGTAGTGGATCTTCACACCCGCCGAGTTGACGAAGCCATGCTCGCCCAGGTCTTCAGCCGCTGAGATTGGTACAACAGCAGCCAGCAAACCAACCAGGGTCAGACCGAAGAACAGATGGAGGATCATGGTTCGCTCCTTGGAGACGGTTGTCGCGACCATAGCGCCGTTTGCTATCGCGTTGTATAAAGCTATCAGGGGAGGCCGTCGCGGTCATGCCTTCTCCCTCGGGGAGAAGGTGCCGCGCAGCGGCGGATGAGGGGTGTGCAGGCCAGCGGCGAAATGGAGCCCCCCTCAACCGGCCTCCGGCCACCTTCTCCCTCCAGGGAGAAGGGAAAACGATGCCTTCTCCCTCGGGGAGAAGGTGCCCCGCAAGGGGCGGATGAGGGGTGAGGCGCTCGCGTTGGCCTGAGGAGCCCCCTCCTCCTACCTTCCCGGCCCGACCCCGCAAGCGGGGTTCCCCACAGGCATCAACCATGACGAAGCGGGCAGGCTCATCCCGGCCGAGCCAGCAGCGTGGTGAGACTCGCTCGGACCTGGACAGAATGGGGGTGGTCGGGGCCGAGCGCTGCCTCGTAAATCGCCAGCGCCCGGCGGTACAGCGGCTCTGCCTCGGCGTATCGGCCCTCGTCGTGGAGCACCACTGCCAGGTTGTTGAGGCTACTGGCCGTGTCGGAGTGGTCGGGGCCCAGCACCTTTTCGCGGATCGCCAGCGCCCGCCGGGCCAGCGGCTCTGCCTCACCGAATCGGCCCTGGGCCCGGAGCAACCGCGCCAGCCTGTTGAGGCTATAGGCCGTGTCGGGGTGGTCGCGGCCCAGCGACGCCTCGTAAATCGCCAGCGCCCGGCGGAACAGCGGCTCCGCCTCGGCGCCTCGGTGCTGGTCCTTAAGGATCACCGCCAGAGTGTTGAGACCGGTGGCCGTGTCGGGGTGGTCGGGGCCCCGCGACGCCTCGTAAATCGCCAGCGCTCGGCGGG
>JBKQMU010000225.1:0-4481 GCA_052146555.1 Isosphaeraceae bacterium
TCAAGAGGGTAATCTGATTGATGATGGCCACGATGCTGGTGAACCAGGAGGTCTCGCCGTTGGGGTTGAATGCCTTGCGGATGACGATCTTGACCGGAAGTTCCGCCTTGGCGTCGGAGCGGGAGAGGAAGCTAGAGATCCGGTCGTTGATAATGTTCTGGATATAGGCCGCGCCGATGCTGGCCTGTTGCATCGCAGTCGCGTCGATGTTGACCTGGAGCTCCGCCTTGCGTCCAGCCCGCAGGTAGTTCTCGAAATTGGGGGGAATCGCCACCACAAACATGAACCGGCCCCTGTCCATGGCCAGGTCGGCCTCACTGGCGGCGATCAGCTCGGGAGTCTTGAAGCGAGGGGGATAGAACGCCTGGATGAGCTGCTTGGAAAGCGCCGATTGATCCTCGTCGACGAAGGCGATGGAGGCGTTGTTCACTTCCGTCGATGTCCCCTTGGCCTGGGTGTAAATGGCCAAAGAGAACGCGTAGACGACGAACACGACCATGATGATGTCGCGCTGGAGGCTGCGAAGCTCTTTGGTTCCCAGCCAGAAGATGTTGATGAGCGATCGCACCGTCACTCCTCCTGGCTGCGAAGGGCCAGCGCGGCAAGAACCATCAGCACGGGGATGAAGCAGGCGAGGATGATGGCGTCCTCGACCAGCAACCGCGCGGGGAGCCCCTTGGTGAAGGCTCCGACGCTGGCGTGCATGTAATAGGTCGTCGGCCAGAGCGAGCCCATCCGCCGGGCCCCACCCTCCAGCGTCGAGACCGGCTGGAGCAAGCCTGAAAACTGGGTTGTGGGCAGAATCGTCACGATCGCCGTGATGAAGACAGCGGCCACCTGGCTCGAGGTGAACGTCGAGATCAAAAGCCCGATGCCGGTGGTCACCGTGACGTACAAAAGAGCGCAGAGGGTCAGCGTCAAGGCGGAGCCTTTGACCGGCACTCCGAAGACGAAGACCGCCATCAGCATCAAAACCGCGTAGTTAATCATGCCGATGACGATGTAGGGAAGCTGTTTGCCCAGGAGAAACTCGAGCCGCGTGGTGGGGGTCACGTAGAAGTTGGTGATCGAGCCCAGCTCTTTCTCGCGGACCACGCTCACGGCCATGAGAATGGCCGGGATCAGCACCAGCACGATCGCCGGTACGCTGGGGACGATCGCGTAGATGCTCTCAAAGGTCGGGTTGTAGAGGTAGCGCACCTGAATATCGGCGGAGTTGGGCCCTGCGTGGTTGCCGCCGATGTTTTGAGCCGGGTCGCGCAGAAACGTGCCATGGACCCCGGCAACGTATTGCTTGATGGTCTCGGCGCGCAGCGGGTTGGCTCCATCCACCCAGGCCGAGACTTCCGGCTTGCCACCGCGCTTAAGGTTGCGGCCGAAGAGGGGTGGAATCTCGATCGCCAGCGAGATGTCGTTGGCCTCGAGCCGGCGTTTCATCTGATCGGCCGTGTAAAGCGACGGCCGCTGGAGAAAATACCGCGATCCCGTGAATGCTTCGAGGTAGCTTCGGCTCGCTGGAGTTTGATCGAGGTCAAGCGAGGCGTACCTGATGTCCTCGACATCCGTGGTGATGCCGAAGCCGAAGACGAACATCATGATCGCCGAGCCAACGAAGGCGAAGGCGAGCCGAACGGGGTCGCGGAGGATCTCCATGGCCTCGCGGTTCGTATAGGCCAAAAGCCTTCCGAGACTGAACCACGAGCCGTGTGAGGCCGCCGGTGCGACCGGCTCCGCGTCGGCTTCGACCGGCTTGGTCGTCTGGGCCCCAGCTTCCTTCGACTTGGCAGGCTGTCCCATATCGCCGGCCGCGTCGACGATGTAGGCGATGAAGGCTTGCTCGAGATCGGCGGTACCCCTCGCCTCCATGAGCGCCTGGGGGGTGTCGCAGGCGAGCACGTTGCCCGCGTGCATCAGCGAGATCCGATCGCACCGCAGGGCTTCGTTCATGAAGTGGGTCGAGACGAAGATGGTCACGCCCTGACGCCGCGACAGATCGATGAGCAGCTCCCAGAACTCGTCGCGGGCGACCGGGTCGACGCCGGAAGTCGGTTCGTCGAGAATCAGCATGTCCGGACCGTGGAGCACGGCGACGGCCAGCGAGAGCCGCTGCTTGAGCCCCAGGGGAAGCTGCTCGGCCAGCGCGTCGAGGTGGGACTCCAGCCCGAACCTGTCAACCAGCTCTCCGATTCGCTCGCGGGCTTGCTCTGCCGGCAAATGGTAGAGCCGCTCGTGGAGGTCGAGGTTCTGCCGCACGGTCAACTCACCGTAGAGCGAGAAGGCCTGGGTCATGTAGCCCACGCGCATTCGCGTCTCATTGCTGTTGGCGTCGATCGGCTGGCCAAAGAGCTTGGCCTCCCCCTCGCTGGCAGGCAAGAGCCCGGTGAGCATCTTCATAGTGGTTGACTTACCGCAGCCATTGGAGCCGAGGAAGCCGAAGATCTCGCCCCGCTCGATCGACAGGTTGACGTTGTTGACCGCCGTGAAGTTGCCGAACCGGCGGGTCAGATGGGTCGCCGTGATCGCCGGCTCTCCGCCGATCTGTGCTCGGGGCGGAATCGTCAGCTTTTGCCGATCACCTCGCTTCTCCGGCGGCAGAAGGGCGACAAAGGCCTCCTCCAGATCGCGCGTCCCGGTACGCTCCATCAACTCACCGGGTGTGCCGGTCGCCAGCACGCGGCCCGCGTCCATGGCCACGATCCAATCCCACCGCTGGGCCTCATCCATGTAAGCGGTGGAGATCAGAACGCTCATTTCGGGGCGATCGGAGCGAATCTCGTCGATCAGTGTCCAGAACTGCTGGCGGGAGAGAGGGTCGACACCCGTGGTCGGCTCATCGAGGATCAGGAGGTCGGGGTCGTGGATCAGAGCACCACAAAGCCCGACCTTCTGCTTCATGCCACCAGAGAGCTTTCCCGCGGGGCGATCGGGAAAGGGCCCCAGGCCGGTTGCCTCCAGGAGCTCGCCGATCCGCCGCTTCCGTTCTTCCCTGGGCATCCCGAAGAGCCGGGCAAAGAAGTCGATGTTCTCAAATACGCTGAGCTCGAAGTAGAGGTTCTTGCCCAGCCCCTGTGGCATATAGGCGATTCGCGGACAGACAGCGCCCCTGTGACGGACATCGGCGATGTCTCCGCCCAGGACGATCACTTTTCCCTTCTGGATCTTCTTGGCGCCGCCGATTAGCCCCATGAGTGACGATTTGCCGACTCCGTCAGGTCCAATCAGGCCCACCATCCGGCCCGGCGGGATGTCGATCGAGATGTCGTCCAGGGCGATGGTGCTGCCATAGTAGTGCGTCACACCCCTGACCGAAGCCACGGGCTCAGTCGTGCTGGGCATCACAGAAAGCTGCGGCTCGAAGCGAGACATGGGCCAAGACCCCCGGAATGGTCGGGCTCTCACGGGACCTTGGATGTCGACTCGGAAGCGACCGGCTCGGTCTTGGGAATCTCAAGGTTGCTCTTGAGGGAGTCGGGCCAGGCCACTGCGTTATCATACCGGACGTAGCCAACACCCCGGATTCCGGTCTTAATGCGATCGATGTAAGGCATCACCAGCTCGGGTGGGACCTGAATCTTGACGCGGAACATCAGCTTATCGCGTTCGCTACGAGTCTCGACCTGCTTGGGAGTGAACTGGGCCTCTGGGGAAACAAATGTAACCTTGGCCGGAGCCACTCGACCAGGCGCGGCATCCAGCACGATACGGGCCTCGTCGCCGTACTTGATCCGGGCCACCTCCTGTCCTGGCAAGAACAGATCCATGTAGACGTCCTCGAGGTTGATCAGGGTCAGCACTTTCCCTCCAGAGCCGAGGACCTCTCCCTCCTCGGCCAGGCGATAAAGGACCCTTCCCTTCACGGGAGACTTGAGGACGGAGTCGTCGATACGCGTCTGGGTGTGTTTGACCTCGGCCTTATCCACCTCAACCGACTGGAGGACAGTGTTGAGCTTGGCCTTTTCCTCATCGAGCGCGGCCTGAGCCGTTTTCAGAGTCGCCTCTTTCTGGTCGTAATCCTCCCGGGAGACCATTCTTCGAGAATAGAGATTCTTCTCGCGAGCGTACTCGCTCTCGGCCAACCTGAGCTCGCTTTCGCGACGAACAATGCTCGACTTGACCACCGTCGCTTTCTCCTGCGTGGTGGCCTCGCTGGCCTTGGCCCTGGCAAGCTGGGCCTCGAGCGTCGTTATGTCCATCCGGGCGACAACCTGCTCCGGTTGCACGAGGTCCCCCTCCCGGGCGAGGATCTTGGCGATTCGTCCGGGCTCCTTCGCCGACACGTCCACCTGGATTGCCTCGATCCGGCCGTTGCTGGAGGCGATCCCCGCAGGGAGCGCGGAGCTTTTCTTCTTCTCGTAAACCTTCCAGCCCAGAAAGAGCGCAGCCCCCACGAAAAGCACCCACAGAATCCGGCTGATCAGCTTCCCCGCCATCTTTCGGTACTCCCGCATCCTCAATCGGACCAGTCAGTCGAGGCTAACACG
>JBKQMU010000226.1:0-2982 GCA_052146555.1 Isosphaeraceae bacterium
GGCCGTCAGGTAATAGCACATCGTGATCAGCCCCAGCGCCCATGCCAGCCCGAACGCGGCGTAGCTGGAAACCTCGGTCAGCACGTGAATGGTCAGCCAGAGGTTGCTCCGCAAGACCGGCTGAAGACCATTGATGCTTGGATCCAAGAGCGGCACGTTGACCGCCGTGATCGTCCCCAGCAGGGCCACGCCCGACCCGGCCAGGGCCGGGAAGATCCGCCGGTAGACGAGCTCGAAGACAAACGAGAGCACGGCGGCCACGAGCGCCACCCAGATGACCGTCTCGTACATGTTGGTCACCGGCGCCCAGCCCGAGATGCGGATCCGCAGGTAGAACCCGTAGACTTCCAGCAAGATGCCCGTTCCCAGCGCCGTCATGGCCAGCAGGTAGAGGCCGCGGCCAGCCGAGCCGGAAAGTAAGCCTCGGCCACCGGCGAACCCGAGGCTAATGGCAAACAGGACAAGCGCCGCCCCGTAGGCCCTGGGTGCCTGCCAGAACGGATTCATCGAATTAAAGTACGTTTCCCGCTCGATCGATGCGACGCTCGGATACCGCGCGGAACCCAGGGCCTCGCCCAGCCTTCTTGATCCACCCAGCAGGGCGCTGGCGATCGCCTCGGGGACCTCGCCGGATGAATGGTCCTCGGCCTGCTCGAAATCGTGATAGGCCGCCACGAACGCCTTCACTTCAGGTTCGGGATAGCCAGCCTCGACCAAGTCCTCGGGTTTGGATTTCAGGAGAACCTTGAGCGGCACCCACACCGAGCTCTCCCGCAGCCAGGCCGAGAACTGCTCGTCGGACTTGGGGTCCTCAAGCGGATCGTGCCGCTGCTCGAGGGGCAGATCGTTCCAGTAGGTATCGATGGCCTTGAGCGTTTCGAACTCCAGCGGCAAGAGCTCGCGCAGATTTGTCGTCTCACGGGCCTTCTTCATGACCTTGGCCAGGTAGCCCAGGGCCTTGGAGCTGGAGGGCCGGGGCATGACGCCGATGCTTCCCGCCGATCGCATCTCTTCGCCGCTGTAGCTTTTGTAGGTCATGAGCCGGCGCCCCGCGTCGATGGCCCGGCGCTCGGTCTCCGTGAGCTGCTCGACCGACGCTGGGTTCGCCTTGAACTTCCGACTCTGCTCGTCCAGCTCAGTAACCCAGTCCCCAAAGGCGAGCGTCTGCCCCTTGTGATTGATCTTCGCGCCTTCCAGCTCACGCGGGGTCAGCCATTTGTGTTCCTCATCTAGCTTCGCGGCAAGCTCGGCGAGCGTCTGTCGATCGCTACCGGAAAGCTCGCTGCCAGCGAGAAAGGCCGAAAGTGCGGCGGTCGAGAGGACCGTTTCCTCAACCAGCTTCACCAGCCCAGCGCGATCGGCCCCGGACGTCGTCTTGCGGGCCGCGATGTCCTTAAGGCTCGAGCGGATGGAATCCGCCAGGACGAGCTGCCGCAAGGGCAAGTAATCGACCAAAATGAACGACTGATCGTCCCAGTATTCGGGCCGTATGGTCCAGTCGAGAAAAGCGGCGACCGGGCCCCAGGTCTCGACCACTGTATTCGTGCCGTCGTGGAGCTGGATCGTCTCGCGGCTGAAGACCTGCTTGACTTCCTCGCGCGCGACGGTATCCAGCGGCTTGATTCGCCCCGCATGCATGACGGCCAGTTCACCCATCGTGGCGTAGGCCGGACCTTCACCCAGCACCCTGACCTTGGCAGGGGCCCCGAGCGCAAGATCGCAGGCAAGGAGAAGGACGGCGATCGCCAGACCTGGCCCGACCATCAGCCTGTCGCGTCGGCTCATATTCGATCTCCAAAAGCGCACTCGCACGTGAGAACAAGAGACAAGCAAAATTTCGGTTCGGCTGTCAGTTCGGACCAGGCGGGCAAACGACAGAAGCACAGGAGCCGGCCTGGTCCGGGACGTCGCGTCAGAGTGGTTCGTCGTGGTCGGACGCTGCAGCCAGTTTCCTGGGGCGGGGCGACCGGGCCGCTCCGACCCGGTTCCCCTTTTCGGCCAGCCGTTTCCACTCTTTCTTGGCACTGTCGCTAAAGACCCCGGCCTTCATGTAGAACTGAGCGAAGATTCCCAGCACCAGGAGCAGGCAGCCGGCGTACTTGATGGGCCGCCCCGGATCGATGGCAACCTGCAACACCGACTGAAATTGCCCGGTCCGCTTTCCGGTCTGAGGATCTAACGAGGCCGAGTAACGCATCTGGTAAAAGGTGTAACTGCGGTGTGACAGCGGCTGATTCATCGAGATCGCAAGAGGCTGTGCCTTGATGCCCTCGGATGCGTCAGACAAGCGGACGTTGCTGACGAACTTGGTCGGATGCTCGGTTCCCGGCTCGAAGCCAACCTCGAACTTGTCGAGCTTCATCTCGAACCCCAGGGGCATGCGGTCGACGTCGTAGGCGATCTCGAAGAGCCGGTCGCCGAAGGGAACGGGTTTGAACGAGGGACCATCGGGCGACTCACTGCGCTGGATCCAGATCTCCCGGGTCACGTCCCCGACCGTCATTTCCAAAAGGCTTGCGGGCACGGCCTCGTCCATCTGGTTCTTGGGCAAGTACGCGGGCTCGAAGATCTGCTTCTCGACTCCGGAGGGAATATAGTCTTCCACGCGGAAGCTGATGGTCATGGGCATGCCCACACCTCCGCCGAAAGCGTCGATCGTCTGGCCCCAGCTCACCGGTCCGGCTCCTCGAAGCTCGGTTTTGCTGTCCTTGCCGCGGCCAAAAACGCGGTAGTAGAGCGACCGGTCCGGCGCGGCCAAAACCTCGATCTGACCGAACCGGTTGTTGGTCCGCGGGTCGAGGACCGGTGGCACCATGAAGTGAATGGAGACCAGTGGCACCGGCGGTGTGGCGCCGGGGTCCCTGGAGTTGGGCATCACGTTGGGAACCATGGGCAGCGAAGCCATGGCGAAGTGCTGGATCTCCGGCCCGCTTCCTTTCCGCACCTGGAACATGCCCACGGGGATGACGGTCTCGCCCAAGA
>JBKQMU010000227.1:0-3986 GCA_052146555.1 Isosphaeraceae bacterium
ATTCCGCCAGCGTCTCGGAGCCATCGCTGGCCAGGCCGGGAAATGGCACCGGAAGGCCGCAGAACGGACAATTGAGTGCCAGCTCCACGTCCTCTGGTTCGAGACTGTCGGGCTGATCGGGAATCACTCTTAATCCGAGCTTGTTGATGGTGCACAGGGGCTCGCCGGTGATCCTGGCAATCTGACAGGTGAGCTGTATCTGGGCCATGATGTGCCTCTCATGAGCCCACCCGGCGCCCCACAGCCTCGGCGCGCACCGAGAGCGGGGAGCGCCAGGACGGGCCGTATTCAGGTTGACGGAATGGTTGAAACTGCGATCGGGAAAGATCGCAGGACGGGAGGATCAAAGAATCAGTCGGCGGCCAGCAGCCAGTTGGCTTCGAGCCAGGTCAGCTCGGCAGTCAGGGCCTCACTTCTACGGTCGAACGGTCCGAGAACGGGGCCGCCGACTGGGCTCAAATCGGCGAGCCACCGTCCCTGGGAGTCAGGTTCGACATGGCTGGCCCGGCTGATGACGGCGGAGCCGAGGTTCGTAAGTTGGATGTCCTCGGCGTAAATGGCCCGGACGGTGCCATCGGGCGAGACGAGCAGATCCATCAGCCCTCCCCGCCTGCCGAGGTGTTCCGCAGGATGCGTCGCCGCGGTCGGTCGATCAGCATCGCGTCCAGTGAACTCTGGACCCGTGAAAGCTGAGTGGCAACTTCCTGGCGGATCGACTGGCTGTCACGCAGGTGCTGGGCAGCAACCCCACGAACAGCGCGCTGTGCCTGGACCACCAGCTCGTCAAGCTGCTGGTTGCTGCGGACATTCAGCGAGCGAAATCGCTCGAAGAACCCGCACAGATTGTCGATGGCCGAGTCGCGGAAGACCTTCGGCGTGCCATCCTCGTTCGCTCCTGTGATGCGCTCGGTTAGGTGGGCAACCAGCTTGGCGAACTCATCCAGAAACGCCTTCTCGGCAAGCTGAACGGCCTCATCAAACCGCGTCTTGACTCGCTCCTGCTCCTGTCGGTAAAGGTCAGGCGAGAGCCCGAGCAGGTAGTCCGGCGGCTCGATGTTGGGGTAGTCCCAGGAGACGCCGAACAGGCCGACTAGCGTCGCTGGGTAATCGGCTGGGTTGAACAACGATCCGAGTCGATGAGCAGCAGCCTGTTTCAGCTCGTCGAAGCACCTGTCGAGCGTTTTTACGGCATCCTCCAGCTCGGCCATGTAGTCGGCCATCTGCTGGTCGAAGGCTTCAATCTGGTCATGCTTGAGTAGCCTGATACCGGCTTCCGGGAACGGGAGCGTCAAGCCACGCCAGTAGTCGGTGATCTTGGTCCGGATCGCCGTCACGGCTCGAAACGCGGTGTGCTTGGTATCCAGCAGTTTTTTCCCGGCGGACAGGAACTGCCCCTCGGCGTCGAAAGTCTCGGCGGCCTGGGCCTTCTGCTCAGCGGTGAGGGACTTCTTGGTGCCGAACCAGGTGAACTGGACCCGGCAGGCGGCCATCGTGGTGCGGAGCCGTTCGGCCGGAGTGGTGGACTCCGTACCAGTGCGGCCGTTGTTCAATCGGGATTCGATGCGGTCAAGCAAGGTGTTCATCTTCTCTCCTCAAATCGAAGCGGGCGACGGTCCCGGTCGGGTGCCATCGCCCTATCGTGGATTGCTGAATCAAAATGGTGAGACGTTGTTGCAGCGAGGATCAGGCGGCATGCCGGGGGTTGTTGTCCCCCGCGAGGGACGCTACTTCCAGCGAACGCTGACTTGCCAGCCAACGCTTTGATTCAGCTCGGACAGCATGCCTTCGACCCCCTTCCGGGCCATCGCCTGGTTGTCCTCCGAGTTCGCAGCGCGCTCGATGAGCTGCTGCGCCTGGTGCATTGCTTCTTTCTCCAGGGCGGCCCGGTCGCCCAGAAGCAGGCTTGCCAGCGGAATCCACGTGCGGGATTTGACGTCCCACTGCTGGGTCCGCTGGTGGTTGACGCGAGCTGAGAGTGCGGCCGGCTGAGGCAAGACGATCAGCGCGGTTCGCAGCCTCTCGTCTTTGTCCCTGATCTCGGCCTTGGACATGTCGACGGCGAGCAGGGCATCGCCCTGGATGATCCATGAGCCCTCTAGCCAACGCGACTCCCCAACCAGGACGTCGGCCACGTGCACGCGGGTCGGGACCATGTACTGTAGCCGTTCGAGCTGGACCATGGTCGGCCCGACCGAGCGAACTACGGGCGGTGTGTCGCGAAGCCCGACGTCCCAGTTGCGGAGAATCGGGTGTAGTTGGAGGACGAGCAGCCCGAGAGCCCCCAGCACCAGGCTTGCGACGGAAGCCAGAAGCCAAGACCTGATACCGGACGACCTCGGATCATCGTGTTTTGACATCGCTGACCATCCGCTGCGGTGCCTGCTGGTCCGCGGAATGATCGGCGTCCTTACTGTCAGTCCCCACGCCCCGCCACGCGACCTTCTCGTCGCAGCCGGTGAGCATGGTCATCAGTGCGAAGAGCACCGCGCGGAGAAACAGACCGAACTTGCGAGCCTTGAACTTGAATCGAACGAACATGGAGTCTCCTCAGTAGATGGTGAGACGAAACGAGAAAGCGAGGATGGCGAGCAAGCCCGTGATCCTCGCGTGACGCGCTTGACGAACCTTGGCTACGATGGGAACTGGAGGCGGCGGGACCTCAATTCACTGAAGCGTCGCCGCGACTGAGATTCCGGCCCGATTTGCCGACGCCGTCAGCTACCCGCGAATAGATCCCCGGGCGGTCCGCCGACAGGCACCGGCCCGCGGCCCAGTTCCGCAGGCGTTCGACGGACTCACCGGCGGTCACGGCCACCGGCACGATATTCGAGGCTGCCTCTATCAGCGGCACGTCGAGCAACGCCGCGAGCCGGCAGCAGGCCCGGATCTCCGCGCCGGTGAAGTCCCGGTCATTCGGCCTTCGCTGAGTGGGATCGAGCCCGAATTTTTCGAGGTACAGCCGCCAGATGAGCTCCTTCTCTCGCGACCCAGGAAGGTCGAGGAAGAAGATCGCGTCGAAGCGCTCAGCCCTCGTAAACTCTGGCGGCAGTTTCGAAACGTCATTGGCCGAGCAGACGAAGTAAACGTCGCTCTCGTGATCGTTGAGGTAGGAGAGCAGCGTCCCGAACATCCTCGCCGAGACGCCACTGTCGGTCTGGCCGCTGGCCTGGACGCCGGAGAGTCCTTTCTCGATCTCGTCAATGAAGACGAGGCAAGGGGCCATCGCGTCGGCGATCCGCAGGGCCTGCCGGGTGCGCTCCTCGGTCATGCCGACCAGCGAGCCCATCAACGTCCCGACGTCCAGGATGAGCGTGGGACGGCCGACTTCGTTCCCCAGGGCCTTGCAAAAAGCACTCTTGCCCGTGCCCGGAACTCCGAGCAGGAGGACGCCGCGAGGACGTGCCAGGGAGCTGGAAGGCTTGCCAACCAGGGATCGCCGGCAGAACGCCTTCAAGGCATCCAGGCCGCCGAGGTCAGCGAAGGTCTCGCCGCCTCGGTGGATGGTCATCAAGCCACTTTTCTTTAGCGTCTGGGCCTTGAGCTCCCAGAGGACGTCCGGTGTAACCCGGCCATGGCGGATCAGTGAGAGCGAGAACGCATTCTCGGCCTCGACGCGGGTCAAGCCAGACGCAGAGTCCAGCACCGCCGTGAAGTCGTCGCCTTCGGGCAACTCTCCAGGCTCGGTGGCGATCGTGCGGACAATCTGCGTGAGCTGATCGCGGTCAGGCAGCTCGTGTTCCAGCACGACGAACTGCCGTTCCAGCTCGGTGGGAAGCTGCACGACGGGAGATAGGATTACGACGATCGTTCGGTTCTGCTTGCCGGCGGTGATGGCTGTGTCTAGCGCCTGGATGGTCTCGGGGCTGCCCAGGAACCGGTGGAAGTTGCGCAGGACCAGAAGCGCCGTACCTTCCGGCGTCGCCAGTGAGCCCAGTGCCTGGATCGCCGCCAGGGGATCCAGCGCGCTGACGGCCGTGCTGGTTGAC
>JBKQMU010000228.1:0-9393 GCA_052146555.1 Isosphaeraceae bacterium
GCTCGCCCGTTCTCATTTCGCGAATGAGCGTTCTTGCAAAGGCCAAACGGGGCTGCTCGCCGACGATTGGTTGTCTTTTTTCGGATGGCCGTTAACCCTATCTGTATTTTCCGTTCCACTCCCCGAAGCAGAAGAAAAAGGACAGGCAATGTTGTGCATGGGACACGGAGAAGAAGAGAAGGAAAAAGAGAAAAAGCACAGGCAATCTTGTGAGGTAAACTGGTCCTGAATGATGCCCGGAAACCCTTGTGACGGAATGGCTAACAGCTGGAAGTGTCATCCTGGTCGGACCCGCATGACGCCTCTTGCAGTACAATCACAGTAGCATCAGTGGGCTGACTTTAGGCGGCCAGGACAGCCGGTCGGGTTCGATCTGTGCGCCGAACGGTCGGACTGATCACCCGGGCTGGATCGAGGACCCGACGATGTCACAAGAAGTCACACTCTTGAGCGATGTTTTCTTCGAGGTGCATGTGTTCAGTAGCGCAGGTCTGGTGAGGGAAAGCGAGGAAAGTTCGGGAGTGTGATTTGCGCTTCTCTGACCTACACCACAAACCGCCAATTGACGTTCCGGACATCACGCCCAGAACACTAAGGATATCCGCCGCGGAAGCATGGATTCGAAGAGATGGTTCACTTTGCGGCGTTCGCTCTCGAGCCTTTTTCGGTTCTCTGATAGGATTCAGAGACACCCGACCCGACTTGCACTCCCGTTTGGAAGGATCCGAACAACTAGCAAGCCATGAGGATGAGAATGGCGAGCACTCTGCGCGACGAACTCGCCTCGCTGAGGATCGATCGTACGGAAAAAATGCCTGCGCCAGCCCGGACCGCGTCGCTGGCGGGCTACCGTCGCCGCGGCGGTGGTGGTTTGCGGTTGCTCTCGGTCTTGCTCTGGCTGATTCCCCTGGGCATCATCGGGGGCGCGGGAACGTTCGCCTACCGGCAGTACGATGGGTTCCGCGCGAAGCAGGAAGTGAGCGTCGGCCTGGTCCAGAAGATGACCACGGGAGAGGCCGAGAAGCTCTTAAGCGCAAAAGGTTACCTCAAGTCGCAACGGCAGGCGATGATCGGAACCAAAGTCGCCGGCCGGGTCGAGGAGATGAGGGTCCAGGAGCACGACTTCGTCAGGACCGGCGACATCCTGGCGATCATCGAGCATCATGACCTGATGGCGATGATCGAGCAGCGCAAGGCGGGACTCGAGAAAGCCAAGGCCGACCTTGAAGAAGCCAAGGCCGATAACTGGGAAAAGGACCGGGAAGCCAACCGGGCCGACCGCCTCGTGGCCAAGAAGATGGTTCCGCAGGAAGACTTCGAGAAAGCATCGTCGGCCCGGAAGATGAGCACCGCGCGGGTCGCGGCTCTGGAAGCGTCGATCAAGATGATGAAGGCCAACATCGACGAGATGGAGTACACCCGCAAGTACCAGATGCACATCCTTGCTCCCTTCGATGGAACGGTCGTCGAAAAGCAAGGAGAAGTGGGCGAGATCATCTCACCCATGGCGATGAGCTCGTCGCTGGGGCGTTCCGCGGTGGTCACTCTGGCCGATCTGCGGCACATGGACGTCGAGACCGATATCTCGGAAAACCTGATGTCCCGCATCGCGCTGGGCCAGCCCGCCGAGGTCTCCGTCAGTGCCAACCCCAATAAGCGGTATCAAGGAAAACTGCGTCAAATCATTCCCATGGGCGACCGGACGCGGGGCACGGTGAAGGTCAAGGTCGAGATCGTCGACCCCGACGACAAGCTCTTTCCCGAGCTCGCCGCGACCGTCCACTTTCTGCCTTTCAAGACCGGCTCGCAGTCGGAAGCCAACAAGTCGTATCTCTTCGTGCCCAAGTCGGCCGTGTTCCAGGAAAACGGTCACGATTACGTGTGGGTGGTTGTCAAGAATACACAGGTCAGCAAGCGTCGGGTCGAGGTCGCCACGACCAAGGAAGACCTCGCACGCGTTGAAACGGGTCTTCAGTCGGGGGAAACCGTGGTCCTGAACCCTCCCAAGAATCTCAAGGACAATGAAGTCGTCCGGGTTGCCGAGTGAGTCGTGGGGATGCGTTTCGTTTTCATTACGTGTGACCGAAAGGCTTCTCGCTCATGGGTGTTATGTCTTCGATCATCCTTCGGAACGTGGATAAAGAGTATCGTCGCGACGAGTTCGTGATTCCCGTTTTGGCTGATCTGGACCTGGAGGTCGCCGAGGGGGAATACCTGGCGCTCATGGGTCCGTCCGGATCGGGAAAGACCACGCTCTTGAATCTGGTTGCCGGGCTCGACCGCGCGACCAGGGGTGAGGTCATCGTCCACTCGCAAGACCTGGGGCACCTCTCCGAGGCGGAGATCACGCGCTGGCGCGCCAGTAATGTGGGGTTCATCTTCCAGACCTACAACTTGATTCCCGTTCTGACCGCGCTGGAAAACGTCGAACTGCCCCTCTTGCTGACGAATCTTTCCCGCCGCAAACGGCGCGAAAACGTGACGACGGCGCTGCGGATCGTCGGCCTGGAGGGTCGCGAGCACCACTATCCCCGCCAGCTCTCCGGCGGCCAGGAGCAGAGAGTCGCCATCGCCCGGGCCATCGTCACCGACCCCTACCTGCTGGTTGCCGACGAACCGACCGGCGACCTCGACCGCGCGACCGCCGGCGAGATCCTCGACTTGCTCGAACTCCTCAATCACGAGTTCCAGAAGACCATCGTCATGGTCACTCACGACCCCCTCGCCGCCGCCCGCGCCAGCCGTGTCCTTCAGCTCGACAAGGGACGCCTGGTGGATGACGTCATCCAGGAGACGATGATCTCGGCCGCTTCGTGAGGTGACCCCGCCTTCCCCGCCCGACCCATGAGACTTCCTCTCCGCGTGGGCATCGGCACGACCCTGCTCATCCACTCACTTCGTGGATCATAAGGAAGATTTTACAATCCGAGCGTCTCGCGACCATTTTGCTGGAGGAACCGACAAACTCGGTCCGATTTGACATTGAGATGACCGTCAATGTCGGTTGATCCGGACATGAGGCTCTCAATGGTCACGCTCGGACTGGTTTGCCGCTCTTACCCGTTCCGTTTTCTGGTGTTGACACTCGTCGCGATGACCGGGCTGGCATGCGCCACGGTCGACGGCGGCCGTCGATGGGTGGCGACGAGCCGGAACGTCGAGGATCAGGTGCTGCCCGATGCCGAGCAGATGATCGACGACCTGGATCGGATCATGACTGCCAACGGGACAATCGGCGTCAAATCGCCGGATGTCTGGGGGCAAGATCGGCTGGCGAAGTTCCGCTCCGAGTATGAGACCCAGATGTCCGAATGGCTCAAGACGAGCTTCAAGGGCGACATCAACGCCGTGGTCAGACGCAGCGAGTCCGAGGCTCGCCGCCTCTACTTAGGCGCAAGCCCGTCCGATCCGGCCGTGAAGCCAGCGAGTGAAACGAACGCCGCGGCTGCCGGCACGACCACCGCGGCTCCCGGCACACCCACGAAACCTGCGGCAAACGCGGAGGCAAATGCGGCCGCGGCTGCGGCTAGCCCCGCGGAAAAGGGCCCGGCGATTCTCGAGCCGACCGTCGTGCTCGATGAACATTCGAGCTATCTCAATCACCTCAACCAGTTACGGCGAATCAACGCGGGCGATGACTTGACCGACCGTCCCGGTTACGGGCTGTACCTGGTGCGGATTCCAGTGACCCTCTCGCCGGGACCGAAGAGTCGCCGCGGTAAAGGGGCAATCATCACCGTCTCGGCCAAGTCGCTCA
The DNA here is from genome assembly GCA_052146555.1 of Isosphaeraceae bacterium. GTDB lineage: Bacteria > Planctomycetota > Planctomycetia > Isosphaerales > Isosphaeraceae > Aquisphaera. The sequence goes on from JBKQMU010000228.1 coordinate 3,758, forward strand.
TGACCAGGGACACGCTCCGTAATACCTTGCGCAACGCCGTGATCAACGAGACGGTCAACAACCTGACGCAGGCGGTTGCCGCCCGGACACATGACCAGAGTGAGCCAGCGACAGGATCGGCCGCCGGGATGTTCGCGCTGGTCTCCTTCGCCGACACCGAGATCATCTATGGATCAACGCATGTGTCTCTCCTGCGTACGGAGGCCGAGCGGCAGCTTGGCCGCGAGCTGACCGACGAGCCGTACCACCGCAGCGCCCGGATCGCAGAATGGCTGCGCGGCGAGTTGGAAGCTTCGTACCACTTGCTCGAGGAAGCCGCCATGCCGCCGCGTTCGGGTAAGCGAGTCGCCGCGTTCGATCCGCTGGAGGAGGTCGGCGAGCTGCTCTTGCGCAGGGACTTCGTCCGGCTCGCGCAATTGCAAGCCAGCAGCATGAAGGATGCCCAGGTGATGCTTGCGAGCGGTCCGTCCTCGGAAGCTCGCGATGCCGCTGTTGATCCGGCCGAGGTCCGGCGACGGGTCTCCGACTTCCTCGGTTTTGCCCTCCGCATCCAGGCTGCGGCCGTGAGCCGCCGGCTCAAGCAAGACATGGTTGACCAGGACCCGGCCATCAAGTCCGAAGAGCTGAAACTACTGAGCTTCTTCGACCCCGACGCTTCGGAACCGGCTCTGCGGCATTTCGAGAAGTATGTCAACGCCAAGTGGCCGCTGCGGGTCTATGCGATCGAGCCAGTCATCGCGCAGCAGAACGTCGCCGACGCGTTTGGGAGGCGGACGCAAACCGCCCTCGACCTGGCCGCATCCGCCCCGGCCGCGTCCTTGAAGGTGCTGGGCAACCTCGCTTCAGTCGGGCTCGTCTCCGATCGCCGGGCCGCCGAGGACGAGACTGCCATCCGGCTGAACCCCACCATGGTTGGCTTTGGAGCCGGCGAAAGCACCTTTGGTTGGGTCTTCTATCCCAGGATCCAAACGCGATCGCGCGACGGCCGTCTGCTCACCGACCTGGCCCTGCTCTTAAACGGCCGCTTCCCGGACCCGACCGGCAACGAGCAGAGCATCGAGCCAGGCCAGCGCGAGTGCACGGCGCTGATCGTCATGCCGAACTTCGTTCCCAAGATCGAGTTTGTCACCGTGGCCAACTGGTTCCGGACCAGCGAGGTGGGCGACGGTCAAAAGTCCGAGCTGGAAAAGGCCTCGATCCTGGCCCGCAAACTGGCGGTTGCGGAAAACGCGCTGAGCCGGGCCGAGAAGGAAGGACAGTACCGGCCCGAGGAATACCGGATCGCCGTCGAGCGTCTCAGCCAGATCAAGAGCATGATGCCCACCCAGCGGCTGCAAGTCAGCGTTCCCTACACCGCCGATAACAACGACTCGCGTATCTTCTGCTCGCAGGGGGGGCAATTGCGGCCCTTGCTCTTGGCCTGGCACGGTCGGCCGCCGCGCGAAGGGGAGGAGTCGACGGTCCTGATCGAGGGCAAGAACTTCAGCGTTCACGATACGCACGTGATCGCCGGCGGAAAGCCCGCCAAGGCCGTGCTCGTCAGCCGCAACATTATGGAAATCACGATCGCCAAGGAAGCCTCGCCAACGCCCGGCGGCGATGGACAGCCGCTCTTGGACCTGAGCGTGGCCACGCCCAACGGCGTCTCCAACCATTTGCTGCTGAAGATGACCCCGCCGCGTGCCGACCGCGCCGACCGCGCCGAAGCGTCCGACGACTGGTCCTCCGATTCTGACAAAGAGCAGCCGATGAGCAAGGACCATCCAGCCGAAAAAGACGAGGCGGCCGCCAAGGGCCGCTCGGGTTCCGTCGAGAATCACGGTTCGACCAAGGTTAGCCACGACCGCGCTGTGGAGGCCGGCCATCGTGAGATTGTGCGGAAGGTCAAGAGCGAACTTGGCGGCGAGAAGTGACAATACCGCAGCAGCAACCAGAGTGGGGTAAGTGGGCGCCAGCCGGGCTCGCCTCAGAGCCTCATTCCATCCATCAAGAGCGACGCGGACCGGTGACTGCGCCGACCGCCGGCCCGGAGTGAGGGATCGTGCAATTGTGCAAATTACGCCTCGCCTCCTGGCCTGGATTGACTGATAAAAGGCAGGAGCGTATGATCCCAACAGATCGGCTCGTGACGGGTCGGTCATTTTGTCGGTCGTGACGGCCGTTCTCCTGCTTCGCGCAGGCGAGCGGTCTTTTGTCTTTCAAGGTTGACCAGTCGGGACGGATCGCCCCCCGGAACGGGTGATTGACGAGCCTGATACCCTCTCCCAATCCGGTCTGGGCCGCCCGGCCTAGACCGGAAAGTCTACCAACGGACGGTCGCGAATCGATGAAGATTCCCCGGGGCCCGGGCGTGTGTCGGTCCGGCTCCAGATCCGACGTGAATGCCACGCCGGTTGGTGGAACGTTCGTTCGTTTGATTATGTAACTGAATTCACTTAGTTATCGATTTCAGGAGTGTCGCGATGAGTCTCGAGCAAAGCCAGTCGGTTCCAAGCCACGAAAACCACGTGACCAGGACCGTGCAGCCAATCCGGCGAAGAGTCGCCGATGGGTGGGTCAGGGAGGCTGCGTACCTTATTTGGGAGAAAGAGGGCCGCGTCAACGGTCGCTCGCTGGACCACTGGCTCCGCGCGGAGAACAACGTGAGACGGCTGGTGGATATCGGCAGAACCTACGGACAGGCGGAGTGAGACCCACTGACGCGGCGTAAGTCCTCAGCCCGGCCGCTTATGCCGGCTGATGGCTAACATTCAGGTGACGCGCCGCGTTTTTCCCCGCCCCTGGCATGCCGGGCAAAAGTAGGTCGGCCGGCCGATGAGACCCGCGATCCGCGTCTTGACAATCGGCTGGCCGCAGCCCCGGCAAGGCAAGCCAGCGCGGCCGTACATTGCATTCTGAGCCAGGAACCCTCCTTCCAGGCCGGACACCGTCCGGTAGCCCGTATCGAAACTGGAACCCTCGGCCGCAATGGCCAACCTCAAGACGTGGCCGATCGCCGTGTGTAGTCGCGCCAGCTCGACGCGGGAAAGCCGCGCGGCGATCCGTGTGGGAGCGATGCGCGCCGCGAAGAGAATCTCGTCGGCGTAGATGTTGCCAATGCCAGCGACGATCTTCTGATCCATGAGCGCTGGCTTGATGGCGCGCCTGGTGCGGCGGAGCCTCGTTGCCAAGTCAGCCGCGGTGATCTCGAGTGCATCGGGACCGTGCGACCGCGCAAAGGCGTTCTCGGCCTCGGCGCTGGTTCCAAACCAATGGATCCTGCCCAGCCGTCGCGCGTCGCAATACCAGATCAAAGGCCCGGGGCTCTCCAACCGGAACGTCAGGCGAATGTGCTCCGGTCGCGGCGGCTCGACCAGCCAGAAACCTCCGGTCATCCGGGGCTGTATGACGATCAGTCCCCGTTGATCGGCGAGGGTGAGGACGACCCACTTTCCCCGCCGCAACACTGCTTCGACAGTCACCTTCCGCGCGCGCCGTTCGAACTCACGCGCGTCACACCCACGGATCAACAAGGGATCGTGGATCTCGACGCTCTCGATGATCCTGCCCCCAAGGGCTGCCCGCAGCCCCCTGACCATCGTTTCCACCTCGGGCAGCTCGGGCACGCGCTTGTCCTCCTGTGAAGTGAAAGTCATCGTAGCAAGCCTCACCCAGTGCAAACAACAGGCGACGACCTTGCACGGTAAGGAAGGATAGTCGACGAGTTCATTGGGCTTCCACCACCGCAATAAGGCTTCTTGACATTCAGTGAATTAAGATGGGGGCCAGCGAAGGAACTCTCGAGAGATTCTTTCGCGCGTGGGGCATCCATGCTCCTCCTTGAGACGCGTCGTCGACTTCCCGTAAGGTCGCCAGGACCAACGCGTCTCGGTCGGACCGAGAACGCACCCTACGATTCCAGTTTCCGGGCATTCATGACGGCGGTGAGGATCCAACCAATGAGCAATGGCGTGGTGACCAGCGAGTGGGAGATGCGCGAGCTGATGTGCGAGATCGGCCGCCGTATCTACAACAAGGGGTTTGCCGCGGCCAACGATGGCAACATTAGCTACAAGCTGGCCCAGGACCGCGTGCTCTGCACCCCCACGCGGATATCCAAGGGCTTCATGAAACCCGACGATCTCTGCGTCGTCGATCTCGACGGCAAGCAGGTCTCGGGCAAGCGGAAGCGCTCCAGCGAGATCTTGCTTCATCTGACCATCATGAAAGCACGCGCTGATGTTCACTCGGTTGTCCATTGTCATCCGCCCCATGCGACCGCCTTCGCCGTGGCCCAGGAGCCCATTCCCAAGTGCATCTTGCCCGAGTTCGAAATCTTTCTCGGCGAGGTGGCGATTTCGCCCTACGAGACTCCCGGCGGGCAGAAGTTCGCCGATACGGTGCTCCCCTATGTCAAAGACACCCAGACCATTCTTCTGGCCAATCACGGCACCGTGACTTACGGCACCGACCTGGAAGACGCCTACTTCAAGACCGAGATCATCGACGCCTACTGCCGGATCTTGCTCTTGGCCAAGCAGCTTGGCCGGGTGAACTACTACGACGACCAGAAGGCCGCCGAGCTGATCAAGCTCAAACCCGCTATGAACATCCCCGATCCGCGCCTGACCCGAGGACTCGAGAACTGCGATCTTTGCGGCTACAGCCTCTTCCGCCAGGGCTACGGTGATTTCAGCCCCGAGCCCCGAGCGTTCATTCACCCAAAGCTGCTGGGGAAAGGGCAGCCGGCCGCAGCCGGTGTTGCCGGCCCGGTTCCCTCCGAACCCACTCCTCCGGCAACCACTTCAGCCAACCCCGCCACGATTACGACAGTTGATAACAGCCAGGCTCATGAGCCGGACGTCGAATCACTCGTGAGGATCATTACCGAGCAGGTGATGCACGCCTTGAAAGGCGCGAAGTGACGGGGCGACGATTCCGATGAGAGTGCTTGTCGGAGGTCCATGCCAACGGCTGAACTGAGGCGGCCGAGCCGACCCAGGTCCCACGCTCACGTCCGCGTGAGCGTGCCGACACCAGCGGAGGACAAGCCCCGGATCCCACGCTCACGTCCGCGTGAGCGTGCCGGACTGGCTTTGGCCGCAGACTTCGCGCCCCCGGTGGAAGGACATCCCGGCTTGGGGGTTCGAGAATTCCGGCTGGCCCCGGGTGCCACGCTCACGCGGAGAGTGAGCGTGCTGGGCGGACTGGGGTACGAGTCACCCGTGTCGACGGCACGCTTGCGAAGGCGCTAGCGTGGCACCCGAAATAGGACATTGCGGCCTGGAGTGATCGGCGAGGAACCGTCCCGGGTGCCACGCTCACGCGACGAGCGAGCGTGCTGGGCCGGCTAGGGGTTACCCGCGGAGATGGGCACGCTGGCTCCAGAGCAAGCCTGGCATCCCTCGGACCGGGTGGCTGACGCGACGAAAGGCTCCGCCTGCTGGCCCGCCCGCCGCTCGCTGGGGGGTGCACGACGCAGTTTGAGTTAACATGCATTCACGCGGCGCGTCGGTAGGGTCGAAAACCACTGGCCGTGGACTCGCGTGCCAGCCCGAACCGGCTCATGGTCTCGGTTTCGCTGAGGTAGTCCGCGCGGAGCTGGAGGATCGCCTCGGCTCCCGCCTCCGACCAGAACTTCTCGCTCCCTTTGACGC
>JBKQMU010000229.1:0-2863 GCA_052146555.1 Isosphaeraceae bacterium
TCCCGAAAGACCTGGGCGTTCTTCGAGACCTTCGTCGGCCCGGAAGATCATTGGCTACCGCCGGATTACTATCAGGAGCATCCCGTGGCCGGGGTCGCCCACCGCACCTCGCCGACCAACATGGGACTGTCGCTCCTGGCGAATTTAGCCGCCTACGACTTCGGCTACATTTCGGCCGGACGACTCGTCGAACGCACCGCGAATGCTCTCCAGACGATGGCAGCTTTGGAACGGCATCAAGGCCATTTCTGCAACTGGTACGACACGCAGTCTCTACAGCCGCTGTTGCCCATCTATATTTCCACAGTGGACAGTGGAAACCTGGCGGGCCATCTGCTGACCTTGCGAGCCGGTCTGCTCGCACTTCCCGATAAAAAGATCCTGGACGAGCGCTGGTTTGACGGACTGAGTGACACCCTAAGGATTATCGTGGACGCGGCGGGAGGAGTCACTTCGGCCCCGCTGGCTCAACTTCAGAAGGAGCTGGCGTCTGCAGGTGATTCCCGGCCAACCACGCTGGCGGCGGCGCGGCTGTGCCTCGACCGGCTGGCGACGTCCGCCGAGGATGTGGTTCGCAGCCTCGATCCCGGCTCCGAGGGCCAGGTTAACTGGTGGGCAGGCGCCTTCGCCCGGCAGTGCCGGGATGCCCTCGATGAGCTGACGTTTCTCGCTCCGTGGACCTTATCGCGGGCTTCCCTGGATAAACTCAGCGAGTTCCCGGTTATCGGCGAAATCCCGACGCTGCGCCAATTAGCCAGGCTTGAGGAGGATCTGCTGCCGGCAATCGAGGATCGGCTCGGGTTTGAGGCGACTCCCGCGGCAAGCGCCTGGCTTGATAAGCTGCGGCGGCTCATCACGCAGGCCAGCCGGATGGCCGGAACCAGGATTGCAGCTATCGAACAGCTGGCCCTGCAATCAGGCGAACTCGCCCGGATGGAGTATGATTTCCTGTTCGACAAGGCGCGTCACCTATTGGCTATCGGCTACAACGTGGCCGCGCGTCGGCTGGACTCGAGTTACTACGATCTGCTGGCTTCGGAAGCGAGATTTACCAGTTTCGTGGCGATTGCTCAAGGAGACTTGCCGCAGGAGAGCTGGTTTGCCCTGGGACGTCTTCTCACTACCGTCGGGGGAGAATCGCTTCTCATTTCGTGGAGCGGTTCGATGTTCGAATACCTCATGCCGCTCCTGGTAATGCCGACCTACGAAAACACGCTGCTCGACCAGACCTGTAAGATGGCGGTGGAGAGGCAGATCGAGTATGGCAAGAAGCGCGGCGTGCCGTGGGGCATTTCAGAATCCGGTTACAATGCCATCGATATTCATCTCAACTACCAGTACCGGGCTTTCGGCGTGCCCGGCTTGGGATTCCAGCGCGGACTGGGCGAGGATTTGGTCATTGCCCCGTATGCCTCGGCGCTGGCGCTGATGGTGGCGCCCGAGAAGGCCTGCTTGAACCTCGAGCAACTGACCGCTGCAGGGTTTGAGGGAAAATTCGGCTTCTATGAAGCAATCGACTATACTCCTTCGCGCCTGTTACGCGGACAATCGAGCGCCGTGGTTCGGTCCTTCATGAGCCATCACCAGGGCATGATCTTCCTCTCTCTGGCCTATCTGCTCCTGGACCGGCCGATGCAGAAGCGATTCGAGTCGGACCCTTTGTTCCAGGCGACCATGTTGTTACTCCAGGAGCGCATCCCCAAAGTCGCGACGTTCTACGTGCCCGCCGATGAGATCACCGGATCACAACCGACTTCCAGCGTTACGGAGACACCGGTGCGAGTTTTCAACAGCCCCGATACGCCGATACCAGAAGTGCAGTTGTTGTCGAACGGCAGATATCATGTGATGGTCACCAACGCCGGCGGCGGTTACAGTCACTGGAAGGACCTCGCCGTCACCCGCTGGCGCGAAGACGGTACCTGCGACAACTGGGGCACCTTCTGTTACCTCCGCGACGTGGCGAGCGGGGAGTTCTGGTCCAACGCCTATCAGCCAACCCTCAAGCGATCTGGGAATTATGAGGCGATTTTCACGGAAGGGCGAGCCGAGTTCCGCTGCCGCCAACAAGACATTGACGCCTATACCGAGATCGTGGTTTCGCCCGAGGATGACGTCGAGGTGCGCAGAATCACCATTACCAATCGCGCTCGGACACCGAGAGAGATCGACGTCACGAGTTACGCGGAAGTAGTCCTGGCGCCGCCTGCCGCGGACGCACTGCATCAGGCGTTCAGCAAGCTCTTTGTCCAGACCGAGATCATCCGCCCGCGGCAGGCGATCCTCTGCACTCGCCGGCCCCGCTCGCGCGACGAGCAGGCGCCCTGGATGTTTCACCTGATGGCGGTGCATGGGGCGGACATCGGAGAAGTCTCTTATGAGACTGACCGCTCGCAGTTCATCGGCCGCGGTAGGACCGCCGCCGATCCCCAAGCGATGCGCGGTCCCGCGGCGCTCTCCGGAAGCGAGGGCCCAGTGCTGGATCCGATTGTCGCCATCCGGTATCGGCTGGTGCTCGATCCGGAAAAATCGGTAACGGTCAATATTGTCTCCGGGATCGGCGAAACCCGCGAGTCATGCCTGGGTCTGGTGGAGAAATACAAGGATCGGCGTCTGGCGGACCGCGTCTTTGATCTGGCCTGGACGCATAGCCAGGTGGCCCTGCTGCAGATCAATGCCACAGATTCCGACGCGCAGCTCTACTGCCGCCTGGCGAGCTCGGTGATCTACGCCAACGCTTCGCTGCGAGCCGACCCGAGCGTCCTCATCAAGAACCGTCGCGGGCAATCCGGTCTTTGGGGCTACTCCATCTCCGGCGATATACCCATTGTGCTGCTGCAGATTGAAGATCCGGCCAATATCG
>JBKQMU010000230.1:0-3215 GCA_052146555.1 Isosphaeraceae bacterium
CGCCGGCCGGACCCAACTGGGACCAATGCGCCAGATCGCGGTCGAAGGCGGAAGGCGACAGACGCGCCAACAACTACCGCTCCGGAAGGAAGTGCTTTGTCATTCAATAGCGGTAGGGGTAAATGGGGCCCAACGCAGCTATTACGAGCGCGATGGTCTCGTCCTAGAACGAAACAGAGGCCGGGCGTGAGCCCGGCCCGGCCGCGGTCCTGCGGTCCATGACCTTGGCGGTGCGAGTCCGAGGGTGGGGCGTTGGCGATGTGGTCATGCGGCGGCCTCGACTGGCGTGACCTGAACGGCAAAGCCAAGATTTTGGAGGCGGTTGACGAGGCGATGGACTTGCTGGGCTTTCGCCCGGTTGTCGAAGTGGTCGGCCCCCAGGTCCTGGTAGAGGGTCCCGTCCTTGAGCATGTGATAGGCCGCGGTGAGGATCGACGCAGCGACAGCGCCGATGGCCTTCTTCGCCCCACGACGGGACCGCAAGCGGTGGAACTGGGCTTGGAGATAGCTGCCTTTCGTTCGGGCGGCGGCCCAGGCGCATTGAATGAGGGTGGTCTTGAGCCAGGGAGCGCCCTTGCGCATCCGGGTGGATCGGCGTTTGCCGGCGCTCTCGTCATTGCGCGGGCAAAGGCCGGCCCAGGAGATCAAGTGACCCTCGGTCGGGAAGCGCCCCATATCGGCGCCGATTTCCGCCACGATGATTTCGGCGCCAAGGATGCCGATGCCAGGGATGGTGCTCAGGATGCGGATGGCTCGGCGAAAGGGTTCGACGGTGGCGTCAACCTCCTGGTCGATGCGGGCGATGGCCGCATCCAAGGCGTCGAGATGATCGAGATGCAGCCGCAGCATGAAGCGGTGATGCTCGGTCACGCGGCCACGCAACGCCGCCTCAAGGTCGGCCGCCGACGCCTTGATCCGTCGGTGGGCCAGTGCCGCCAAGGCGTTGGGGTCGGTCTCACCCCCGATGATCGCCTCGATCATGCGGCGACCGGAGAGACCGGCGATGTCGCTGATGACCGAATCGAGCTTGATGTTGGCGTCCTCCAGCGTCTTCTGGATGCGTTGGATGTGGCTGGTGCGCTCGCGGACGAACTGCTTGCGGGTGCGCAGAAAACTGCGCATTTCCTGGGTCTGTTCGTCCGGGACGAAGCTCGCACGGATCAGACCGTGCGCCATAAGGTCGGCCAGCCAAGTGGCGTCGTTGACGTCGGTCTTGCGGCCCGGCACGTTCTTGACATGGGCGGCATTGGCCAGCACCAGTTCGAACTCGCCGTCGCTCAGGATGTGCCAGACCGGCTTCCAATAGATGCCGGTGGCCTCCATGGCAACATGGGTGCAGCCTTCCGCAGACAGCCATTCCGACAAGGCCATCAGGTCCTTCGTCGTCGTCTTGAAGGTCCGGACCTCTCGCTTGACCGCCCCATCCACCATATGGCGGACACAGGCTGCAACGCTGTCCTTGTGAACATCAAGGCCGGCACAATGCGGGTGCAAGACTTCCATCGCCCCTCCTCCAACGCCGACGGCATGGAATCCCCGTTGAGGAAATCTAGAACTCGTGCTCCGCAGCCGTCGCCAGCCGCTGGCACACTCTGGGGTGCTCAAGGATTCCGGGTCCGACTAACCGACGGGCTCGCGCGCACCAAGGAAACACCGACCTCCGGGCCGACGACGCAACCCAACCCTAGCCCAGACTCCCGCCCGTTTCATATCCTGCGGGTCGGGGTACTTCGGTGGGGGGCTAACTAAGGTGCGCCCAGATGCCATCGAGGATCACGCTCACGCGCCCACCATTCCGATCCGGAGGGAGCGCATGCGACTCCGGCACAGGCAGGAGGCGCGTGCGCTGGACAAGGAGGGCGAGATAGACGTCGAGGCGATGGGTCGCATCGACTTCGTGATAGGACACCCTGAACTGAGGAACCCATTCCTGTATGGCCCGAACGTCGGGGCGTGGGACAGGGGATGGCGAAACGAGTACAACATTTGGATGAGCGGCGATGCACCTAACAATCTCAAACTGCGCGGACGTCCCGCGAATACAGCAGCAGAGGAAGCTGACAAAGATACTGACGCTGATTGAGCCGTTCTGCCACGTCCCGTATCACGACGGTTTCGTGCCCGACCTGCTCGCTCAGACTTACATACACAGGATAGGGGTCTCGGACCACGAGCAGCCGATCGACCTCTACTCGCCCAACCAACACACCATCGAGCAGGTACTGTACTTCTCGTCGCTGCTGACCGAGGAGGACGACATCCTGGTGCACTGCTGGGCCGGAAAGTCCAGGTCGACGGCGGCCGCGCTCGTGATCCTGTACGATAAGCTGCGGGACTACCAGAAGGCCAGGGAGACGCTGCTCCGGATCAGGCCGCAGGCGGCGCCGAACAGGCTGATATGCCGGCTCGCGGACATGCACTTCAACTTCGTTAGGGGCGAGGAAGCTCCAGCTAAAAAGTGGGTCTACCACCTCTACAACATAGCCGACGAACTCGGCAAGGCTCAGTGCGAGGACAAGGCGTTCGACGGGTCATGAAGCTCTGCAAGCCTCGGATCATATCCTGCGCCGAAATGACGAGCCGTCATGTCGCGTTGCCTCGCGGTTGCTTCGGTGCGATCCGCGGCCTTTTGACGTCGCTCGGCATAGCTGTCTCGATCGAAGATCATCGCGTCGCCGACGAGCAGATTTCAATCTCATTCGTCGGTGAATTGCGCCCTGAGCAGGAACTTGCCGTCGCGGCTCTGGCGCCGCGTGAGACCGGCGTTCTCGCCGCGAAGACGGCGTTCGGCAAGACGATCGTCGCTATCCGAATGATCGCCGAGCGCGGGCTAAGCGAGAGGTCGTGATCTACGACTATGTCGACAAGAATGTTCCGGTGCTCGCGCGAATGGCGGCGAAGCGCCGAAGCGGTTATCGGGCGATCGGCTATCGGCTTGCGGTCGCAGCACTGTGTTTGAGCACCCGAGTGGGACCCCTTACAAAATCCCGTCTAGCACTTTGATGTAACAGTGAAAAGGCGAATGAGGGTGGGGTCCCGATGGGCATCGATCGTGACTCCACCAATGAAGCATCTTTATGTGCGATGTCAATGGTTTGCGCTCTATTCGAGGAGGGGTCCCTCTTGGGTGCTGCAACACATCCTGAGAAGGCGGCCGAGATCATCCCCCTCTGAAAGTCGGGCCGAGGCTGGCGTATTTGCCCCGGCCCGACTTT
>JBKQMU010000231.1:0-66751 GCA_052146555.1 Isosphaeraceae bacterium
GTCACCGCAAGCGAAAAAAAAAGCCGACGTGGTCGAACACCCCCAGGGCTTCGACCACGTCGGCTTACTCGTTGACGAGCCCCCCGGGGCAGCCGGGCTGCTCTTCACTTAGTCGTCCGACGATTTCCATTTACGATCTGACTGGAGCCCGAGTTAGGTTTCTCCAGGCTCCTTCACTCCTTTCATTGTCCTGCGCGAGACGAAAATAGCAAGTGAATTTTTTCTTGTTCCCTTGTACGATGAACCCGGCATGGCCCGAGTACGGGCGAGCCGGGCTTGGTCGCACTGCGGAGCGGACCGAGGCGTAGCCTCGTGTCGGCGACAGCGGACGCGTTGGAGGCCAGCATGAAAACGCAGGGCGAGATCGAAGCCTCGATCTGCCAGGGCATGAGTCGCTTCGAGCTGGAGTACATGGGCCGCGGGCCCAAGGATATTCGCACGCACTTGATCGATGATCTGGTCGTAGTGCGGCTCCAGGGCGTCTTGACAGCCGCCGAACAGCATCTGGTCAAGTCGCTTCCGGCCGAGAAGGGGAGGGACTTGCTCAAGCAAGTCCGCACCCATCTGCTCGAAACCGCTCGGCCGCTCATGGAGGCGATGGTCCAGGAGATTACCGGCGTCAAAGTGCGCAGCCTGCACCATGACATCAGCACCGTGACCGGCGAGGAAGTCGTGCTCTTCACTTTGATCCAGGCCCCGCAGGTCCGCGAAGTCAAGAACAAGTCGAACTTCTGAATCCTGCGCCTCCCACTGTCTCGGAGCGGTCGCCGCACGAGCGTCGATTGGAGGCATGGATCTGCCGGAGTGGAGGGATATCCATGGTTAACTACATCTCTGCACTTGTGTTTGTGATTTTGCTGTTAGTGGGTGGGGGAATCGTCGCATCGCTTTGGACAATCAACCCTGTCCTCGCCGTCGTCGTTGGGATCCTCTGGCTGCTCGCTGACGTGATCACATCCTCTACCATTCAGCTCGCCGCGCAGTGGCAAAGAGCGGTCGTCTTCCGGCTGGGCAAGTTCAAGGACGTCAGGGGGCCGGGCCTGTTCTTCATCATTCCGTTGATCGAGCAGGTCCGGATGATCGACACGCGGATCCTGGCAGTCCACATTCCCAAGCAGCAGGTGATCACCCGCGACAACGTGCCGGTGACGATCGACGCTGCCCTGTTCTACCGGGTCGTGAACCCCGCCGACGCGATCATCATGGTGCAGGACTACCGCAATATCATCTTGCAGTTCGCCCAGACCTCGCTTCGTGACGTCATCGGCCAGGGGTCCCTGGACCAGCTCTTGACCGAACGGGAGCAGATCGCCAAGGCGATTGAAGCCCATGTCGAGCATGACACCAAGGGATGGGGCCTGGAAGTCACGGGCCTGCGGATTCAGGACGTCGACATGCCCGAGGAGCTCAAGAAGATGATGTCGCGGCAGGCCTCGGCCGAGCGTGAGAAACGGGCCACGATCACCAAGGCCGAGGGCGACAAAGAGGCTTCCATCAACCTCGCCGCCGCCGCCCGGACGATGGCCGAGAGCCCCGGGGCCATGCAGTTGCGCACCCTGCAAACCATCGACGGCCTGGGACCAACGGCCTCCAACACCGTGGTGATTGCCGTGCCCGTTGAGCTGATGGGCGTCTTTTCCAAGCTCGATCGCACCAGCAGCATCGGCCGCCCAGCTTTGCCGAGCCGGGACCACGCGCCTGAGGGTCAAGCGGTCGTTGAACGCCATGGAGGCTGATGATGCCTCCTACTCATGCTCTGTCTTCATCGTCCTATCCAAGTAGGGTTGCATCTCCCGTTCAAGTTGCTTCCCGAACTCCATCAACCGTTCGGCATACGCCTGTAAGCTCTTATCGTCTTCAGCGTTAGGTACCCATTCGGGCACTTTCAGAGGTGTCCCCTTCTCATCCAACGCCACGAACACGATCACGCAATGAGTCGTTGGGATAAACTGACGAGTTTTCGGATCGCCACTACGCACGTTCACCGCAATGTGCATGCTGGTTCGCCCCGTATAGATCAGTTGAGCATGCACTTCCACAAGATTCCCAATCTGGATGGGTTTATGGAAGCGAATACCACCGACATACACCGTGGTACACGGATACCCACTCCACCCTGCGGCACAGACATAACCCGCCTCGTCCATCCACTTCATGACCGCCCCACCGTGGACCTTCCCATAGATATTTATGTCGGTCGGTGTGGCGAGGAATCGCAGGGTGATTTCTCGAACCCGTTCAGAAGATCCTGTCATGGGTAAAACCTCCAAGCTCAGCGGCCCGGCCCGCCGGGACCGAGGATTGAGCCTACAAAATGCTTCCGGGTCGGCTTCCCTCCTCCGAGTGGTAAAGCTCCGAGAAATGAGCGGACTCGGTTCCTGCCGAGGAGCAGGGTAGATGACTTCGCCCGTTCAAGCCCTCGAGCAGCACGACGACCAGGACCAGGACTGGCCCGCTTGGGGCCTGTAGAATAAGAAATGAGCAGATCGGAACGCAACTCCCATCTCCCTGGAGAGTGCGAGGGTTTGCTGGCAGGGGAGGGACTGGTTCGCCGCCGCCGTTATAACTGGAACAGCTCTCGTTGGCTCGTGGATCCCCTGGATCCGAACTCCGGGGATTGAGACCGCCGAAAGCCGGCTTCTCGCCGGAGGACGGAATCGCGCACTCACCAGAAACCTATTGACATCTGGAAGTGTTTGATCTGTAATGAGATTTGAGCTCCCCCGCTTACGATGGGGTGGGGAGTTGAAGGTCAAGGGGGCCCTGCTTCGCGAAGATTCGCGTGGGAGGGCTTTTTTCATGATTCCCACCATCGAATCAGGAGACAGCTCATGTCGAACACGAGTGACAAAGTGAAGGAAGGAATTCACGACGCGGCCGAGAAGGTCAAGGACACGGCGCACAACGTCGGGCAGAAGGTCAAGGACGCCTCGCACAAGGTCGCCGAAAAGACCAAGGATGCGGCACACGATGTCGGCGAGAAGGTCAAGGACGCCGCGCACAACGTAGCCGAGAAGACTAAGCATGTTGTGCACAACGTCGGCGAGAAGATCAAGGACGCAGGCCGCTGAACGCCCTTGCTTCCAAGAGCCAAGGGGGCCCGGCTCCTCTGCGGGCCGGCCTCCACCGGGTCGGGATCTCACAAATCCATCGCACAAGAAAACGCAAAAGAACTCACTTGCTTTTCGCTTCTCGCGAAGGACAATGAATGTAGTGACGGAGCCCGTGTCGATTCGTGTTCGGCTCTGATGAAAACCTGAATTGAATTTGTCGGATGACTAGATAAAGGGCAACCCGGCTTGGCCGGGGGGCTCGTTGACGAGTAAGCCGACGCGGTCGAATACCCCTGGGTATTCCACCACGTCGGCTTTTTTGTCTCGCTTGCCGCGGCGTTCAAGGCCGGGGCTTCCACGAGGTTTCAGCCATCGAAAGGGGTGATCAATGAGTCTCGGTATGATCCTGCTGATTGTCTTGATCCTGTTGCTTCTGGGCGCCTTTCCAACATGGGGATATAGCCGGAACTGGGGCTACGGCCCGAGCGGCGGCTTGGGGTTGGTGTTGGTGATCGTGCTGATCCTCGTGCTTCTGGGGCGCCTCTAAGGTGAGTTGGATCCGGTCTAGCCGAGGCGGTCACATTAAGATCCTTCTCGTTGCGAAGCCTGGGGGTGGTCCCCGTCCGCGGTGAGTACCAAGCTTTTCCATGAAAAGGGAGTGTTCCATGCTCGGGTGGGTCATCACATTCGCGATCCTCGCCCTGATCGCCGGCATCCTCGGCTTCGGGGGCATTGCCGGCAGTTTCGCGATGATCGCCAAGGTTCTGCTGTTTGTTTTCCTGGCCCTCTTCGTGATCTCGCTGATCTTTGGCAGGAGGTGGGGGTCGGCTGCTTGATCTTCGTTGAGGTGGGCAGGCTCATCGTGGGCCCGCCTGGACACAATGGCTCGTTGCTTCAGAAGAGAGAAACTCATGAAACGGACTCTGTCAGCAGCCCTGATTCTCGCCCTCCTCTTGTTCCCAGCCGTCGGCCTGGTCGGCTGCAGCCAGGAGTCGAAGTCGGGGAGGACGGAAACGATCACGACGCCGGGTGGGACGACCACCACGACCTCGGAGACTAAGGTCAAATCAAGCGGCGATAACCCGCCGCCGAACTACGTGGGCGAGACCGGCAAGACCCCCAGGTGAGAACGTGATAGCGACCGCCCTCCCAGCACAGGGGGCGGTTTCACCGTCTGGGCAGATTTCGGCAACCCGCAGGGAGATAACCGTGGCCACGGGATCGAATGATATGGATGAGATCTACCAACGGATGGCCGTGATTCGCCGCGAGCTGCATACAAACGTACGCGAATCCGTCGCCGGCGCCGAGGCTGTGGTTGACTGGGGAAGGTACGCGTGGACGTATCCCTGGATTGCCGTGGGCGCGGCGGCTGTGGCGGGCTACCTGGTCTACACCGGAAGTCGCCAGAGGGTCACGGCGGATATCGCGAGCCTGACCGATGGAACCACGGCTGGTAAACCCGTCGCGGGATTCAGAGCCAAGGGTCAGGACCGGTCGAGGATCGGCCAGAATCTCCTGTTCACTGCGTGGGACATCTTGTTCCCCGTGGCCGTCCGTGCGGGCCAGAATTACCTGCTGCGCTGGCTCGAACAGCAATACCCGACGAGGACAGTGGACCGTCTCACTCTCGCTCCGTCGGCCGGCGAGCGGGGCGGCATGATAGGCCGCGTGGAGCGGTAAGACATCCAGTCGGAGCAGTGGCTTTGATTGAAACCGAGTTCTTGGAGGTCAGGACAATGAACGACCATGAGCAAGGCATGAAAGCGGGGTTTACTCCGCGCACGAAAGCGGAGTTTACTCCTCAATTAGAAGAGATCAGGGCGATGGCGCGCCAAGACGTGGCAGTCGCTCGTGAGCGGCTGGCCGAGGGGAGAGACATGGTGAGGGGCTATGTGGCCAGAGAACCCGTGAAAGCTCTGGGTATCGCGCTTGGCATAGGAGTCATCCTGGGATGGTTGATCAAGCGTCCGAGAACGTTCGCGGGGCAACTCGTGTGCCCGGTTCCAGTTCGGCGGAATACGACGGTGTCGCCGAGTTCGTCGACGACCTCGCGTCTCTTGTCGAACTCCAGGCACAGCTCGCAGCCGCCGACTTCAGGGAAGCCGCCCGGAAGTCGGCGATTCCGATCCTGCTGACAGGGGTGGGCCTCGCCGTGATCATGGCCAGCGTCCCGGTGGCCCTCTTCGCCGCCGGCTGGCTGCTCGCCTTAGCACTGAAGATCCACCATGGTTGGGGGATGCTCCTGACAGCCGGAGCGGCGATGGCCCTGGGGGGACTGGTGGCGGGGGTGGGCGGGATGCGGCTCAGACACAGCTTCGACAGCTTCCGCCGCTCGCGCAAGCAACTGTGGCTCAACCTGGCATGGGTCCGGACCGTTCTTGTCACCAGCGCCAGCGCACGCTCGCACGCGCGTCGTCGTTTGTGATGACTTCCGCGCGCAGGGCGCGCGTGGGCCCAAGCAGCTCATCGACATTCATTTCGAAATCTACCAGGGGGGCTGGAATCGCACCGGCCGATCCCGCAACAAGGAGTGCAACGACCATGGCGATCAACATGCAAACGATTCGAGGAGATTGGGATCACCTTTGCGGTCTGGCAAGGCAGCGCTGGAGTCAGTTGACCGAGGACGACCTCAGGGTGCAGGAGGGGAATGTCGAGGAACTCTTCGGCCGGATCCAGCAGAAGACCGGCGAGGGGCGTGAGGCGATCGAGGAATTTTTCTCCGAGATGACCTCGCGCGGCTCATCGGCCGTCGCGCATGCGACCGAGGCCGCCGGCCAGTACGCCCACCAGGTGAGCGACCAGATCCGGGAACGCTATGACAGTGCCGAGGGTCTGGTCCGCCGCCACCCGACGGAGACAGTGATCGCGGCCTTCGGCATCGGCCTCGTTGCTGGGCTGATCGCCGGTCTGGCGATCCGAGCTCGTTGAGTCCCGCCGGAAGGCTCCCCGGCAGATGATTCATGAGCGATTCGCCGGGTGAGCATCGCCGGGAAGCGCCAGCAGTATGCCGGCCTCCTCGCCGACCTGTGAAATCCAGGTCGCCCGCACAGGAACGTCATTATGGACGCTCAACGCAAGTCACCGATGGACCATCCGGCCGTCGTGACCTTCCTCATCCTGGCGATCATCGCCGCGATGTCGCTGGCGGCCGAGGTGCTGAAACCCCTGGCCCTGGCGGTGCTCCTCAGCTTCGCACTGGCGCCACTTGCGGGATTCTTCGAGCGGCGTCGGGTGCCGCGGGCCATCGCGGTCCTCCTCACGGTCGTACTCGCGCTCGGGTGCCTGAGCGGGATCGGCTTCGTCGTCGTGCGGCAGCTCTCCATACTGGCCTACCAACTGCCGAGCTATCAGGAGAGAATCCAGAAGAAAGTGGACTTCCTGAAGCCGTCGGAAGACACTGTGCTCTCTCGGGCACAGAAGGTCGCCGGGGACGTGTTCAAGTCGCTCGACACGCCAGTCGTCCCGGGGCCCCAGGCGATGGACGTGCGGGTCGTCGAACAGCCCACATTCCGGCAGCGTCTCCAATCGGCCGTCGGCCCCTCCATGGAGTTCCTCGGCGTCGGTACTTTCGTGCTCATCCTGGTCCTGTTCATGCTCATGAACCGGAAGGACGTGGGAGACCGGATCGTCCAGCTCTTCGGCCAGCGCCGGATCAACCTCACGACCCGGACCATGGGCGAGATTGGCCAGCGGATCAGCCGCTACCTGGCGATGATCACGCTGGTCAACGCGGGGTACGGGCTGATCGTCGGCCTGGGTCTCTGGGCGATCGGCGTGCCCTACGCGGTGCTCTGGGGTTGTCTCGCGGCGATGATGCGGTTCATCCCCTACGTGGGGGCGGCGGCGGCGTTTCTGCTTCCCTTGGTATTCTCGGTCGCGCACTTCCCCGGCTGGAGGCAGCCCCTGGAAGTCGTCGCACTTTTCGGGGCGGTCGAGGTGGCGCTGAACTATCTGGAGCCAGTCATCTACGGCAAGACCACGGGGGTCTCGGCCCTTGGACTTCTGGTCGCGGCGATGTTCTGGACGTGGCTCTGGGGGCTGCTCGGCACCCTGCTGTCGACGCCCCTGACGCTCTGCCTGGCGGTACTGGGCAAGTACGTTCCGAGCCTGGGCTTCTTCGCGACGCTCCTGGGCGAGGAAGCCGAGCTGGACCAGAATACCCGGCTTTACCAGCGGCTCGTCTCGCTCGACCAGGACGGGGCCACCGCCGTCGTCGAAGTCGCCCTGAAGGAGCGTCCTCGTGCCGAGGTCTTCGATCAGATGCTGGTCCCGGCCCTCTCGCGCGCCGGTCGCGACGCGGCGCGGGGGGAGCTGGAGGAGAGCGACATGGCGTTCATCCGGCGGGTCATCGGTGAGATCCTCGACGACCTGGAAGGGACCGAGGAGATCAGCGTGAAGACCGCTGCCGGGTCGGGCGAAGGCGAGCCCGGTCGGGTCAATGGAACACCGACGTCGCCACCGTTTGAGGTCGCGGGCGTGGCGGCGAGCGGCAACTCCGACGCCCTGGCGCTGCGGATGCTGGGACAGATCCTCGCCCCCTCGAAGTGCACACTCGTGATTCTCGAGGGCGCCGGCTCGCCGATGCAGCTTGCCGAGCGTGTGGCGGAAGCGTCCCCGGCGATGGTCATCCTGTCGCACCTGCCTCCGGAGGCCCTTGCGCAGGCCCGCTACCAGGTTCGCCGGCTCCGGTCGCGGTTCGCAGGACTGCCGATCGTGGTGGGGCGGTGGGGTGAGGAAGTCAGCGACGCGGCGTCAGAGGGGCTCTCCGGAGTCGGGGCCACGCGCGTGGCCTTCACGCTGGCCGATGCCCGCGACCAGATCCTGGTAAGGGCCGCTTCCGCGGTTCCTGTGAAGGCGGCGGCGGTTCCAGCGACGGCGATGGCGGCGGCGACGAGGGGCTGAGCCGGACGGCGATACGGAGGTATTCGCGGTAAGCGTTTCCCCGGCTGGCCTTACCCTTGGCCAGTAGGTGCCTCTTGCCTTTGAGATTCACGAACCAGGCGTCAGGTGCTCTCGATCACCAGGGCTTGGATGGGTGGGCCATTGGAACTCCGAATGGACAAGGTGCGGGACCAAGGTCGTGCTCCCTGCCAAAACTAGAGATGCAATCATCCAGCGCCCAGAGATGCAGTTATCCCAGTCATCAATCATCCAGCGTTTTGGGGCAGCATACCTAACTCCAAAAAACAGGCATGGTGTCCCCGGTTCCGTTACAAGGACGCCATACGCAATTCGAGGGGATGGATTCCGGAGACGCCGGACGCCATATCGAACGTAGCCGGGTTCTGGAGAAACCACACTCGAGATTCGGTGACGGAGCGGTGCCTGCTCATTAGTCGAGTATGATGTCCAACCTCGTCTCCGGCCGCAACCTATCGTCATGTTGTGGTGTGAGCTGGACCATGCGTCACACTGTCACGCACACATTTGGCGGCTCGCCATCCCAGCGTGGCGTCCCGGGCTCGCTGTCCGTTCTTTGACAGGTTCTTCGAACGAGCAGTATATTGTGGTGGATGCTGCGACGCCTCGGGTCGAGAACCGATGGTGGCCGAACTCATTGCTCCGCCCTCTCTGGTTCGGCGTGGAGTTGGTGTATGGTGTCACGCTTGTCGTCGGTCATGCTGGTCGGTGGTGCGCTCTCGTTTGGGCTGGCGCTCGGTTTTTCGCTGGGCCAGGGTGGGCGTGTGGTCTCGGCCCAGGTCGGGGCGGTCAGGGGAGCCGGCGAGAAGGCCCGGGAGACGGTGGCCGAGGTGCGCCGGCATGACGGTGAGATTTACGATCAACTGGCCCGAGAATACGAGCGCTTCGAGCATGTCAATCGGATGTTCGAGCTGGTCTCGAAGGCGGTCTCGCCCACGGTCGTTCACATTGTGGCCCAGAAGACGACCCGGCATGAGGAAGGGCAGCGGCTGCGCAAGTTCGAGGAGACCGGCTCAGGCGTCATCGTGCGGTGCGATATGGCCCCGGGACTGTACGTGCTGACGAATCATCATGTGGTCGAAGGGGGAAAGCTGGAGAAAATACGTATTTTCCTCCAGGATGGCCGTGCGCTCTCGCCCGAGCGGATTTGGAACGATAGCGAGGCGGACATCGCGGTGCTCAAGCTCGACCGCGACGATCTCCCTTCGGCCCGGCTGGGCAACAGCGACCTGGCGACAGTCGGCTCATGGGTTGTGGCCATGGGCAGCCCATTTGGCCTGACGCACTCGGTGAGCCAGGGCATCATCAGCGCCCGAGGCCGGCACATGGAGGAGCTTCAGGACGTCAAGAACCAGGATTTTCTCCAGACCGACGCGGCGATCAACCCGGGCAATTCCGGCGGTCCGCTGGTCAACATGAGGGGCGAGGTGATCGGCATCAACAACTCGATCGCTTCCAACGGCGGGGGCAACGAGGGAGTCGGTTTCAGCATACCCATCAACCTGGCGCGCTGGATCATGAACGAGCTGATCAAGAGCGGCCATGTGACCCGTGGGGCGCTCGGGGTCGATCTTAAGCCCGACTTCCGCCTGGAGGACGCGCTGGCGGTGGGTTTGGACCGGCCGCACGGAGCCTGGATCGCCAAGGTCTATCCGGAGTCTCCCGCGGCCCGCGGTGGACTGCGCGACGGCGACGTGATCCTTCGGTTCGGCAGCGTCGAGATCAACGACCTCAACCACCTGATCAACACGGTGTCCATGACTCCGGTGGGGGTGCTCGCGGACGTGCTGATCTGGCGCGATCACAAGCAGCTCCAGCTTTCCATTACCGTGGGCGACCGCGAGCAGACGATTGCCGGGGCACCTGAGGCTTTAGCCCCTGGTGGTGCCGATGCGGCCGATTTGGTCCGACGGCCCGGCCGTCCCGAGGCGACTTCTTCGTTCGCGATGGGGCTTGAGCTGGTCACGGTCAATCCCCAGCTTGCCCTCCGCTCCCGCCTTCCGGACTCGACGCAGGGTGCGATGATTGTCGCCATCGAACCGGACAGTCCGCTGGCGACGATTTGCCGGCTCAATGACGTGATCTCCAAGATCAACGACCATTCCGTGCGGTCGGCCGAGGACGCCGTGAAGCTCATCAACGAGCGAGTCGAGCACGATCCGCTGATTGTCAGCCTCGATCGCCGCGGCCGCGAGGGGCTTGAGCGGTACACGATCCGGGTGCCCTGATGAGCGAGAATCCCCTGGCTCCGGCCATCGCGCACCTGGAGGCCGGAGAATCGCTGACCGCGGCGGAGTGCCACGAGGCGATCGCGTCGGTCCTCGACGGCCGGGCGGCCGATGAATTTACTCGGACTCTCCTCACCGCCTTGCATCGCAAGGGCGAATCCGCCGCGGAGCTGCTGGGGGCCGTGCGGGCTATCCGCGGGCGGATGATCCCCTTTGACGTAGGGCCGGATCGCGGGGCATCTCTGGATACCTGCGGCACCGGCGGCGACGGTGCGCATACCGTCAACGTCTCGACCGCGGCGGCCATCGTCGTGGCCGCCTGCGGCGTCCCGGTGGTCAAGCACGGCAACCGGGCGGCGTCAGGAAAAACGGGCAGTGCTGATGTGCTCGGCGCGCTGGGCCTGGCCGTGGACGTCGAGCCTGCCGTCATGCGGCGCTCGCTGGATGAGCTCTCGATCGCGTTCTTGTTCGCACCTCGATTTCATCCGGGTCTGCGTGCGGTCGCACCGCTGCGGCGGCAGCTTCCGTTCCGGACCATCTTCAACCTGGTCGGGCCGCTCTGCAATCCAGCCGGACCGACGCACCAGCTCGTGGGCGTTCCTAGCCTGGGCGACGCTCGGCGAATGGCCGAGGTTCTGGCCGCTTCGGGTCTCGTCCGCCGGGCGCTTGTGGTCACCGGCTCCGACGGCCTGGACGAAGTGACGCTGGATGGGCCGACGCACGTCTTGATCGTCGAGGGAGAGACGATTCGCGAGGAGGATTGGACGCCCGATCGTTTCGGTCTGGTACGAGTGCGTGCCGGCGAGCTGACTGTCAGCGGTCCCGAGCACAGCGCCGAGCTCATCGCGCGAATGCTCGGCGGCGAGCCGGGACCGGTACGCGAGGTCGTGCTGGCCAATGCCGCGGCCGCTCTCTGGACGGTGGATCCCGTGACGCTGCCGCAAGTCGTGAAAAGGGCGGCCGAGGCGATCGATTCGGGATTTGCCGCGCATTTGGTGGCGCGCTGGAGTGAGCTCATCCGGGGGGAAAGCTAACCCGGGGGCGGCGAGGGTTACGTGAGGGCCTCGATGGAAGTCCGCTGGTCGCGATCGATTTTGAAGAGACGGTCGAGGTTGGCGATGCGGAAGACCTGCTGGAGAACCGGCGAGAGCTCGCAAAGCCTTATGTGACCCCGGGTCGTCTCAACCATTCGCTGAATCGAGATGAGCTTCGAGAGGACGCCGCTGGAGAGCAGAGTCACGCCGGAAAAATCGACGATGAGCTTGATCGGCGTCCCGTCGCCGGGCAAGTTGTTGGCGATCTGGTCGGCGGCCTCGCGGACGGTTCGCTCGTCGGAAAGTTGCTGATCGTTAAAGCGAACGATCGTGATGCCATCGACCTCATGCATCTGGATTCGCGAGGAGGACGTCATGGCTAAAGCCCTGAATGAACGCGAGTGATGCACGTGCGAACGCTCGGCGGGCACAGAATGCTCACGGCGTGCCGGACTCAGGTCTTCGTTTCCGCAACCGTCCGGCGCCGGCGAGACCTCCGGGCGCTGGACGAGCTTGCCCCGTGGCGGGACCGCCGCCGCTCGCCCCCCCGGCCGAACTGGCTTTCGGCCCCTGGGCAATCGATTCCAGGGCAGCCGCTCGGTCGGTGACGAACTCGAAGAGGGGCGAAAGCTTGCTAACCCGGAAGACTTCGGCGACCGTCGGCTCGATGTTGCAAAAGATCAAGCGGCCACCCCGCGAGCGCGCCTCGCGGTGCAGGGCCACGAAAATTCCCAGCGCCGATGATCCCGCGAACCCAATTCCCGAGAGATCGATCACGATCTCGGGCCGACCCTGCTTGCCGAGATGGGCCTGGTACCGCGATCGCAGCTCCAGAACCGGGGCCGGGTCCAACCGCCAGCAATCCCAGAACTCCGCGATCAGGATCCCGTCCTGCTCGTGGATCTGAACCGAGGGCTTGAGCATGCATCACCTGTGCGGATCAGCAGAACTGGGTGTAAGACCGGCGAGACCAGGGTTGATTGAGCGAAAAGTACCATGACACATGATCCTAGCAGACTGCGTTGCCGAAGCACCAGTGCCCTTTTTCGCTCTTCCGCGACGCAGATCCCGCACGACCCTCCCTGCATGAGATGAGCATTCAGGCCGGCAAGCGGTTTTATTAAGCATCTGAGGTCCGGCGGTCGATGAGCCATCTGCCAGGGCGCGAAAGCTCGCGGCGTCACTCGCTCTGTATGTAGCAGGCCAGTTGCGGAATCGTGTCGGGGTGAACGGATGAGAACTGATGGTCGCAAGCGGCATTGATTCTGCTACAATTGGATCGATCCGGGTGTTTGTGACAGAGCGGTGGCCACCCAAGATTTGCCAGGATAATGCCTGCGGCGAGGGCAGCGCGGGTGCCGCAACGATGCTTTGAAGGAGTCGGGCTGATGCGTCGGATGATGCTCATCGCGCTACTGGGAACGGTCGTCTCGGGCGCTTCGGTGTGGGGGCAGGACCTGGACTGGGTGGCCTCGGCCCTGCCCGAGCGGGCCTTCGACTTCGGAACGGTGGCACGTGGCTCTCGGATCCGCCATACGTTTTACCTGGCCAACAGGACCAATCAGGATATACGCATTTCCGACTGGCGGACCAAGTGCGGCTGCACGGACGTCCGGGTCGGGGCCAAGCTCATTCCTCCCGGCACGCAGACGGCGATCGAAGCCACGATCGACACGTCCAAATTCCTGGGTTACAAGCCATCGGGGCTGACGCTCATCTTCGATCAACCCTCGTTCGTCCAGGTCGAGCTGAACCTGACTTGCTTCATCCGCGGCGACATCGTGATGAGCCCGGGACAGATCGACTTCGGCATCGTCCGCCGCGCTCAGAAGATGCCGCCGGCAACGCTAGCACTCACCTACGCGGGAGGACGGTCCGATTGGGAAGTCACGAAGATGAAGACCCAAACGTCCAGGGTCAAGGCCGAGCTGCGCGAGCTGTCCCGCACAGCCGACGGCCAGATCAACTTTTCCCTTTCCGCGACGCTCCAGCCGGGGATCCCCAACGGCTATTTCCGAGATGAGATCACTCTGCTGACCAACGATCAAGCCAGTCCGACGATTCCGATCTCGGTCGTGGCCAACGTGGAAGGCGCCCTTGCCGTTACGCCGTCGATCATCAACTTCGGGGGCGTGCGGTCCGGTCAGTCGATCTCCAAGACGGTACTGGTGAGGTCTGCCCAGCCGTTTACGATCACTCGCCTCTCGCCCAGCCAGGAACAGCTCGATCCGGCCGAAACCGAGACAGGGCCCAGAACCGTCCATCAGGTCAAGCTGACTTACAAGGCTCCCAATCAGCCAGGTCCCCAGCACGCCGTCCTGACCATCGAGACCGACATCAAGGACGAGCCACCGGCGCAGCTCAAGACGTTCGCCACGGTTGTCCCCTGAAACGGCTTACCGGTTGACTGGAACGCAAGGCACGATCGTCAGCGGCGTTCTGACCGGCTACGTTCGGTGCGACTTCACCGAGGAGCAGAGCGGCGTGCGGCTTGAGAACTGGCACGGCATCTGCATGGGTCCGTTTCTCCTCGACCCGCTGTGCATGCGGATCGTCGCGATCCCGTTCAAGAAGAGCAGATCAGCAAGATCGCTGATGGGGCTCGTGCCAGCTCGCAGGGGAGGCCCGAGCTGACCTAGATAGCTTTCGGTAAATTGATTCGCCAGGCCTGCACGCCAGCCGAGCGACTTGCCACGTGGCTCCTTGCACTTGCGTAGGTTTATTGCCGAGCTAGCCCCTTGGACTACGCAGGCTGCCGCGCTGTGTTCCGCCTAACTGATCCAGATTTTATCATGACTACCGGCGGTGGGAGTCGAACCCACACGGGCGTTCCCGCCCAGAGGATTTTAAGTCCTCAGCGTCTGCCATTCCGCCACGCCGGCTGCGGGCAACCGCGCAGGTGCCCAGGTCGCTGCCCGAATCGAACCGCCGGCGCGGGGGTCATGAGTTTCCTCTGCGCCGACGGTTGGTTGCGGACCATAGCGGTCCAAGAAGCGGAGGGGGTGGGATTCGAACCCACGGACTGGCGGAGCCAGTCAACGGTTTTCAAGACCGTCCCGATCAACCACTCTGGCACCCCTCCGAAAGTCGTGAGTCGGCCGCTAGCACGGAAAGAACCCCAACCGCAGGTCGAGGTTTTTCACTGGCCGACCTCGTCAATGATATCCTCAGCCACGTAGATCGGCACATCCACGGTCACCGCCAGCGCAATCGCGTCGCTGGGCCGCGAATCGACCTCGACGAGCTCAGCGTCATGGCGGATTCGCAGCTTCGCGAAATAGGTGTGCTCGCGCAGCTCGTTGATGTAGATGTCCTGCAACTCGCCTCCTAAGAGCTCGATCGTGTTGGCCAGAAGATCGTGGGTCAGCGGACGTTGCGTCGCCTGATTCTTGACGCGCCGGTCGATGCTCGAGGCTTCGAAAATGCCGATCACAATGGGGAACATCCGTTCGCCTTCAACTTCCTTGAGGAAGATGATATGCTGATCGCTGTTCTCATTGATAATGATCCGCATGAGTTCCATCTGGACCGGCACGGCAGCGCACCTCTCTGACTCGCCTACGATCGCGGATTCCCGGGCGAGCCCGCGGCCGTCCTTGGGGACAGTTGCGTGTACTCAGCCCGGAATCGTAACATCTCGATCATAAGGGGGCTGTGCTGAGCCGTCAACGCACAGAGGACCGATCAGCGGCACTGCGCCAAGAGCGCAGCGACGGCTTTCTGCTGGGACTGCAAGTCGGCCAGCTTGGCCTGCTGAGCTTGCACGACCTCGGCTGGAGCACGCGAGACGAACGCCTCGTTGGCTAGCTTGGCCGCCAGCGGTCCGATCTGGCGCTCGAGATCAGCCAAGCTTTTCTTGAGCTTGGCGCGTTCGGCCTTCTTGTCGATCAAACCATCGAGCGGGACGATGATTTCGGCGTCGGCGAGCACGGCCGATGCGCTCTCTTCGGGCCGCTGGGCCGTTTCGACGATTTGCACGGTTTCGGCACCGGCCAGGCTGCGGATGTGAGCCACGCCTTTGCGGAGCTGATCGGCAACCTCGCCCCGGGCCAGGATGATAGGGCGGATCTTGGCGGCCGGGGGAATGTTCCGCTCAGCACGAAGGTTTCGCAGCGCCGTGATTTTTTCTTGCCAATGGGTGAGAATCGCCTCGTCGGCTGGCTCGGCAAGTGATCCCCTGTAGACTGGCCAGGGCGCCACGCAGACGCTCCGTGGCGCTTCTTGGACGTTCAGGCTCGCCGAGTCGTGCCGTCTTGGAGCAGCTTGGTTCAGGGCTTGCCAGACCTGCTCGGTCACAAACGGCATGACCGGGTGCAAGAGCCGGCAGAGACCGTCGAGCACGAAGACGAGCGTGCGCTGGGCCGATCCGCGGGTTGCTCCGTCGGGGTCACGCAGCCGCAGCTTGATTAACTCGACGTACCAGTCGCAGAAATCGTTCCAGACGAAGTCACGGAGCCGGCGGGCGAGGTCGGCGAACTGGAACGCTTCCAGGTCGGACGTTGCTTCACTCGCGGTGCGGGCGAGCCGGCCGAGGATCCAGCGATCCTCGATTTCCGTCGCGCCCAGGTCGCCTGAACTCTGGTCCGGGTCGAAGCCTTCCAGGTTCATCATTGCCAGCCGGGCCACGTTCCAGAACTTGTTGGCGAAGTTCCGCCCCTGCTCGAACCGCTCGGAAGTGTTGATGGTCCGACCGTCCTGCAGCTTGAGCTTCTCGACCGGCATGCGCAGGTCTTGAGTCTCGGTCGCGCCCGCGGCCAGGGTAAAACGCAAGGCATCGGCGCCATAGATCTCGATGATGTCGACCGGATCGACGCCGTTGCCGGCCGATTTCGACATCCGCTGGCCCTTGCCGTCCTGGATCACGGGGTGAATGTAGACGTCGCGGAACGGGACGTCGCCCTTGTTGAACTGGCCGAAAATGACCATCCGGGCCACCCACAGGGTGATGATGTCGCGGGCGGTCGAGAGAACGCTCGTGGGGTAAAACTTCGCCAGCTCGGGCGTTTCCTCAGGCCAGCCGAGCGTCGAATGGGGCCAGAGCGCTGAGCTGAACCAGGTGTCCAGGACGTCGGGGTCCTGGATCAAGCTATGGCTCGGGCCGAGGGCACCGGCGGCGAGGTCGAATTCGGCACAGATCAACCAGCGGGAAAATTCGCCCTTCCTCCAGAAGACCTTGTCGCGGTCGCCGAAGGCTAGCGAGAGGTCGCTCTCGGTGCAGGTCTCGCACGTCCAGATAGGAATCCGATGTCCCCACCAGAGCTGGCGGCTGATGCACCAATCACGCTTCTCGCCCAGCCAGTCGAGGTAGCTCTTGGCGTAGCGATCGGGATGGATCTTGACCCGGCCTGAGGTCACGGCGTCCATGGCCTGCTGGGCGAACCCTGGCGTGCCGTCGGGTTCGTCGCCCATGAGGACAAACCACTGGTCCGAGAGATACGGCTCGATGGGCGTCTTGCTGCGGTCGGAATGGTTCAGGCGCACCAAGTAGGAATCGACGCGTTCGAGCAGACCCTGGGCCTTGAGGTCCTCGACGACGCGCTTGCGCACGACCATCCGGTCCAGCCCGGCGTATTTCGGCCCTGCGTTTTCGTTGTAAGTTCCGTCCGGATTGAGCAGGTTGATCATGGGCAGGCCATTGCGCAGGCCGGATTGGTAATCATTGGGGTCATGGGCGGGCGTGATCTTGACGCAGCCGGTGCCGAAGGCCGGGTCGACGAGCACCGGATCGGCGATGATCGGGATCTGTCTGCCAGTCAGCGGCAGCTCGACCATCTTGCCCAGCAGGTGCTTGTAACGGGGATCGTCCGGGTGCACGGCCACGGCTGTGTCGCCGAGCATGGTCTCGGGCCGCGTGGTCGCGACGTGCAGGACCTCGCTCGAGCCGGCGATCGGATACTTGATGGTCCAGAGATGGCCCTGGACTTCCTCGTAATAAATCTCGTCGTCGGCCACGGCCGTGCGAAGCAGGGTGTCCCAGTTGACCAGCCGCTTGCCGCGGAAAATCTTGCCGGCTTTGAAGAGGTTGAAAAACGTGCGCCGGACCGCGCGCGAGCAGACGGCGTCAAGCGTGAACCGCGTTCGGTCCCAATCGCACGAGCAGCCCATAAGCCGGAGCTGGCTCAAGATCCGCTTCTCGTACTCGTCTTTCCAGGCCCAGATGCGGTCGACAAGCGCTGGACGGCCCAGGTCGTGACGGGTTTTCTTCTCTTCCTCGAGCAGCCGCTTCTCAACGACGGCCTGGGTGGCGATGCCGGCATGGTCGGTCCCGGGCATCCAGAGGCAATCGTAGCCCTGCATCCTGCGCCAGCGGATCAAGATGTCTTGCAGCGTGTTGTTCAGGGCGTGGCCCAGGTGCAAGGCCCCGGTGACATTCGGCGGCGGAATCACGATGCAGTAAGCGGGTTTATCGCTGGCCGCCTCGGCATGGAAGTAGCCGTTTTTCACCCAGAACTCGTACCAGCGGTCCTGAGCGTCCTTGGGGTCGTATTGCTTGGGGATGTCTTGCATATTCATAGAGATCGCTTTGGGGGGCAACGGTCGGCAGGATTCATCTCGATAGAGAATGGTTCAGGAGGCAGCTTCCGCAGGCGGCAGCAGGTCCTTCACAGCAATGGCTCCTGCGGTCTGGCCGAGCAGCATGACCGGGACGGCAAGATCCTCACCGTAGCAGTCCGATTCCGAGTATCGTGCAGTCGTCCCTCGTCCGACGGCGCCAGTGAAGACCTGGACGCATCGCCGATGCAGGTCGACGATCCAGTATGCCGGCACTCCAGCGGCCGCATATCGGCGATACTTGTCCTGGTAGTCGGCCTTTTGTGAGTGATGGCAGACCTCAACGAGCAGCGCCACGTCGCGGGCATCGGGGGGTCGCGGGCGATAGGAGCCGGCCCGACCAACGGCCACCACGACATCCGGCTCGGGTAGGCTTCGCTTGCTCAGGCGGAGAGACTTTTCTTCACGAACGTGATAGCCTTCGGGCAAGAGTCGTCGCAAAGCGTCCGCAGCCTGGGCCACAGCGAAGTTGTGCGGCTCTTTCTTGACGACCTTGTAGAGCACCCCGCCCAAGAGTTCCAGATCGTCCCCAGCGGGGAAAATTCCCGCCTCGATCATCGCCTCGAGCTGGAGAGCGGTCAGGTGGTAGCGCAGCCGGCCCAGATCAGTCGTCTCGAGTCGCGTCGACATGCGCGTGGCCCTCCCCACCCCACGAGCTGGCCGAGCAGCCCTGGCGTGCGTCTTGGCTTACCACTGCGGCTTCTGCTCGATGCCCGGCTTCAGGGCGGCCACGAGATAGCTCAGCTGGCCAATGTGGTTATTCAAGTGTGCAGCGCAGACGAGAAAGAGCCCCAGCCGGGAGTGGATCGGCATGTTGTTTTCCACCTCAGCTTGAAGCGATTTTTCATCTTGGGCGTGCAGGGTTGAGATCACCATCGCCACGGCCTCGCGAAACGCCTTCAAGAGATCTCCGACGGGAGGATGAACCGGGTCGGTGAACTCCCGGGGACGGTCGCGGACATAGCCGCTGCCGGCAATCGTGGCGCCGATGTAGTGGTTGAGATTTCCGGTCAGGTGGAGCACCAAGTGACCGATGCTGTTACCAAACGGGAAGGGCTTGATCCAGAGCGATTCTTCGGGAACCGAGCGGACAGCCTCTTCGACGCGCTGAGCTAAGTGCTCGAAATAGCCGGCAAACTCAGCGCTTGTCAGTCTGGCCAGGTCGGACCCAGCGGATGTGTCGGTCATGGTTCGGATTCTCCAGGAGGAAGAGATTCCCGGGATCAATCGTCCCTGACAGTCGGATCAGGATGCATCGACCGCGGCGTTCCGCTTCTGCGCGCTCGCTCGCGCGTCCTTGGCCAGCTTGTATTCGAAGGCGTCCAGAAGCGCCAGCCAGCTTGCCTCGATCACGTTCTCGGAGACGCCGACGGTGCCCCAGACCGAGTCCTGGTCCTGGCTTTCGATCACTACGCGCACTCGTGCCGCGGTCCCCGCGCGGGCATTGATGACGCGGACCTTGTAATCGACCAGGTGCATCTCGTGCAATCGCGGGTAATGCCGATCGAGGGCCTTGCGCAAGGCGCCGTCCAAGGCGTTGACCGGTCCGTCCCCCTCGCTGACGGTGTGTTCATGGTGATTGCCGACACGGAGCTTGATGGTCGCCTCGGTGAGGGGCTCGATCTCGTTCTTGCCGGCGACGCTCACGTGAAAGCCGAGCTGCTCGAACCAGCGGTTGGGGCGGTCGGCCAGGCGATCGACCAAGAGGACGAACGAGGCTTCAGCGGCCTCAAACTGGTAGCCTTCGTTCTCCAGGTCTTGCACCCGGTCCAAGAGGCGGGCCAACAGGGCGGAATCTTCTTCAACGCCGTACTCGGCGAGCTTCTCGGCGATGTTCGACTTGCCGGAGAGCTCGCTGACAAGAACCCTGCGCTCGTTGCCGACGCACTGGGGGTCGATGTGCTCGTAACTTGCAACGTTCTTGCGTACACCGTGCACGTGCATGCCCCCTTTGTGAGCAAACGCGCTGGCGCCGACGAAGGGTTGATCGGGCCGGAAATTCATGTTGGCCGTCTCGTGCACGTAGCGGGAGACCTCGGTGAGGTGCTTGAGCTTACCGGGTGAGAGCACCTGATAGTCCGGATACTTGAGCGCCAGGTTGGCCACCACGCTGCAGAGGTTGGCGTTCCCGCAACGCTCGCCCAGGCCATTGATCGTTCCCTGCACCTGCCGCGCTCCGCACAGGATGGCCGCCAGTGCGTTGGCCACGGCCAGATCGCCGTCGTTATGGGTGTGGATGCCCAGCGGAACCGAGATCTCGCGGCCGACCGCACTTGTCGCCTCGGCAATCTCTTCGGGCAGCGAGCCGCCATTGGTGTCGCAGAGCGCGATCCACGCAGCCCCCGCGACTTCGGCCGCCTTCAGCGTCCGCAGTGCGTAATCAGGGTTGCGCTTGAATCCATCGAAGAAGTGCTCCGCGTCGTAAACCACCTCGGAGACGTTGGCCGCGGCGAAGGCGATCGAATCGCCGATCATCCGCAGGTTTTCTTCGAGCGAAACACCCAGCACTTCGTGCACGTGCAAGTCCCAGGTCTTGCCGACGATCGTCACGACCGGGGTTCCCGCAGCAAGAAGCGCTTTCATGCCCTGGTCGTCTTCCGCGGCGATATCCCGCCGCCGGGTCATGCCGAACGCGGCGACCCGGGCGTGCTGCAGAGGAAGATCGCCCACGGCACGAAAATAGGAAGAGTCTTTGGGGTTGGAAAGGGGATATCCCCCCTCGACGTAGTCGACGCCCAGAGCGTCGAGACGGGACGTGATCAGCAGCTTGTCCTGGAGAGAAAAGTTCACCCCTTCACCCTGGCTGCCATCACGCAAGGTTGTATCGTAGATAGCGATTCGCGTCATTATTCTGTTGCCGGCATGGTTAAGTCTGGCTCAGGCGGTCACCCCGCCGTGTGTCACGATTCTACCAGATGGTTCACTCTCCTCACGACATCTGGACACTCAACCAAGCTGCCGGTTCGGTCCGATTGCACCTATATCTGCGCTTAAGAAGGAACTGCGAGCCCTAAAATTTCAGAAAGGCCCCTGGGTTGGCAACCACAATCGACGCGCTGATCGAAGCGATTGGCCATGAGGCTGCCCGCGAACCGATCCCGTTGGATCTCCCGGTCTATTCGCGCGCCCAGCGAGATCCTTTAACTCCCATTCTCTACACCGGCTCGCTCGATGCGCCGGTCTGTTTTTTGGGCCGCGACCTCGGCAAAGACGAGGTCCGGCTCGGGCAGCCGCTCGTCGGAGCCGGTGGCAGGCTCGTCCGCCAAGGCATCTTACGAGCACACCAGGTTGAGGCAGGTCATGTTGGCCAAACCGACGGCAACCTCGAAGCGGCGCTCCGGTTCGCTCTTCTGACCAACACGGTCCCTTACAAGCCTCCAGGGAACAAGGCGTACTCCGAACCGATCAAGCGGCGATTCAGACCGTTCGTCGTCGAGCTTCTGACGCGATTCTGGAGTGGTCATCATATCCTGACTCTCGGCTCCGAGGCCTTTCGCTGGTTTGAGCCATACGGCGACCCGTCCGCGTTCGAAGCAGTCGCGCAGACGGGCGCCCGATTCGAATCCTCGTTCTCATGCCGCCTCCCGATCGCTGGATCCGAAAACGCGGGATCATCCGGAAAAACGGTGCAAGTTCACCCACTTCCTCATCCATCACCCTTGAACCAGCGCTGGCATAAAGAATTTCCTAACATGCTTGGGCGAAGGCTGTCGGCAATTCTTGGTTCGCCAGAGGGTGACCGTCCGTGAAGTGCGACAGCTCACTGATGCGAGGGTACCCAGAGAGCGCCAGCTTGCACCGAGTCGAGCACCACCGACACGCTCATTAAGGCGAGAACAGGGTCAAGGTCCTCCAAGAGCCCTTTTCGGCCTCTGGCGCTCACACCGCAACATTTCTCGACGGACGACCTTGCGCGGAGCCGTTGCACCCCCCAGTCAGTGACGAGACAGTACCTTCGGTCCTGAATATATGCGGTCCACACGCATGCTTATTCCGATTTGCTTAGGCTTGCCTAGGGCCATTGACCACGTTAGGTTACGTGGACGATCATTTTCGTTTTTCCCGTCATTTCGCGGAGGGCGTGGTGAGGAAGACTCAGATGGTGACTGACCGCGAGCTCGAGATCATGAAGATCTTGTGGGCTCGGGGTAAAGCCAGTGTTCGGGAGGTTCAGGAAGACTTGAACAGAGACGCCGGACCGGTCGCTTACAGCACGGTGCAGACGCTGCTCAATATCATGGAAGAGAAGAAGGGCTTGGTGCGACACAACGTGGAAGGTAGGACTTTCATCTACATTCCCAAGAAATCGTCCGAACGGACCATTCGCGAGCTGACACGGCGGTTCGTCGACCGTGTCTTCGATGGAGCCCTCGACCGGATGATGGTGGCGCTCTTGGATTCGAAGCCGCCCACGCCAGAGGATCTGGACCGGCTTCGCACCATGATCGAGGAAGCTCAGCAGGTTTCGGTCCAGTATCCCAATGGACGCAAGCATGAACTGACCGAGGATGCGTGACGTCCATTATCCGCCAAGAGCATGTTCCGAAGAGTGAAGACAAAGGGCCGGGCAAAAGGACCGTCAAGGATACGTTGCCTGGCCCTTGTCGTGCCCGGGAATTGGTAATAGGCAGGGGGCAGGGGGTGGTCAGCTCCGAGCGCATCGTCTCGTGCGACCGACGCGGCATTGGTTGAGAAGTCAGCCAGTTGGTATTGAGGCCGATAAGACGCGAATCGCGGGGCAGGATTTGGGTGCCACGCTTGCGTCTTCGCAAGCGTGCCCGCCTGACCAAAGTCGCACTCGGCGAAGCACGCTCACGCGGACGTGAGCGTGGCACCTGGCATGGGAGCTACGCTGTTGGTGTTTCGGCGGTTGAGAGTCCAATGACTGGGGGAGAATTCTGGGTGCCATGCTTGCGTCTTCGCAAGCGTGCCCGCCTGTCCGAAGCCACACTCGGCAGAGCACGTTCATGCGGACGTGGTTTTCCACCCCGTGATGCTCACCCGTCTCCGGCACTGGTTGGCGGTGAGTCTCCAACCAAAGACCAGGCCGTTTAAGCCTTACTGCAATCTCGCTCTTCCGCCAGCATCGCCTTGTTGATGTCGGAAAGGCCTTGGAAATGTGGGTTGGCCTCGATCGGTTTGCGTCGATACTGATAATCGCCACTGTGTCGACGACCATTCTCCTGACGTTCGTCATCCTGGCGATGCTCTTGTGCAGCCAGCCGGTCCGCCGGATCGTCCTGGCTCGAGCGGCGATCGTCCTATCGTTGTTGATGCTGCCGCTGGTCGAATCGAACCCGCTGCCCCGGTCAGGAATCTTATCCTGGCTGCCGCGGCTCGAAGAGTGCTGGGCATCGAGATCGATCGCGGTTGCGGAACCGGCGGTAGTCGTGGAGAGAGAGCGGCCCGATCCGACCCGTGCTCGTCTGCCCGATGGAACGTTTTCTGCGGATCAGATCTCGAGCGACCGATCCGACCCCGCATCCCGAGGGCCATTCTGGTGGAGCGGACGGGGCGTCAGGCGGTTGATCGCGCTACTTTACCTGGCAGGCGTCTCGGGCGGGCTGGCCTGGTTCTTGGTTGGAATCTGGGGAGTGAGGCGGTTAATCCGCGACTCCGGCGATCCCGCGGACGCCACGCGCGCGCTCTTCGACGAATTGATCGAACAGATCGATGCGAAGCCGCCCTTACCCTCTCTCAGGGTTTCAAACCGGATCAACCGCCCGGTCGTGGCCGGATTCTTCCAGCCGAGAATCTTAATCCCACCCGAGTATGACCACGCCGGCTTCGACCCCATCTCGCTACGGTTCATGCTGGTCCACGAGCTGGCGCACGCCGACCAGGCGGACGCGCGGTTTGGTGCCGAGGCAAGCCTCGCGCAGACACTCTGGTTTTTCCATCCCTTGCTGTGGTGGCTGCGAAGCCAGTTGCTCATCGACCAGGAATTCCTCGCGGACCAGCGCGCCGTCATGATCTCGGGCTCGCCGGCCGGCTACGCCAAGCGGCTGGTGGCGATGGCCACAGCATCCCCTGGGTCTTCGCCGATGTCGCCACTCTTTGGCTCAGTCCCTTTACTTGATGATCGCCGCGGGGCGAGCCGAGCGGAAAGCCCGCTCTTGCAGCGGGTGCTCATGCTCTTGCACTGCCCGTTCCCCCTGGAGCTCCAGCCGCCACGATCGTGGGCGTTGGGAGCACCTGTCTTGGTGCTCGTCCTGGCGAACTTGATCACGACCATGGCTCTCTGGCTGCTCGATCCCAGTCCTCCGGCTGCCGCCCTTGCCCAGGCGACGGACCAACCGGCAAAGGTCTTCCGGGTCCCGAAGTTCGTCGCCGTCCCCCGCGAAAGTCTTGCGAACGGCCGACCTCTTCCCTATTTCCTCCCCCTGCCGCTGCCCCAACGGTTTGAACTGCGAGCCGAGATTCTCGCGTCCGCCCAAGCGGTGCGGAAGATTCGCCTGGCCGGCCTGCCGCTGGGACACATCCCTGATTCGGCCACAAGCCCAGGGAATGTCACGGCCCAGGACGTCACCCCAGCCAGTCACCCGGTCATCGTCCGCCGTGATGGCAAGCGCCTCGAGGTTTACGTCGATGGGTTGCCCGTTCTTCTAGACCCTTCCGAGAAGCTAACCGAGCGGCTCTCTATCGAGCCGGCACCTGATGAGACCGCCGTCCTCAAGAATCTTGTCGTGACCTGGTAAGCGTCGGCTAACGCTGCCATTTTGGCGCCCTCGAATGCCTCGCCGTTCATTTCTGTTAATTTGGCATCTGGCCGGCAATCCGTCCCGCCCGGCCTGCCCTCACGATCCGATCCATCCGAAGATCGCAAGTGTTAAACGTAACATTGATTTACGAGAAACGGTCGGAGACTCTCGAGAATAGCAGCCAAACTGGCACAGCCTCTGCTAATACCTTAATTGGGTATCATGGTCGGTTGCGATCGGGCAATAGCCAGTCTGGTCAAGGACCTTGTTCGTCGAAGTGATGAAGGGAGGGCTTCTCGATGAAGGGCGTGAACTGGCATGAGCGATGGGACCCCTTGCGCGAGCTTCAGCGTGAGATGGGACGGTTGTTCGATAGCATCGACCCTTTCCAGCCGCAGCGTCATGTGCGTCAATATCCGCCGGTCAATGTCTACGACGCGGGCGAGAGTTACATCCTCTCAGCCCAGTTGCCCGGCGTGGCTGCCGGCGAC
This sequence comes from Isosphaeraceae bacterium, assembly GCA_052146555.1. GTDB lineage: Bacteria > Planctomycetota > Planctomycetia > Isosphaerales > Isosphaeraceae > Aquisphaera. Next base: position 24,986 of record JBKQMU010000231.1, read on the forward strand.
GTCGAGCTGACAATCACGGGTGAGACGCTCACCATGCGCGGTGAACGCAAGCGGTCCGAAGGAATCAGGGACGACAGTTATCGCCGCCAGGAGCGGCCCATGGGGCGATGGACGCGGACAATCACGCTCCCTGACCGGGTCGAAAGTGCTCAAGTGTCCGCCGCGTTCACAAGCGGTATTTTGACGGTCACTCTTCCCAAGGCAGAGAACGCCAAGCCCCGGCACATCACCGTGACGTCGGGAAGCTGAAACCGAGAGTTCGCGTGCTGGCATTAGCACGACCAGGAGCGTTCCGCATGAAAGTTACGAATCCTTCGATCCGGGTGATGGTCGGGACGCAGCCGGCCCAGACGGCGGCTCAGGGGCCTGCACCCGAGCCCGAGCGCGAAGTGCACCGCGCGTTCACGCCGCCGATCGATATCCACGAGGGCCCCGAGGGACTGACGCTTGAGGCCGACTTGCCCGGAGCCACCGAGCACAACCTTTTCATTCAGCTCGAGGACAACGTCCTGAGCTTGCATGCGCGCATTGATTTGCCTGTCCCCGAGGGAGCGCGGCTCGTTCACGAGGAATACTACGTGGGTGATTTCTACCGGTCGTTCATCCTGAGCGATGATGTCGATCGTGAACACATCACCGCCGAGCTTAAGAACGGGGTTCTGCGTCTGCTCTTGCCCAAGTCCGACCGCGCTCGCAGCCGGCGGATCGAAATCCGCTCATGATGCTCTGGGCGGCTCGTCAATCGAGCTTCGCCTGGTGCCATCGTGGCCCGGGTCGCCGGACTGGCGCTTGTCTGTAACGCAACGGAAAGAACGACAGAAAAATACCAATTTTCTTCACCAAACGGGAACTTATCCATGGCGTGGTCGCATCAATGGCGTCGCGAGCCCTTCATCCCTGGCTTCCTTCAAAACGAACTGGCGCGGCTGCTGGAAGAATACTTGCAGCCTCAGGGCCGCGGCAGTGGACAGACTCCTCCCACGGATCTCGAATCCACGGGATGGAGCCCGCATATCGACGTCTACGAAACACCGGAAGAAACGCTGGTCGTCGCCGAGATCCCGGGGGTCGACCCGTCGAAGGTCGAGCTGTCGATCACCGGAAACATGCTTGTGCTCCGCGGTGTCAAGGAGATCGGCGAGCTGCCGGAACAGCAGCTTCAGGTTCGCGAACGGCGGTTTGGCACATTCCTCCGCCAGGTCATGGTCTCCAGCGACGTTGAGTTCGAGGCCGCCCAGGCCGAGGCCAAGAACGGTGTCCTGGTGATCCGATTGCCCAAGCGGAAAGCCGCTCAGCCGCGCACCATCCCCATCCGTCAGAGCCAAGGTTGATCGGTTCGCTGACCGAGCCGACGGTCGAAGATGGACCAGCTCGTTGTCACTTGATCGAGAACCGACCTGTCGCGGGATGCCCGAACAAGCACGGCTCCCGTGGCAGGTCGGTCCGCGCTTGCTGGCGTCGCGGCGTGAGACTCGTCCGATTCGAGAGATGTGGTAAATTGGACTGGTCGGAAGTGCCTCACACTCAGCGGAGAGTCACGCCATGGAGACCGAGAAGGTCATCACGTATGCGGCGATCGGAGTGGCCGGCCTGATCATCTTGATCTTCCTGCTGGACCTGGTGGCAGCCATCTTCGGTCGCAACATCACGATGGACATCCTTTTCATCCTTGGCGGCGGCTTTCTGCTTTGGCAAGGAATCGAGACCATCCTCGAGCTGCGCTAACGACCACGCGAGGGACTCGACGCGCCAGCGATTGCGTGGATGAGCGCCTCCCACGTCGCGGTGGGAGCCTCGACATCAACTTTCCAACCCAGCTCCGCAGCCGCCTGCGACGTGATCGGGCTGATACTCGCCAGCTTGATACCATGGCCGATCCGGTCATGCACATCTTCAGGCAGAAGCGCATGCAGTCGCGCGGTGATGGCCGAGCTTGTAAGGGTAATCCAGTCGACTGTCCCGGCGCCTAATCGCTTGAGCACTTCGTCGGGCAAAGACGATGCGTCCACATTGCGGTAAACGGCAACCTGGTCGACTTCGGCCACGTGATCGAGCTCGTCTTTCACGACAGTACGGCCGCGGTCAGCGCGGGCCAGCAAGATCTTGCACCCCGATGCGTGCGCCGCAAGGGCTTTGGCCAGTCCCTCCGAGTGATACTCGCCGGGCACAAGATCAGCCCGCAGTCGAAACTGGCCAAGCGTTTGCGCCGTACCCGGGCCGATGGCCGCCAGCTTCAGATGCCCCAGAGCCCTCAGGTCGCGTCCTTGCTTTTCCAGACGGTCGAGAAAGAAGCGGACCCCGTTACTCGATGTGAATACAAGCCATTGGTACTCGGCCAGCCGGGCGATCGCTGCGTCGAGCGGACCATGGTCCGTCAGGGGCAAAATCTCGACGCTCGGCGCCAGGAGCACTTCAGCGCCCATCGATTCGAGCGAAGCGGCTGACCGCCGGCCCTCCTCGAGCGGGCGAGTGATAAGGATGCGCTGGCCGAAAAGCGGTAGCGCTTCGTACCACCGTAGCGCGTCGCGGCATCGCACCACCGAGCCGACGACCAGGAGGGCAGGAGGGTGCAGTCCGGCTGAGTGGGCGAGATCAGCAATCGTTTCCAGCGATCCCTCGAAGACCCGCTGTGCCGGAAGGGACCCGTTCTCGATCACGGCCGCTGGCGTCGCGCCCGCTTTGCCCTGCCGGATCAAGGTACGGCAAATCGCTTCCAGGCGGGTCACTCCCATGTAAACGACGAGTGTGCCCGGAAAATGTGCCAGGGCTCGCCAGTCGAGTCGAGGCGCGCGGGACGCCTGGAGAACGCCCTCGACTTCGGGGCCCATACTGGCTTCCTGCTCACCGTGCCCTGTCACGAAGGCAACCGCCGAAGAAAAGGCGCGATGCGTGAGCGGAATGCCGGCGTAAGCCGTCACGCCGACGGCCGCCGTCACCCCCGGCACGATCTCGAAGCGTGCCTGGTGGCGAGAGAGAAACTCCGCCTCCTCGGCGCCGCGGCCGAAGACCAGTGGATCACCCCCTTTCAGCCGCACGACGATCCGCCCGGCCTTCGCGTGCTCAAGCAGAATCTCGTTGATCTCTTCCTGCCTGAGCGTGCAATGCCCGCTCGACTTGCCGGCACAGATGAAAATGGCCTGCCGCGAAGCAAGTTCCAGAAGCGATGCACTGGCCAGGTGGTCGTAAACGACCACGTCGGCCTGTGCGAGGACATCAGCCCCACGCCTTGTGAGCAGCCCTGGATCACCGGGCCCCGCCCCCACGAGATAGACGATGCCCCGGTCCTCGATCATCCGCGTCACCCGCTTTGTGCCCGAAGTTTAGCCCTGTCCTTTCACCCTAATCGCCCCACGGTGAATTGGCCAGTTCGACCCGTCGATCGCAGCCGGACTCGAGGTTGCCCTGTGCTGATAGGAAAACGGCGACACGCTCGCCAAGAAGCGAGCGTGGCACCCAAAGCAGGTTTATGGACATCTGCCGAGCGGCTCACAGCCAGCTTCCACTCCAGAACCAGTTCCAGCCGTTCTGGACTGTCTGCTCCGCGTTCTGGAGGTCTTGCTCGAAGGTGTTCAACAGGCTATTGATCGACGAACTGATGTCGTTCGCCGCCTGGCTGGTGATCGATGAGACATTCAGTCCCACGTTCGATTGCACGGAGAAGTAAGCGCTCTGGTTGATCGACCCGACGTAGTTGCCCGCCACGTAGGCCGAACCAGTGATGCTCGCCGTGCCCCAAAGCTCGGCCGTGCCGCTGTCGTAAAGCCCGATGTTGAGGCTGCCCGAGACATCGCCGTAGACGTCGAAGGCGCCAGGGATGCCGTTGTCGCCCGAGGCGTTCAGATCGACCGAGCCGCTGAGGGAATACCCACCGTACCAGTAGACCGTGCCGCTCACGTTTCCGGAGATGAAGCCCAGGTCCAGCGACGCACTGGCTGTGATCTGCGTGTTGCTCACATCGAGCGTGCCGGAAAGGCCGATCTGGTCGATCGTGAAGTTGCCGTAGAGCGTGGCGTCGAACTGGCCGTTCAAGTTCAGGTAGCCGTCGACAGTGAACCCTTGAGCGGCGCCATTCGCGTTCTGGTCGAGGAAGGCAACAGGCGTTCCCTCCAGCGGGTTGACCGTCCCGCCCCGGAAGTAAATCGCCTGCGCGGGACCGTCGACGATGAGCGTTGCGGCGTCCAGCGTCAGGGAAATTTCGGCGGCGCCTCCCCCATCAAACGACAGGCCAGCAGTTCCATTGAACCCGTAGGCCTCGGTCTCCAGCTCGCTCAAAGTGGCGTTGCCGCTGAAGAGGTCCTTGACCTTCTGGGCGACGCCGCTGGTCCAGGGGCCGGCCGTTGTGCTGAAGTTGATGACCGTCTGACCAGAGATAGAGACAGGCACTTCGTTCTCAGTGAGCTCGGCGATACTCAGCGTCCCTCCGTAATAGACGTCGCCGTAGAGGCTGTTGCCCGTCCAGTGATTGGGCGTCTGCTCGGGGGTGAAAGGAATGTAGCCGTGCTCGGAGAGGCCGAAGTTGATGTTGCCGACGACGGGCAATCCCTTGATATCCACGAAGACAGAGGGATCGGCCGGGTCGATGTCGATACTCGCTCCCTTTGCCAACGCTCCCGCTTCGATCTTGCCGAACGAGGCGGAAAAGCCGGTGCCGACGTTCAGGTAAAGGTACGGAACGGCCGGATTCACCGGCGCGTCGTTGGCCATGACGGCCGGATCGTCACCCAAAGCGATGCCGAATTCCACGCCCGGCGCCTCGGCACCTAAGCCAAGGTCACCCAAATTCAGACCAACCTGGCTCGTCACCGGCGTGAAAATGTCCTGGATGATCGAGGAGCCCGGGAACTGGATGCCGGCCGCCGCCACCTCGCCGAAGAGGCCGTTGTAGCCGTTGGCCAGGGTGGTCACCGTGAAGTTCGTGCCGGAGGCCAGGGGAAGTGAGATCGGGCCCACCCCCGAGTCGAGCGTGATCGACGAGCCGGTCGACGTGATCGTCGCGGTCGAGAGTCCCAGCCCGGCCGGCGAGACGGTCTCCTGGAACTGGCCGGTGAGCTGGAAGCCGCGGCCGGTCGGGCCGGAAAGCGTCAGCACCGTGTTCGTGGGGTCGAGGTAGGCGTACAGCCCGCCCCCCTGGAAGTTGAGCTTGGCGGCATCCGATGCGTTCTGCGAGGGTGCCAGATCACTGGTGTCGAGCGTGATCGGGCGGACAGTCAGCGTGTAGCTATCGTTGGGTCCGCCGTACCAGATATGGCCCACTCCGAAGGTGTAGAGCCCGGTCGTCGGGGCACGAAAGATCACGGTGTTGTCGTTGGTCAGCAGGCCGCTCTCCGGGTCGATCGTGCTGCCCGAGAACGTATCCTGATAGGCGACCCGCGCGCCGTTGGCCGCGTCCACGAACACCCCCGAGGGAGTATTGCTCGAGAAACTGCCCGACTGGTTCTGCGCCTGGACGTCCTCAGAAACAACGTACAGCGTTCCGGCTGTCAAGTTGGCCTGGGCGCTCTGCTCCCAGTATTCTCCCGGGACGTAATGACCGTCGGCGATTGTCTGCTGCATGGGGGCAAGCGGCAAGACGGTGCTGCTGTAGGCCGGGACTTGGACGCTCGTGAAGACCGGGATGTTCGACATCATGGTCCTCCCTTCCATCTCCTCGATCCCGAGAAACCGCTGCTTGCGCTGAGTTCTGGGACGGCCCGCGCGAGGTCCGTCGCCGCCCGAAATCCCGAAGAACCTTGCGATCCGATTCTTGGTCGGCTTCCTGTCCTGGGTGCGAAGTAACAAGCCCATTTGAGGTGTCCTTTCAGGAGGTGCCTGCTCTTGAGTCTTCCGGCGGGCCGATGATCCATACGTCATCACCGCCTTCACCGGTAGATAGACATCCAAGCGCGGATCAAGACACCCGCTGCGAAGACACCATGGCGGTGAACGGAAATTGAGCTGAAGACGTCCGCGGCGGCCATCGACAGGAAAGAGGGACACCCTGATGGCTGTGAACTGCGAAGCCGCACCGTAGGCTCTGCTGGCGATACGGTGATCGAACCCGTCGGCCGCCTGGCGACGGTGGTCGATCGGGCGGGTGCATCAGAGGCACGTGGGCGAGCCGGTCCAGTACGTCGCGACCGAACCCGCTCAGAGCACGTTCAAGGGGCCGCGGGTGACGCCGTACTGATTGCTCGCCTTGAGCTCGCGCCAGAGCATGCGGGCATCGCGGCGGCCGGATAAGGCATCCTGATAGAGGCCGACGATCCGTCGCACGGTGGCCACGTCTTCGTCCAGAAACTCGATGCGGAGGTGTCTGGCTCCCCGGGCAACCAGGCGTGGCAGGTATTCGGCCGCACTCTGCGGCACGGCGTTGTAGAGCGTGTTGCGGCAGCCGACGTCGGCTTTCAGCGGGTGCAGGGCGCCTGTGCGATCGCGCAGCTTGACGTCGTGGTGATCGCAGGGCCGGCCGCAGTTGGTGCTATCCGTTCCCGGAGACAGAAAGGCACAGTAGACGCAGTGATCCATGTGAAACATGGGAATCTGTTGATGGATTACCACTTCCAGCCAGTCGCTCGGCACGCCTTCGATCAGGTCGACAAGCTGGACCGCGTTGAGGTCATACGAAGCGGTCACCCGCTGTGCTCCCAGGTTCCGCAAGAGAGCGACCGAAAGGGGATTGGCGGCGTTGAGCGAAAAATCGGCCACAAACGGGATCGAGCGGCGAGTGCAAAACTCGATGCCTCCCGCGTTGCGTGCCAAGATGCCCGTGGCGCCGAGCTTGGCCAGGAAGTTGAAAAGATTGGCCTCGGCAGGCTTCTCGATACGTGGCGTCGCCAGGAAAATCCCCGCTCCATGGCGGCCCGCGGTAGCGACGGCCTGCGCGTACTCCTTGATGTCTTGATAATCGGCGTAGAAGGTTCGGATGCCCAGTAACGCGGCCGCCTCGATTTGCTCGGTCCGGCGGCAAAGGACGGCCAGACTGACGTGCGGCGTCGAGCCTTGTTGCGAGGCGATCGCGTGGTCTCGCTCGCTCTTGATCGGGGCTAGGAGTGTGGGAAGCACCGGTTCGGCCGGAAGTGTCCAGGAGGGTGGGCTGGCGGCCTGGTCGAGCTGGTCCACCAGGGCGCGGCGAAGCTGGTTGAGCAGGCTCTTGGCGACCATGGGACCACCCCGGATGTCGGCCGAAAGCGTGCTCAAACGATAGATCGTGCCGCCCAGCCGGCCGAGCTGCTCGCGGAAGAGGTCGGCGGTGGCAGGCAGCGAGCGAGCGGCTTCCAGCGGAGTCGAGCTCACAGCGCTTGCGTGAAAGCCGGTCGCGGTCTTGGCCTCGATCTCCAGCGGTCGGCCGACCTCAGCCAGCACGTGCAGCTCCAGGTCAACCAGCCGGGATGGCCCTCCCTCGAACGAGCGGCGCAGCCGGCCGGAGAGTTCGGGATCGTCGGTCTTCCAGACGTCCTGACCCGGATGAAGCTGAGCCAGGACGATGTCGTGACGCCCCAGCCGAAGCTCAACGCGGCCGCCTGCGGCAGGCAAAACTTCGTAGATTCGTCCGCCCTGTTCCGGCACGCCGGCCGATTCGTCGCCGTCGAAAACCACGCCGTCGCCCGGCTTCACGGTCGCCCTCACGTTCAAAAGGACCCCCGCCGCTGTCACCGTGTCGACGCGGCCCAGGTGGATCCCTCGTTTCTTGGCATAGTCGCCACGCACCAGTAGTTTGTGATCGGTTCCGTCCAGGAAACCGTGACTAAACCCGCGCGAGAACGAAAGCTGCATCTCCTCGACGTCCCGAGGCGAAAACGCGAGCGGCCGGCCGGCCCAGGCGTCGTCGATGGCCCGGCGATAGTGGCGGGTGATGTTGGCCACGTACTCGGGGGCCTTGAGCCGGCCTTCGATCTTCAGGCCCGCTACGCCCAGCTCGATCAGCCTGGGAATCAGATCATAGGCTGCAAGGTCTTGCGGACTGAGGAGGTATTGAGTTTTTCCCAGGTCGACCGGAGCACCGTCGCAGACGATCTCGTAGGGCAAGCGGCAGGCCTGAGCGCACTCGCCCCGGTTTGCCGAGCGGCCCCCCAGCGCCTCGCTGGTAAGGCACTGGCCCGAGTACGCCACGCACAAAGCGCCGTGGACGAAGACCTCCAGGGGCAGCGCGGCACGCTCGCGAATCTTGCGGATTTCATCGAGCGAAAGCTCCCGCGCCAGGATCACTCGCGAACAGCCCAGGCTGGCGGCCAGGCGAACCCCTTCCTCGCTGGTGATCGACATCTGCGTCGACGCGTGGATCTCCAGGTCGGCCGAGACTGCGCGGATGAGGCCAGCTAGACCCAGGTCCTGGATGATGGCCGCGTCGACGCCCGCCAGCACGAGCTCGCGAACGGTCGACTCGACATCCGCCAGCTCGCTGGGAAAGACCAGCGTGTTGAGGGTCACGTAGCCGCGAACACCGCGGCGATGCAGGAGCGTCATGACCTCCGCCAGCTCGGCCCCGTCAAAGTTCATCGCCCGAATCCGGGCGTTGTGCCGCTTCAAGCCGAAGTAGACCGCATCGGCGCCGTTCTCGACGGCCGCCAGAAGGCACGCTTTATCCCCCGCCGGGGCAAGAAGTTCTGGCCTGCAACGAGGGCTGCTCGGAGAACCCGGACCGGAAGCCTGGGGCTCCGCTAGTGCGGTGGAGTGTTGCCTTTCCCCACAGACCGGTTGCCGACTTCGGGCCGGGCCGGTTGCGGCGTTGGCGGACTCAGGCAATGCGAAAGGCTGCGCGGGGGTGCTCATCGCCTTATTATCATCCCGAACCGGCATTCAACAAGGGCCTCAAACCCGGCCTGACCAGCCAGTGGCCGGTTGTGAAGCTTCCCGAGCTTGCTCGGGGACGTGGCGGCGACGCACTCTTGACGATCGCGCCGGTCGTGCGGAAGCAGCGGTCGCGAGCCGGCTGAAACCCAAAGTCAGACTGATACACCCTGGTGCGCAGGGCCGAAAGAGGTCCAGTCGATCTCACTTCCGGAGCGGGATCGTCCCGTCGAAAGATGAGACTCCGCATCGCTATCCCCGGTATTGATGCACAGCATTCCATGAGTGCCAGACGTTCTTCCAGCAAGGAAGCCGGTGCGGCGAGGTCGCCGGATCACCCGGTCCGCAGCGCGATCCTCATGCTGGCCGCGCTGGGTTGCGGATTTGCCCTCTTGATTCAGAAAGGACGTCTCACCTGGCCGCCGCTTGCGCTTCTGTCGAGCCTCTCGACGCTGGCCGGTTGCCTCGCTTTGGTGGGCCCGCTTGTCCTGGTCCGCACAGGAGAAAAGGACGCCAGCCTGGGTGAGATGGTCTGGCTGACCGGCGGGCTCTTGATCTGGCTCTTCGACGCCGCGGCAGTGCTCGGAGGACAAGGCCACAGCTTGAGCTGGGCGACCCCCCTGGGCGACCGCACCATGGGCCTGGCGGTGCTAGCGGTCCTGGTGGCTGGCTGGCGATGCGGTCTGGCCGGTAGCGATTGGTCTTGGACAAACATCACGGGCTGGATCTTGGGACTGTTCTGGGTCGCCCTGGCTGTAGGCTCATGGCTTCTTACGCCCGCTGGGCGGCAGCTTGGGCTGGTCGCGCGCTGATCCTTGACGGTTCCCACCACACCGATTAGCTTCGATGGAAACACGGGCCTGCCCTGGTCCATGATGGCATTGCGTCTCGAACTTGCATCATGATCTCAGCCCGACCAACCAGGGCCCCGGGAGGAATCAACTCGTGGCGACCGATGAGCAGCGCAGCACTGTCCTTCTCGAGCAACATCAAGGTTCAGCGATCGAGAACGAACTGCCGACCTACCGGGCCATTAGCTGGCGGGCCATTCTGAGCTTGCTCCTGGGTATTCTGGCACTTTTCATCCTGGCGCACCCCTTCTTCTATCTCTGCGCGGTGCTGGCTGTCTTACTGGGAATCACCGCCGATTGGAACATCCAGCGCTATTCGGACATCCTGACCGGAAGAAAGCTGGCGCAGACCGGCGTGGCGCTGGGGCTGATTTTTGGTCTCGGGATTTTTACCGTCACGACCGTGCAGTCAATCTTCCGCTCGCGTCATGCGGCGAGCTACGCGAAGTATTACGCAGAAGTCGCCAAAACGGCGAGCCTGCCCGAGTTGATGATGCTCGGAATTCCTCCCTCGCAGCGCAGCTCGGTTTCGCCCGAAGACCTCATGAAGCGGTTTGAGTCCACGAAGCGGAAGGACCCCACCATAGAAATGAAGCTCACGCCCATCCGCAGCTTGAAAAAGCGGCTTGATTCCTCCAAGGAGCAGGAGATCCACTTCGTCAAGTTGGAAAAGGAAGGCACGGAAAAGCTCACTTACATCGCCTTGGCCCTCTTCGAGATTGACGGCCCGGAGACAAAAGAATTTCCCCAGAAGGAAGAGTTTGCGCTTGTGCGCCTGCATGGTAGCTCCGAGGGGGGCAAGGGCTTTGAGTGGTGGGTTGACGACGTCAGCTATCCATACAAGCCCTCGTCCGCGACGATTCCCGAGAAATCAGGCGGTGACGGCCACGGGCACGTTCACTAGCACGGTTTTTCTTTGCGATGCTCACGGACTGTAGCTCGGTCGTCGGAGGGATGCCCACGACACTCCGGTCAGTTGCCAGCAGCGCGCCTGTAAACCGCTCCGCGGACTGCTTGCAGTTCAGGGACCGCGGGCCTCTTCGCTCTCCCTGACCAGCTAACGCGAGGCTCGCCGTGTTCCATCGAACGTTCACCCGGGTCTCAATGTCACTGCTAGCACCGGGCATCCGCTGGATAGGCAAGTCCCCAGGAATGACGCATCGCGTCGGTGATCTGAAGTGCAGCGAGTGACTCCCGCAACGGCATTCGAGGGCTTTCGGTCAGGTTCGCTTTCAAGCAGCGGTTAACTTCGCTGGCCTCGAACTGATAGCCACGGCCCGCGGAATAAAAGGCAATCGTTTTTGCTTTCGGGCGAAGAAGGTTCAGAAGCGGACGACCGCAGAAGTCGAACCCCCGCTTCAGCAGCGGCATGCTCTTGATCCGGCTGACAACTCCGCCCGGACGATCCGGGCCGTCCTGAGGCGGGCTTGGCGGATCCGCAAACCGCTTCCAAGAGAGGCGACAGGGCGCGAAAAAGGGATCATGAAGGCGGATTTCTCCCAGGCTTCCGACGATCACTGCCTCGTTCCGCAAGTGGCATGTCAGAGAAGAAGTCAAGAGGGCCATCGCTCCCTTGGAGTAGTTCAGGACCAGATGCGACGTCGCGTCAACCCCTGTCGATTCCATTAATGCACGCCCAGTCACCTCCGATGGCGGACCAAGCAAGTCGAGCGCCAGGGAGAGTGGATAGACACCGCGATCCATGAGTGATCCTCCCCCGAGCTCGAGGCTGAAATACCGATTCCGAGCGTCGAAGTGGGTGCGATATCCCATCTCCGCGCTCAGCAGTCTGATCTCCCCCAGCTCACCGGATTGGACCATAGACCGCGCTTTGAGAATCAGTGGATGAAACCGCATCCACATACCTTCCATGCAGAAGGTACGCTGCCTCTGAGCGAGGGCGATGATCGATTCGGCCTCACGCGCATTGAGGGCCAGCGGCTTTTCGCAGAGCACTCCCCGCGAGTGCTCCATGCAGAGGCAGCAATCCTCCAGGTGCCGCGTATGAGGAGTGGCCACGTAAACGACGTCGACATCATCGCTTCTTGCCAGCTCATGATAGCTTCCATGAGCAGCTGGAATGCCGAACTTCAGGGCGAACTCCCGGGCTCGCTCCAGCTCGCGCGAGCCCACGGCCTGAAGCACAGCATCCGGAACGAGACGGAGGTCTGAGGCGAAGTCATGCGCCACGCGTCCGGTTCCCAGGATCCCCCAGCGAATTTTGGATTCTGCCACGTCTCCGCTCACGATGAAAAACCGGTAATTATGTTCAAAGAGCCCACGGCATGGGTTCCACAGGGTCGAAGGAGGTTGCCAGTTCCGCCGATGATCCCGTTTCCCGAGCTTGATCGATGAGACAGACGAGCTCGTTGATATGCAGACAGTAATCCGGTGATAAGCGACAGGTCCGGTCTTCGCGCAGAGAGGCGGCAAGCTCAGCGACTCCCCGAGCGAAGTCCATTTGCTGCGACCCTCTGTATCGGTACCGCGCGGACCCGCTGCCGGCCAGGGGGATCCTTGTCTTCCAGGGCGGGAAAAACATCTTGCGACGGATCGTGATCGGCCGCCGAGAGTAAACCGGCGAGCGATAGTACCAGCAATCGCCGGTTCCGAGATAGCCTTCGTCGCCCACGATTCGCAGCGAATGATCGTGTGGGGCGACAATGCTGCACGTCAGGCGCGCGACGACTCCGGAAGCAAAAGTGATGCAGGCGACCGAAAAATCCGGTGCACTCTCGGCCAGTAGCAGATCGGCTGCCTTGTCCGGTATCAGGCACTTCGAGAATGCCGTGATCCTGCGGGCAGGTCCGAAGAAAGCCGGCAACCAGGTGAGATAGTAACCGGCGTGCTCGAAGGTGCAACCCACTTCAAACTCATCTTTGGCCGGCCAGGGAATTCCCGACGCGCTGAGCCAATGGCGATAGGGCATGCGGTGGACCATGCCGTCGTCCATTTCGGCGTAGACCAGCCGCACGGTTCCCACGCGACGCTCCCGGAGGGCCTTCCAGAGGGTCTGCGCCGTTTCGCCCAGCAGGCTGCAAGGAGCCGACGAGAGCCCCAGGCCAGACCGTCGAGCAAGTTCAACGAGTTGCCTGGCCTGATCGATCTGCATGGCCATCGGTTTCTCGGTGTAGACGTGCTTTCCTGCTTCCAGGCAGGTCTTGCTGACCTCGAAATGACTGGTTGGATTGGTCAGGTTCAGAACCATCTCGACGTGACGATCGTCGCACAGTTCGTCAAGCGATTTGAAATGGCGTAAACCATTCGCCGCTGCCAACCGTCTTGCTCGTTCCGGGTCGCGATCGGTCACCCCCATGACATCAAGCTGGGGATACGCGCGAAGTGTAATCAGATAATAGTCAGCCACAAATCCACAGCCAACAATAGCAATCTTCATTCAAATTATTCGCTTTCCAAGAGCGGTGTCTTGTCAGTCACAACCAGCGGGAATCGACGACGACAAGCCGCTTGCGCAAAAATGGAAATTCACTCGATTAAGACAACCCATTTGCGACTCGGAAAGATTCGATGCGATTTCTCCGCGGAAACGATCATAAAAGGTCTGCAGGACGAACTCCACAATTCTCACAGCTCCGCCGCGAAAGTGGCCGAGCAGTTCGAGGTCTCCCAGAGAACGACCTCGACGACCGGCAATCCGGCTTCGCGCGTCTTTTCGTAGATGATGCGTGCGATGTTCTCGGCGGTCGGGTTGGCTTCCATGACAAAGACGCGTTCGCCGCGCTCGCGCAAGATCCCCAGCAACGGGTCCGAAGCGGAGAGCAGCATGTTGTGATCGAGGTTCTCATCGATCCAGCGCTGGACTTTCTGCTTCATCACGGCAAAATCGACCAGCATGCCGGCCGCGTCGAGCTCGGGCCCCTGCAAGGTGACAATGGCCCGGCCGTTGTGCCCATGGAGGTGACGGCACTTGCCTTCATAGTTGAGCAGACGATGCCCGTAGCAAAACTCGATCTCGCGGGTCACGCGGAACATGTCGGAAGTGCTCCTGGAGACGGAGGGCCTGCCAGGGGCACGCCGCAGCGGCCGTCTTGAGGGTCCAGATCGCTGGCGTATTCGGTTCGATCGGGCACCCCGGCAAGGCGGAAGCCCTTCTGCCGCTCCGCACACTTGTTGCACGTGCCACAGTGCTTGCCCTGCGTCGGAAGAATGCACGAGAAGGTCAAGTGGAGCGGCAGATTGGCTCCTCGGACCACGACCTCTCGCTTCGAGAGATGACCGAAGGGACGGATCAACCCAGGCGCGCCATTCAATGCCCGGGCGAGCACCGATTCGAGATCCGCGAAGAACTCGGGAGTGCTGTCCGGAAACGGGTTTGAGCCCAGAGACCCCAAGGCCAGGAAGTCAATCTTGCGAAGTCGGCACCAGACTGCGGTCTTAACCGTCAGCAGGACGTTTCGACCCGGCAAATAGACAGCCTCGTCCGGGGATTCGGCGCCGGGAACACCATCGCCGCTGGTACTCCAGTGGGCCCCGTAGACGTCTCCAATCGGCTCGTCCAGGACGGTCAGCGGCGCCAGCCCCGGTGCTTCTGCCGCACTCAGAAATGCCCGCGCCGCGGCCAGCTCGGTTTCCTCCCAGAGAAGCCCGCAGCGCACATAGATGGGAAATACCCGGGAAAATTCGCGCGTCAGATCGACCGTCAGAACGGCACTATCCAGCCCGCCGCTGGTCAGTACGGCCACGGAAGGCTTGCCAATATGAGACTCAGGCATGTTCCATCCCGAAAAAGGCTCACCGGGTATGCCCGCGGTGGATCCGGCCCGACGATCATTCTAGACCGGGGTCATTCTTCCATCAACCGGGAGCAATTGCTGGCGAGCCTTTCAACCGGGAGCAATTGCTGGCGAGTCTTTGCCGGCAGGATCATCCGGCCATGAGCCGGTCGCCACGAACCGGTCGACCCAGTCGAGCGCCTCACGCTTGCTATGGACCAGGCTCTCGAGCTGTGCCTCGCGAATCTTCTCCAAAATGAGTGCGAAGCTTGAGCCCGGCTCCAGGCCGTGGCGGACCAGGTCGTGGCCGGTCAAGAGGGGTGCGGGGTTGATCGGACCCGACGGCTGATGCTCCAGGTAATACGTACAGTAATCGACCTGCTCGGTATCTCCCGTGGAGGCCAGGGCATCGGCCCGGTGCAGCGCCAGCAGCTCATCGATGCCGGGCTGCGCCAGCACCCGCTTGAGCTTGGATTCCCGCAGTTTCTTGGCTTCACCCAGGTACTGGTGAAAAGCGACCAGCCAGGCGATACGCTCGCGCTCGGCGTTGGAGAGTCTCAGGCTACGGCACAAGTGATCGGCGATCCGGCTGCCGTGCTGGTCATGGCTGTGAAAGCTCGTTCTGCCGTGATGGTTGGCTCGCGTGCGGGGCTTTCCCACGTCGTGGACCAAGGCCGCGAAGGCCAGGGTGAAGCTCGGCCGGGCCGGCAAGAGCCGGAGCACGAGCATCGTGTGATCCCACAGGTCGCCTTCCGGTTGCACGGGCTTGCCCTGAAACAGTCCTCTCATCTCGACCAGGGGGGGTAGAATCGCCGCGATCAGGCCTAAGTCGAGCGCCAGGTTCATGGCGCGGGCACGGGTCGGGTGCACCAGCATCCGTCGCAGCTCTTGGGCGATCCGCTCGGGTGAGACGACAACGACCTGGGCCGCCATCGCGCGCAGGGCCAAGAGCGTTGCAGGCTCGATCGTCAGGCCGAACCGCGCAGCAAACCGCACGGCACGCAGTAGCCGCAGCTTGTCTTCCTCGAACCGGTGCGAGGGCTCGCCGATGGCTCGCAAGAGACCGTTTCGCAGGTCCGCCAGGCCGCCCACGTAGTCGATGACCTCGCTTGTCTCCGGGTCCATGAACATGCCATTGATCGTAAAATCGCGACGGGCGGCATCCTCCTGAGGAGTGCTGAAATCGACCGATGTCGGCCGCCGGCCGTCAACATAGGCCCGGTCGCTGCGGAACGTGGCGACTTCAACCTCGACGCCGGAGAACCGCGGATGGCGCACGCGTACCACCCCGAACGAGATCCCCACGGTAAGCGTCCGGAACGGCAAGCTGAGCATGACCTGCTCGGGCGTTGCATCGGTGGCCACGTCGTAGTCGGCGGGGACCACACCCAAGAGCAGGTCCCGCACGCAGCCTCCGGCCCAAAGGGCCTGAAAGCCAGCCCGGCGCAATCGCAGGACGACCTCGGAGGCGAAGTCGCGACGTGCCTCGGCCTCAGACATCGGCTTCGCCCTCCCGTGCAGCCTCCTCATCCTCGGAGACGCTCTCTGCGGCCCTCGGTTCCGCTCCCCCGGCCGATCCGGAGAGCACGCGGATGGCGAGCTGCGTATCGCCGTAACGGCGAATATCCCAGGCTTCCAAGTCTGGAAGGATCGAGCCATCGAGGTCTCTTCCCGCCTCCAGCGCGATGACCGCGCCAGCGGGCAGCTTTTCCACTAGCGAGCCAATCAGCTCGCTGATCCGGGAGCGATGAATCTCGTACTCGCGGTAGGGAGGATCGAGAAAAACCGCCAGCGACGATTCTTCGTCGGCCTGGAATGAGCGCACCCAACGATAGGCGTCGGCAAGCTTGACCTGGGTGCGGTCCTGGTATCGCAGCGTGGCGATGTTGCGACGTATCAAGGCGACGCTCTCGCGGTTCTTCTCGACGAAGATTGCCCGCGCAGCGCCCCGGCTGAGCGCTTCGAGTCCCACAGCGCCTGTGCCCGCGAACAGGTCGATGGCCAGGCGACCCGCCATCATCGGGCCGACCATGTTGAAGAGCGACTCGCGCACCAGGTCGCTGGTCGGCCGCATCAGAGCGCTGGCTCTGGGCCCGTCAATCTTGTGTCCCCGGCGTTGCCCCGCGATGATCCTCATGGTGGGGCGCCTCCCTTCCATCGAGACTGAGTGCCGCAACCCGCGAACCCGGGCGCCGGGCGAAATGTTAAACCCACCTCAAATCCAAATCATAACGGCCGAACCACGCTTCTCCAGACCCGCGCCGGGAAGGGGTCGGAGGCAGACCGCCGCGGCTGGGCCGGCGTGAAAACCCTGCCGGGCAACATTGATCGTCATTCGCCCCGAGTTGGACCCCGGCGCCGCTCCGCCTCCCACATCGCGTGCAGCTCGATCAAGTTTTTCACCCTCAAGTCGGCCTCGGGCGGCAAAGGAGCACTTGGGTGCTCATCGAGCCAGATCGTGAACATGCCGGCGCCGCGGCCCCCGGTGATGTCCGAGGACAGGTTGTCACCCACCATGGCCGCCTCGCCGGCCTGACAGCCCAGTCGCTTCACGGTGACCTCGAAAACAGGCGCATGTGGCTTGCCGATGGCAATCGGCCTCGCCCCACCGGCAACCGCGACCGCCTCGGCCAGTGCGCCGCAACCGGGATCGAACTGGTCCTCGGCCACCGGAAACCGGGCATCCATGTTCACAGAGAAGAAGGCTGCGCCCCGGGCAACGGCCCGCGCAGCCGCCCGCAGCCGGCCGAAGTCAAACGCCGGATCATTACCCACGACCACAGCCTGGGCGCTTGCCCATTGCGAGATCGATACGACCTCGTGACCGGTCGACTCCAACTGGTCGGAGAGCTCGTCGGTGCCAAGCGGCATGACCCGAACCGGACCCAGCCGGCGGAGAATCTCGGGACCGACCAGATCAAACGCGGCAACCACGTCCCCGCTGCCCGCTTCGATTCCCATCTCGGTCAGACGACGAGCAAGCCGCGCTGCTCCATGCCGCGACGAGTTGGACGCGAAGATAACCTTCAACCCGGCTGCACGCACGTCCGCTACCAGTGCCGCGGCCCCGGGCAAGAGCGTCGGCCCCGCCCAGATCGTGCCGTCGAGATCAAACGCGAATCCCCGAATTCGTCCCAGGCAGCGGCAGCCTTCGCCCGCTTGTGTTCCCGGCATCACCGCCTCCGATCGAGCGCCCGCCTTTCCGGTCAAGCTCCCATGAGTCACCGAGTTTACCATGCCACGTTGCTTTCATCGATCGCCCCGACGCGCCCGCCACCCCGACCTGCCGATTGGGTATTGTGATTGGTCCGGCCCGGTTGTTGCTCTGTATAATTCCTGTTGAGAAACGACGTTGTGTGCCTCACGACGAACCCAAACCATCAACCCTGCACTCATTTAGGTCGGCAGCAAGCGCTTCGAAGGAGCATTTTATGAACCTGCTGGAACAGTTGCGTTCGATGACGGTCGTGGTGGCCGACACGGGTGATATCGAGTCGATTGCCCAGTACAAGCCGCGTGATACGACCACCAATCCATCGCTCCTGCTGAAGGCGGCCCAGATGCCCCAGTACAAGGGGCTTTTGGAGCGGGCCATGGACCATGCGGAGGCTCATGGCGGCGACCGGGGCGCTCAAATTCGTGCCTGCACGGACATGCTGGCGGTTGCCTTCGGCAAGGAGATCCTTCAGATCGTTCCCGGCCGCGTCTCGACCGAGGTGGATGCTCGGCTCTCGTTCGACACCGAGGCCACGATTGCCAAGGCCCATCATCTGATCGACCTCTACGAGGCCGAGGGCATCGACCGCCGTCGGGTCTTGATCAAGGTCGCATCGACATGGGAAGGAATCCAGGCCGCCCAGAGGCTCGAGAAAGAGGGAATCGCCTGCAACCTGACCCTTCTGTTCAGCTTTCCCCAGGCCGTGGCTTGCGCCCATGCCAATGTGACGCTGATTTCCCCGTTCGTGGGACGGATCTACGACTGGTACGTGAAGGACCGTGGGGTCAAGAGCATCGAGGCCAGCGACGACCCCGGCGTTCATTCGGTGCGACGCATCTACAACTACTTCAAGAAATACGGTTTCCGGACCGAAATCATGGGGGCGAGCTTCCGCAATATCGGCCAGATTATCGAGCTGGCTGGCTGCGACCTCTTGACCATCGCTCCGGAGCTGCTTGCCGAGTTACAGAAGACAGAGGGCAAGCTCGTTCGGAAGCTCTCGCCCGACGAGTCGAAAGACAAGGACATTCCGGAGGTCTCGATGGACGAGAAGACCTTCCGCTGGATGCTTAATGAAGACCCGATGGCAACCGAGAAACTGGCCGACGGCATCCGGCGGTTCGCCGCCGACTTAGTCAAGCTGGAGCAATACCTCGACAAGCACGTCGAGCTTGCCGTCGGCGTTTGACTGAGAGCGGCAAGCTGACTTTAGGCGTCGGAACAAGGCCGATCCGGTCACCTGGGTCCTGGCATCGCTCGTACTTTTTCCGCGCATCAAGTTTGTACGTCTCGAAAAGCGTCCGCGTGACCGCCCCGCTCAGTATTGGCGGGAAGTCGAAGCACAGCGCCGCTCCTGGCAACGGAGGACCCAAAAAAGCCGGCATGAGGGCGTGTTGCGTTCTAGAGTTCTCCTGGAGCGGATTAGGCGCGCTCCGGAGATGCACTCCCTCGATGTTGCACGACTGCGACGCCTGCGCGAGCTGGCGTCGTTTAGGACAAGAGTCCACGTAACGCTAGAGCCGGCGGATCCATGACTGTCACGGGATCGACGCTGTCCAACAGCCTGCTTGCGGCCTTGATGAACGAGGAGGTCTATCAGCCCAGCCCTCCCCTGGGTCTGATCGACGCCGGCTTGAGCGAGGCGCTGGTCGACTCGCTCATCTGCAAGGCCCTCTCAGTCAGCGGCCGCGCGACGGGCCGGACGCTTGCCGGCAGCCTGTGTCTTCCCTTCGGAATTCTCGAGCCCAGGTTCCAGGCGCTGCGGACGAGAACTCTGGTGACACACGCGTGTGCCGCAGCCTTGAATGATTACACGTATATCCTCACGGAGAAGGGGAACCAGTACGCTCAGAACTGCATGGAAAGCTGTGCCTACGTCGGACCGGCGCCGGTGCCCTTGACTGAGTACGTAACCTCCGTCGAAGCCCAGAGCATCCGCGCTGAGTCGCCTCAGCGCGAGCAACTGGAGCGTTCGTTCACGGGCATCTCAGTGGATCCGCGGATCTTCGACAAGCTGGGACCGGCCGTGAACTCCGGCGCCGGCCTGTTCCTCTACGGCGAGCCCGGCAACGGCAAGACGACCCTGGCCGAGCGGATCGCCCAGTGCTTCGGGCAGGTGATCTGGCTTCCCTATGCCCTGATCGTCGACGGGCAGATTATCAAGCTTTTCGACCCGGCGTGCCACCGCCTGATCGACCAGAACGAGTCCAGCGTCTTGCAGGGCAACGACGTCGACCGGAGGTGGGCGCGGATTCGCCGGCCGACGGTGGTCGCCGGCGGCGAGCTGACCATGGATCTGCTCGAGATCCGTCATAATCCCATCAAGAATTTTAGCGAGGCGCCCCTGCAACTGAAGAGCAACTGTGGCGTCTTCGTGATCGACGATTTCGGCCGACAGCGCATGGACCCGACCGATCTGCTCAACCGCTGGATCGTCCCGCTGGAGAAAGGCTATGATTTCCTGACTTTGCCGAGCGGTCAGACGATTCAGGTTCCGTTCGATCAAATGATCATTTTCTCGACCAATCTGAACCCGCGCGACCTCGTGGACGAAGCATTCCTCCGCCGGCTGGCTTACAAGATCCACGTCAAGGACCCCGATCTGGCCGAGTTCCGGCGCCTCTTCCAAATCTGCGCTCGATCGATCGAAGTCGACTACGACGAAAGCGCGGTCGACTACCTGGTCCAGAAGCATTACGTGGCCGCTGGCCGCGCCTTCCGGCGGTGCCATCCCCGCGACCTGCTGCGTCACCTGAGGAGTTACTGCATTTACTTCGGCCTTCCCATCGAGATGAAGCCCGAGTATCTCGACATCGTCGTGGACACCTACTTCACGGCGGTCGACTGATTTTTCACCGCGATCGATTCGTCACAAAATGGAGCTAGCGGGCCCTTCCATGAAAGCCTTTCTCGAGCACTTCCCGGAGCTAGGTGGACCAGCCAAGCGAGTCGAGATCGCCGGCAGCCCGTTTATTATCGGACGATCCCGCGCCGCCGACTTGACGATCTATTCCCAGAAGGTCTCAAAGGAGCACGCACTGATCTTTCAAGGTCCTTCCGGTCACGCGATTCGCGACCTCTCGAGCACCAACGGAACGTTCGTCAATGGCTCGCGCGTGGATGAAGTTTCCTTGAACGACGGCGATATCATTCACCTGGCTCACTGGGAATTCGGCTATTGTTTTGGCCCCGGGAGGCATGCCCGCCATACCATCACCGCGCCCCTGACCCAGCAGCAGACTTTGGCTCACGAAAAGGAGAGCCTGATCCGGACCAGCGTTTTTCTCCAGGAAATGGTCTCGGATGAGTCGGTGTTCACCCTCTTTCAGACCATCGTCGACCTGCGCAGCGGCGTAGTGATTGGCTGCGAGGCGCTGGGCCGGGGCCGGCACCATCATCTTCACCAGAGCCCCGTCAAGCTTTTCGAGCTTGCCGAGAAATGCCAGATGGAGCGCGAGCTGTGCCGCCTCTTCCGCAACCAGGCACTGAAGGCGGGGGAGGATCTCCCCTCCCGGTTCCGGCTCTTCCTCAACATTCACCCTTCCGAGCTGGCGCGGCCGGATTTCTTCGTGTCTCTTGAACAGCTCGCCAGCCGGAACCGTGGTCGTCACCAACTGGTCATCGAAGTCTCCGAGCGGTTCGTCACCGACTTGAGCGGCCTGACAATCCTCAAGCAGAAGCTCACAGAACTGGGCATGGAAATCGCTTATGACGACTTCGGCTCCGGTCAGGCCAGGTTGCTGGAACTCGCGGAGTGCCCACCGCATTTCCTCAAGCTCGACCGCAGCTTGATCCAAGGCATGGAAAGCTCCGAGGCCAGCCGCGAGCTGATTCGCGCTTTCCTGCTGGCGATTTCCGACTCGCACATCCAGGTCATCGCCGAAGGGATCGAGACTGAGGAAGTTGCGCGGATCTGTCTGGAGTGCGGATGCCACCTCGGCCAGGGTTTCTTTTACTCTCAGCCGGCCTCGCTTCTCGACATCGCCGCACTGGCCGACCTGGACGCTTCTGATTAGGGGCGCAGCGAAATCGGTTTTCGCTGCCAAGTCAGCGATCGATACAGTGGCCGCCTGGCGGACACTATCCGGATCGGTCCGGGAAGCAGCCCCTACCGCTTGGCCGAGGGCTCTTCCGGATGCAAGGAGTTATTCAGCCCACGCCAGGCGACGTCGATCCGGCTGACGAGCTTGGGGGCAAGCTCGGAGATCCACGGTCGCGCCGCGACCATCTCGGCCGCCACCGACGTAAAGCTCTGGTTTTCGATCTCCAGGCATAAGACGACGTCGTCGGCGATCGTCACGCAATGAGGAACCGATGGCTCAGATACCGCGCTTGCTAGACCTTCGCGCAGGCTGCGTCCCGCGGGACTGCCCGGTGTCGCGACGACCAGCCGCTGACCCGGACGTCCTGCCAGGCCGGCGATGAGGGGTGCAAGCGAGCGATCCAGCGTGGCAATCGCGGCACCGAGCGAGCCGCTGCGATCGAGCAAGATCGAGGCCGCGTCTCGGCCCTCCAGCCAGCGGCCCACCACGCTGGCCACGCGATGGAACAGGTCGTTCTCGAAGACCTCGGTCTGGTTCCGGGACTCGCGCGAAAGGACTCCGGTCAAACCGCCGTGCGGGCTCAAGACCTCTTCCTGAAACCCGGCCTCGAACCCCGCCAGCCGCCGATCGCTCCAGAAGGCGGCGGTGAGCAGGTCACGGATCTCGTCGGGCGGACCAGCCGTCACCGGCAGGATCTCTTGGGTTCGGCCGATCGCCCCGCGCTGGTATTCGGCGAATCGCGGCAGCTTGCCCTGAAACAGGCGCCGCGCATGCTCAATCGCCTGATGCATCCGGTTGAGCTCCTCCTCGACCTGGGCTGCCCGGGCCAGAAGAGCGGCCAGGATCTCCGAGCGGATCCGCAGCGACGTCTCACGGATCCACAGATGACCGTACTCACAGATGTCGGCGCCACGAGGCGATTCCTCGCGATGCAGCGGCTTCAAGAGGCCAGGCAGCGTCGCTCGCGCAAAGCTTGCCCCACCCGCCTGACGATCGCGAATCCCGGCCCGGGAGACGCGCATCGCCCTGATCTGGTTGGGTGTCGCGTCGATCTGTTCCACCAGCTTCACGGAGAAGCGCTCAAGCGCCTCGCGAGCCGGCTTGAGCCGGGCGGACGGATCTTCGACGACTCCGCGAACGCTGCTCTCCAGCTTCCGCTCCAGTTCCAGCTGATCGTGCTTGAATTCGTCGCGGAGTTTTCGCTCAAACTGCGAGACGCGATGAGGGTCCGCCGGACCGCCGGCTCCGTCACCGAAACGCACATCGAGCTCGTCGAGAAACTGGGAGAATGCCGGGCCGGGACCTTCCCGATTGCGGCCGGCAAGCAACTCGCGCGTCTGGCGTTCGAACACCTTCAGCGGGTCGGATCCGCTGGACCGCTCCACTCGCTCCAGGAACAACTCGTGGAAGTTCTCCTCATCAAGCCCCATCGCGCTGTAAAGATCGAGCCTGGGACTGCCGTTTCCCGAGGCCGGCGCAGGTGCGCCTGTGGTCACCTCCGGGCGTGCGGATTCCACCACATTGGGCATGCCGTGAAGCCAGCGACCGAGCATTCGTTGGCAGACCTCGCGCGCAATCAGCCGGCACAGTTCGGCCCTGGGAAAGCCCAGACGATCCAGTCGAAAGCTCCTCAGAATCGTCTCAGCTCCGGCCCCTCCGCCCGGCTTGGGCACGCTGGCCTGCGAACGCCCGTAGGGCGTGCCTCGCTTCAGGTAGATATATTCAGCCAAAAGACGAGAGCCGCTCTCGACGTCGTCGTCGGAGGCGATCTTGCCGAAGTCGGTCAGGAAAACCTGATCAAAGAGCGCCGCTCCCCCCTCCACCGGGCTAAGGTCCAGCGCCTTGACGCCGGGAAAGTGGCAACCCGGAGCATGGAAGTGCCGTAGCTCCATCAGCGTGACATAAGCGTTTGCACGCGCCAGCTCCTCTTCTTCCTTGCGGACGCTGGCGGCCCCAACGAGCACGCCGGCAATCGAGGCACTCTCAAGCCCCTCCTCACGGAGGATCCGACGGACCAGATATCCGACATCCGCCAGGCAGCCTCCGCCGGTTCCTCCGCTGATGCTGGCGATGACGATCACCTGCAACCGCTGCAGCTTCTGCTGGTCCTTAATCAGGGCGCGCGCACCCTTAATTGACTTCCTCAAGGCGGCTTGAACCTCCTCGGCACAGTCCAGAAGAGCAAGCCGGCCCAGGGGACGGATTCCCTTGGTGGAGCGCGACCGGGGAATACGAAAGACCCAGTGCCGATCCAGCCAGCAGAGCAACTGCTTCAGCCGCGAGCGATAGTGATTGGCTCCATAGAGCGGCAAGAGCACGGTCTCTTCCGTTTTGAGCTTCCCCTCCAGATCAGGCCGCTGGAAGCGCTGCAGAGCGGCACGGTCCGTCTCCAAGAGCAGCCAGTTTAAGGGTGACTTGTCCGTCGGCGCCTCCAGCCGCATCTCGAAGAGGCGCTTGATCGCGCAGAGCGTGCTGCCGGCAATGCCCCCGATGCCCACAAAGACAGTGGGCTCCGGCAAGCTGTCGGGCCGCGACTCTCCCGCCGCGCTACTTCCCAATGGCCGCGCCAGGCCGGGCGAGACGGGTGAAAACTGCGACTTCAGCGTCGCCAAGGCCAGCGATTCCAACCCAAGATTGGTTGCATTGCATGAGTGTAAGAGTTGCTCGGGAGCAGTGCATTCCGGATCTTGGAATTCCGACGTGTCGTCGAATCCGTGCGCGGGCGCTTCCACCGGCTCAAGCTCCGGCGCAGCGTCACGCCGATGCTCAGGCTCTGGCTCGCGCTGGGGCTCGCTCCTGGGCCCGGGGCCCGGCACGGCATCGCGGCTCTTGTCCGATCGAAGGCTGGGCTGGTCGGAAACCTGGACGCCAAGAAGACCGCGGATCATCTCCCCGCACGCCGGGTACCGGTCGTTGGGGTTTTTTGACAGGGCCCGGCCCAAGACCTCGCGCTCGCCATCGGCCAGAGCCGTAAGATTGGGCCGGGCGCGTACATGCTGCTCCGAGAGCTGCAGCGCCGTTCGTCCGCGGAACGGTCGCGTTCCGGTGAGCATCTCCTGATAAACAATCGCGAGCGCATACTGGTCCGAATACAGGCTGCACTCGCCAGTGAACGACTCAGGCGCGGCATAAGCGGGACTCAGGCCCCCGATGCTGACCCCCGCGTGCAAGCTGATCTCCCGCACCAGCCCGAAATCGCCGACCTTCAAATGGCCGCCAAGCAGGAACAGATTGCTCGGCTTGATGTCCAGGTGCTGGAGACGGAATTGACTGGTGAGGTGATCGATCGCTTCGGCGGCGTCCGCCAGATAACGCAGCAGCTCGCCACGGGGGATTCCGTGGCCTCCCGCGGCGCGACACTCCTCGAAGCGATCAAGCAGCGTCTTGTCCGCCAGCTCACTGACCATGATGAGCTGGCCGTCGACGATCTCCACCCGCTCCAGAGACAGGACGAATGGGTGCCTGACCTCCTTGATCCGTTCGAGCGCCTTGACCTCCTGATTGGCCTGCTTGCCGTCCATCTGCCCATAGACGAACTTGACGGCCTTCAGCAGTCCCCCCGGCGCCTCGGCCTTCCAGACCTCGCCAAAGCCTCCTGCCCCCAGGCGCTCGATCAGCCGATAGCCCAGTATCTGTTCGCGATCCCTGGAACGTGGTGCGGGCATCGAAAATCGTCCTCTAGCGGGAATCTACTCTTCATGGTCAAGCATAGCTTCTGATTCCCGTGCCGTTGGCAAGAACTCGCGGCCCTCCCCCAGTTCGAGCAAAGTCCTGCTCGGAACGAACTTGCGCTAGCTCGGCAAGCGTGGGTTTGGGCCTCATTACTAGGTCTCTTGGGTACGGCCGCCCGGCCTGCCAGAATGGCCCTCGCCACCAGTCTTTGGCGGCCCGGGCCAAAAGGGATTAACAGCCCTCGACTCATGCCAGCTGAATTGTCACGCGACGTTATGTTCTACCCCCGAAACTGCGACGTCATGATTCGCCCCCTGATGCGACGTGAGACTGTGCCATAGCATGTGCTAAGATTAAAATATTAGAATGTTATATCGCCATCGGGAAGCCCGAAGGCCTTCCATTCCTCGTTCCCTGCCTCTAGGGACTCCGCGCCGAATTGTCGATCGTCCCAATCGAGGTCAGGCGCGAATGGCGATTCCTTAGCTGTTAAGCATTTCCTATCAAGCGGTTACGCGCCTATTTCCGGGGTTCGGTGAGCCGGCCGCGCCGTTTTCCGGTTTTGCTGTTGGCGTTGGGGCTCGCCGCGACCGGTACGGTCGCCGACGCGATACGATTGGCCGTCCTTTCCATTCGGGGTCCCCCGCTCGCGTCTTCGCGAGCGCGCCCGGCTCAGTCGCGCAGACCCCCCAAAGCGCGAAACGAATCCCCAATCCTGGTAGTGACTTGCGATCGAGGCGCGGACGCCGTGCAGACGGCCGACGCGGCCTTGGCCACGCCGCCAAATCCCCACCTGCGCAGTAGCGGGCTTGCCAGTTTCTCTCAAGTGCCCGCGCCTTCTTGCCGATCAGCGTTAGCGGACACGACGGCAAGGAGGCAAGTAGTATGGGACGAAACAAGCCAGGACGTCGAGAAGAGAACCCAGCGGGCACGCAGGGGGTTGCACCTGCCAGTCCGGAGACGGTCAAGGTGACTCTCCATCTAACCGTCGGGACGGCTCAGCGGCTTGGCGTGGAGTCGGCAATGCGGCGGATTTCGCAGTCGGCCATTGCCGAGGAAGTTCTCGCGGCGTACCTGAGGCGCTGGCAGCTCCCCTCGGTAGCGGAATCGAACCAGCTCGAGGCCGGCTGAAGTGGCCGATCACGTCATCTCTTCCCATCAGGACGGAGTCCCGAGGGAAAGGCTGATACATGGCGGAAGGGATTCTGGTGCCCCACTCTCGCCACGGTTTGTTCCGGGGAAGGCGGGTCCATGCACGTGGGCGGGGATCATGGTAAGGTAGCTGCTCCTGCTCTTTGGCTTATTCCTGGCAAGCGGGTGTTCCTGGCCCGTGCGCCAGAACCCGTCTTACGCGCTTACTTCCACCGATCCTGAACTTCCAGGTCGGCGTGGGCTGGCGACGCCCCGTTACCCCAACGTCCATCTCTTCATGCGCTACCTCTACGAATTCTGGCGGCAAGTGGGGATAAACAGCAACCTCGAAGGAACGCCTCAGGGCAGGTTCGGCTTCTTTGACAACCAGGGCCTGGTTATTCAAGCGGGACTGGACTTCTAGCCCGGTTTGCTGTTGAGATGCTGTCTGGTCGGTCGTCGGCGGGCACAAGCGCCATCCCTCGCGAACTTCTCTCTCTTGCCAGTGACGGCAGTCAGATGCGGGAATCAAAACCCTATCATCATGGCAACTTGCGCGAGGCGTTGCTGCAGGCTGCGATTCAGTTGATTGGCGAGCGGGGCCCCAGCACCTTCACCCTTCGCGAGGTGGCGCGACGGGCAGGCGTTTCGCACAACGCGCCGTATCGGCATTTTCGCGACAAGGACGATTTGGTGGCTGCCGTGGCGGCGCAGGGCTTTCGCGAATTGACACAGGCGATGCTGGAAGAAGCGGCCTCGAAGTCCAACGGGCGCGACCGGCTCAAGCAATCAGGACTGGCCTATGTCTCCTTCGCACTCCGCAGACCGGAATATTTTACCGTGATGTTTGATCTACCCGTTTCCAAAAGCCAGCATCCGGAATACACCGAGGCATCGCAGAGCGCGTTTGCAACCTTGCTGGGTTTTGTGGAGAACTGCCAGAACGAAGGACTTCTCCCCTCCGGACGCTCGCGGGAACGCGCACTTCTTGCATGGTCGCTTGTGCACGGCATCGCAAAGCTCGCAGTCACCGGCCGCCTGGCCGGTAAGGCCCCGATCAACGTCATGAAGTTTGCCGCCTTTGCGATCGACGAATCGCTCGCGGCGCATACTCCAGCGACGACCAAACGCAAGAGCTTTCCACCCTCTCAGTCGAGAACCCGCTCCTGATACGCGGGAACAGATCCGTTCTTGCAATTGCGATACGAGCCTCCGTCGATCCGCCAACCCGACAATGTTGACACGGGCAACAAGCCTCGGTAAGCTAATGTTGTCATTGTCCACTTTGGCGAAAGAGCCTGCCGTGCACGCGGCGAGGAGGCAGAGATGACGGTAGGAGTCTCTTACAAGACCGCGAAATTGGCCGAGACTTGGGATGCAATCGTGATCGGTTCCGGCATGGGCGGGCTGACTGCGGCAATGTTATTGTCGGTCCACGGGGGGAAGCGCGTTCTGGTATTGGAACGCCACTATGAAGCCGGTGGGTTCACGCACACGTTTCGCCGGCCAGGATACGAATGGGACGTGGGTCTGCATTACATCGGCCAGGTTCAGGATGAACGCTCGAGCATCCGGCGAGCCTTTGATCACGTGACCGCGGGCAACGTCAAGTGGCGGGCGATGCCCCAGGTCTACGACCGCATCTTGATTGACGGCCAGACCTTTGAGTTTGTTGCCGGAGTCGACCGTTTCCGAGACGGCCTGAAGCAGCGATTCCCGCGCGAAGGACGGGCAATCGACCGGTACATCGCGGCCGTCCAGGCGTGCAACCGCGCAAGCGGTCTCTACTATGCTGAAAAAGCGATTCCTGCACCTGCCGCAGCGCTGGCCGGGGGACTTATGCGTGCGCCTTACATGCGGTGGGCGAGGCGTACCACCGGCGAAGTGCTGGCGAGCCTTACCACAAATCGCGAGCTGATGGGAGTACTCGTCGCGCAATGGGGCGACTACGGATTGCCCCCCGCTCGCAGCAGTTTTGCCGTTCACGCAACCATCGTCGAGCATTACTTCGAAGGAGCAAGCTATCCCGAGGGAGGGGCCAGCTCCATCGCGGCAGCCATTGTGCCGCAGATCGAGCGCGGCGGCGGCAACGTTGTCACAAGTGCGGAAGTGGCGAGTATCGTGCTGGAGGGAACAAGAGCCGTCGGCGTACGCATGACCGATAGCCGGGAGTTTCGTGCGGCGATGGTCATCAGCGATGCGGGCGCGACCACCACGTTTGAGCGTCTGCTGCCTCCTGACCATCCAGCACTGGACCGGTTGCGCGGTCAACTACGGAAGCTACAACCCTCAAATGCGCATCTGTGCTTGTATGTTGGGTTGGCACAGAGTGATGCCGCGCTGGGGTGGGAAGCCAGCAACCTGTGGATCTATCCCTCGTACGATCACGATGCGAACGTCGAACGGTTCACGCGGGATATCGACGCGCCATTCCCCGTTGTTTTCATCTCATTTCCTTCAGCCAAGGATCCCTCCTTTCCGAGCAGATATCCAGGGAAGAGTACGATCGAAGTCATCACCCTGGCTCCCTACCAATCGTTCGCACGGTGGGCAGAGAAGCGATGGAAGCATCGCGGCGAAGACTATGAGGCCCTTAAGAACCAGCTTTCGGACCGGCTTCGCGCCGAGCTCGAGCGGCACGTGCCGTCGGTGATCGGCAAGATCGCTTACACGGAGCTGTCCACCCCTGTGAGCACGCGTCACTTCATGAACTACTCACACGGAGAGATCTATGGCATCACTTCCTCGCCCGAGCGATTCGCGGTCCGCGGGCTCGGAGCCAGAACGCCAATTCGCGGCCTTTATCTGACCGGGCAGGATGTGTCGAGTTTGGGCGTGGTCGGTGCGCTCTACGGTGGGATCATCAGCGCCTCGGCCGCTCTCGGGAAGAACCTGATTTCGATCGTGTCGAAGGCCGGAAGTTCGCACGCGAGCTAGCGAAGAACCCTTGGGCCGCGGGAATAATTGATTCCTTTGACCTCGGCCCCGAACGCAAGGACTAAAATTCGGTATGCGATCCAGCCGGATCGATGCAGCCAGCGCTTTGCGGACCGGACTGTACGGTCCGCGGAGCGGACTCTGCCGCCAGGCCGGCACCGGACGCGTCGTCCCGGCTCTCTTCGTCGCTCAGGAAGTCAGACTCGCATGGCTCTAACAATGCGACAGATATGGTTGCACACCCAGTCTGAAAGATCGCTGTGTAGAGACTTGAATACTTTGAGCGTCGGATCCTGTAATCTGAGATGTTCCAGGCGCGAGCTGATCATGCGGAGGAATCCATGGTGCGCAAGCTTGTTGATGCCCTGTGTTGCACATGCACACACGGACATGCACTGCTCTTCGTTGGCAAAGTGCACCTTGGTATACTCAACCAAGTCATCGAAGACATCCATCATCTCGGAGGGCGACTCACCATCGTTAATCCGCCGTTCGAGATTGTTCAGCATGTCGAAGAGGCGGCGGTGCTGGGCGTCGATCTCAGGGTTGCCTGTCGAGAATTTTTCGCTCCACTCAATGGCCATGTGTGATGACTCTCTGTTTATCAGGGAAGAACTCCCTCGAAAGGGAGAATGATCGTAATCGGAGCCGAGTACAACGTGGATCGACTTGTGAGCCTCATCAATGTTTTTTTGTATCGTCGGCCAACTGGACAATCCAAAAAGGTCCGCGAAGCGGACTCTGCATTTAGGCTGGCACCAGGTTCAATGTGTCGGCTCTCCATCGCTCAGAAACTCGCCCTCAACGATGTATCAATTTTACAGATGTGGTTACATACCCAATCCGTAAGTTCTACGTGCAGATTCTTGAAGTCCTTGATTGTAGGCTCCTGCATCCTGAGACCTATCATGCAAGAGTCGACCAGACGCAAAAACCGCTGGTGCGCCAGCTTGTTGACTTTCGCCGCGGAACATCGACACCGCTCCATGCATCCTTCTTCGAATGCGAAGTGCTCCTTGGTATAGGCGGCCAGGCCATCGATGACATCCACCATCCTGGAGGGCGACTCACCTTTGTTGATCCGCTGTTCGAGACTGTTCAGCATGTCGAAGAGGCGGCGGTGCTGAGCGTCGACTTCGTGGTTGCCGGTTGCAAATTCTTCGCCCCACTGGATGGGCATGAGTCAGACTCCTTTTTCAACTGGAAAGTTTTCCCCGATTCGGGAAAGTGATTGTTCGTGGACCCAAGCGCACTTTGGGAGACTCTCACAAGCCTCCGGTCAAGAAACCCAAGATCAATTGTGGAGTCGGCGTCGCCGACCATTCGGGTCGGTCCGGGGAGCGGGGCCTCCCGCTACGTTGTGACCAGACCTTTCGTCACGGCTCTGTCGATGGCTCAGGAAGTCGCCCGTAGTGATCGATCAATCTTGCGAATATGGCTGCACAGCCAGTCTGTAAGCTCCCAGTGCAGAGCCTTGAAGTCATTGATCGTGGGCTGCTGTGTCTTGAAACCCTGTATGCTGGTGTCGAGCATGCGGAGAAACCGCTGGTGCGCCAGCTTGTTGACGCTCGAGGCGGAACATGCACACCGCTGCATGCAGCCCTCCTCGAAGGAGAAATGTTCCCTGGTATAAGCGACCAGGCCATCAAAGACGTCCAGCATCTTGGAGGGTGGCTCGCCCATGCTTATCCGCCGCTCGAGAGTGTTGAGCATGTCGAAGAGGCGACGGTGCTGCGTATCGATTTCACCGTTGCCCGTTGCGAATTCTTCGGTCCATTCAATGCCCATGTGTCATGACTCCTTGATCATCTGGAAAGTCCTCCCAGCAAGGGAATGTGATTGTTTTCGGACCCGGGTACATTTCGGGGCAATCACGTGCCCCATCAATGTTTCTGTGCGTCGCCGTCAAGATCGCTAGACGATCTTGACGCGGTTGCCAGCAGTGCGGGACGCGTCTTCCTGGATAGTTACGTGGAAGGGCTTGCCGTTGCAGGTGAAGGCAAGTTTTGCCACCTGGTTGCTAGTGAGCACTTGGAAGAAGTAATCTTGCCCCTCGATGACAACGGGCAGTGACAGTGTGCTGGATTCCGGCAGAAAGGCCTTGAAGCTACCTCCGATCATGTTGGTGATTTCACCGAGCGCATCGTTGATGTCTTGGGAGGTCACCTCGTGCTCACTCATCCCGAACATCGACGCTGCGAGTTTACGAGCCAGGCTCACGTAGCAATTCACCAAGACAGCGCCGCGCCAGGCGCCGGTGATCTGTACACAACCGGTCAAGAGACCTGAGTTGAGTCGCTTCATGTCATTTGTGTTCAACTGAGCCGGAACGGCTTCCATCCCCAGCATAGTGGTCCAGATGGTCAGCACGGCCTCTTCGAGCTTGTTCGTCACCGCCATTAACACCGCCATCGAAATCCTCCTGGAATCGGGAATTACGTCGATCCGCGCTAAAGCGAGGGTAAACGTGGCCAAGCGCGGATGATTTCTTGAGACTTGGCTGCACGCACGGTCATGGACATGCTTGTGCCATCAGGGCATGCCCCGTTTCTTGAGTCGATACACTGCGAAATTGGGAATCTCGACCCGATCGAACTGATCGTTGATGAAGAGCGTCGTTTCCGCTCCCCCCAGGATGAGATAACCATCCGGCGCGAGTACGTCCGCCATCCGTTCGAGCACCCGCTTCTTGGACTCGACGTTGAAGTAGATCAGGACGTTTCGCAGCAAGATCAGGTCCATCTTGCCTAGGCTCGGCCAGGTGGACACGAGATTGATCATTTGAAAGTCGACCATCCGACGGATCGAATCGTCGATCGTCCATTCCAGTCCATTCCGGTGGAAATAACGGATGAGGAGTGGCAGCGGCACACCGCGGTTGATATCCAGATGCGAATACAGGCCGAGCTTTGCCCGCTCCAGCATTTCGGTGGACAGGTCGGAGGCCAAGAGCCGCACGTTCCACGATTGCAGATCCGCGAAATGCTCGCGCAAGAGCATGGCGAGGCTATATGGCTCCTGGCCGCTGGAACAGGCAGCGCTCCAGATTCTCAGCCGCCGCTGTGTTGCTCGTCGCTCGATCAATTCCGGGAGCAGTGTCTTGCGTAGCGCCTCGAAGGGATGGAGGTCGCGGAAAAACGAGGTTTCATTGGTTGTCATCGCCTCCACGACTTTGTTTAACAGATTGTGTCCCGGATCAAGGCGAAGCCGCTTGACCAGCGTGCCCAGCGAATCGATCCCCTCGCGTTTGGCGAGGTCTTGCAGCCTCGACTCGGCGAGGTATTTCTTTTCCGCCTCCAGGGCAATGGCCGAATGCTGGTGCACCAAGCCGCAAATGAATTGAAAGTCCTCGAAGCCGAGTTTCATTTGGATCGACATGGTACTTAGCCCTTTTGACTTGCTTGGCGTTCGATTCGCAACCGCGCTTGAATTGCTGAGGCGATTTGGCCGAGTGGCAATACTCGCTCCGCCAGCCCCGCTCGGGCGACATAGCCCGGCATTCCCCACACCACACTCGTCGCTTCGTCCTGCACCAGAATCGTCCCTCCCGCGGCCCGGACGTTCTCGCAACCGCGCAGTCCGTCGGCTCCCATGCCGGTCAGCACGACCGCCAGTACGCCGGACCCGTATGAGAACGCCGCGGACCGGAAGAGCACGTCGGCCGAGGGCCGGCACGAGTTTTCAGGCGCCTCTTGGTTCAGCTCAAGAGTCATCCTTCCTCCGGATTTGGTCACTAACAGATGATAATCGCCCGGGGCGACCCAAGCTTCTCCAGGCACGAGTGGAACCCCGTGTTTCGCCTCGCGAACCTTGATTGCGGACTTGTTGTCGAGACGTTCGGCCAGCATGCCGGTGAAGAGTGGCGGCATGTGCTGGACGATAGCAACCGGCACGGGCAGGTCGCGCGCAAGATGTGGCAGCACTTCAG
Source organism: Isosphaeraceae bacterium (assembly GCA_052146555.1). GTDB lineage: Bacteria > Planctomycetota > Planctomycetia > Isosphaerales > Isosphaeraceae > Aquisphaera. Next base: position 58,264 of record JBKQMU010000231.1, read on the forward strand.
CGAGAGCATTGGGGCCTCCCGTGGACGTTCCGATGACCACGAGTTCGATGGCCGCGCGGCGCAATTCCCCGGTGGCTGCGAAATGCGGCCGGACGTTCCCTTTGGGAATCGTTTGGGTCGCTGATCGCTGGCAGCTTGGCGAGGCAGTCGTTCTGCGCACGACGAGCGCTTTGATCTTGGAAACGAGATCCGCACGGACCCGATCTTGTATCTCGGCCGGACTGCCGACCCCTCCTGCGGGCTTCGTTACATATTCGTTGGCACCCAACTCCAGTGCGTCAAGGGTCGCTCGGGCGCCCCTTTGAGTCAGAGAGCTGTACATGATGACCGGCAAGCGAGGCCATCGCCGGCGGATCTCCACCAGCGATTGCAGGCCGTCCATTTCCGGCATCTCCACATCCAGGATCACCAGGTCCGGCCGGATCTGTTCGATCTTCGTGAGCCCGATTCGACCGTTGGGAGCAATGCCTGCGCAGGCCAATTCCGGGTCCGCCGAGATCAGCTCCGACAGGAAGCGCCGCACCACGACCGAATCGTCGATCACCAGAACGTTAATCGTATCCATTGCAGATCCGCCTCGCCCTTGGTTCGCCAAACACGTCCAGAGCCTGTGTGAACCATGCCTTGTCTCGACAAGACCACGGTCACGGTCGACGGTCAGGTCCGCTCTGCGGACCGATCCAGATGGTCCTCAAGACGGACCTTCCAGCGACGACTTTCCCACCAGCGACGATCAACCTAGACCAAGCTGACGGCGAGTTGCTCAAGTTTCCGGAGGATGATCTCCTTGGTGAACGGCTTCATCACATATTCATCTACGCCGTGCACCATGGCCTCGGACATCCGCTTGATGTCCGTCTCAGTCGTCACCATGATGATCCTCATCCCGCCATATTTGGGCTGGCTGCGAACCTCGCACACGAAGTCCAGGCCGTTCATCTCGGGCATGTTCCAGTCGACCATCGCAATTGCTGGCAGCTCGATTTTTTCCAGCAACCGAAGGCCTTCTCGTCCATTGGCCGCTTCGACGATCTCGAAGCCAATCCCTTTGAGGATCTGGCCGACGATCGTCCGCATGGCACGCGAATCGTCGATCACCATAGCTTTCACCTTTTGTTTCTCCTTCATAGTCACTCATCCCTCGATGAAGTTGCACGTGTGCCCACTGCGGTTGCGAACAGCGTGGACGCGACGGCTCTCTTTGATTAAGCCCGGCCCCACTCGCTGAGCTGGGTGTGCCTCACTTGTTGTTCTTCGTCCCATTCTGGGACCCGCCGAGTTGGGACTGAGCCATCACAGCTTGCAGTTCCTCGGCGAGTTGCGCCAGATTCATCGCCGCGCTCTTTGTTTCCGAGGCGGCCTCGGTCGTCATCGCCGCCGCTTGCGCCACCGTCGTGACGTTATGCGCGATCTCGGCGGATCCCTTCGCCGCCTCGGTGATGTTCCGGGTCATCTCGTTGGTCGTGGCCGTCTGTTCCTCGACGGCACTGGCGATCGTCCCTTGGATCTCGTTGATTTGCTTGATGATCGTGCCGATCTGATCGATCGCCTGTACGGCCTCGTGGGTGTCGCGCTGAATCGCCTCGATCTTCTGGCTAATGTCCTCGGTCGCCTTGGCCGTCTCCTTGGCCAGCTCCTTGACCTCGTTGGCGACCACGGCAAAGCCCTTGCCCGCCTCGCCCGCTCGGGCCGCCTCGATCGTCGCGTTGAGCGCTAGGAGGTTGGTCTGGCCGGCGATTGAGGTGATCACCTTGATGACCTTGCCAATCTCCGATGACGACTCGCCGAGCTGCGCCACGGTGACGTTGGTCTTATCGGCGACCGAGACGGCCACAGAAGCCACCTTGGCCGCGTCCGCGGCATTCTTGGCGATTTCCTTGATGCTCGCCCCCATCTCCTCCACGCCGGAGGCCACGGTCTGGACGTTCGTGCTGACCTGCTCAGCTCCGGCCGAGACTGTCATTGCCTGAGCCGATGCCTCGGTCGCTGTGCTGCTCAATTGTTCGCTTCCGTTGAGTAGATCTGCCGAAACGCTCGTCAGATGCGCACATGTATCGGCAACTTTACTCACCATTTTCAACAGTCTCTGATGCGTCTCGATCGTTTCCATCGATGACGAGGCCAGGCGGCCGATGTCGCGCAGCACCTCCAGCCGATCCTGAGAAAGCGCCATCGTCTCGGTCGCGAAGAAGTCCATGGCCCCGACGAACTTGCCTTCGAGGACGATGGGGAAGCTGATGCCGGACCTCACGCCCGCACGCTGGGCCACCGGGGTGAGGCAAGAGTCACGGAGATCCCCCAGGTCGGGCACAAAGACCAGGTCCCGCGATCTCCAGGCGCGGCCCACGAGCCCTTCGCCCTCGCGAAAACGAGCGTCCTTGTAGACGCGGCGGAACTCATCGCTCGCTGAGCCGCCCTCCGTCGCGAACTTCAGTGCGTTCTCCTTGGGGTCGAGCACCCAGTACGAACCGTAGGTCCAGCCGAACGCCTCCAGGACGGCTCCGAGTGTGGAAAACGCCGCATCATCGACCGTTTCAGCAGTGCTGGCTCGCTGAATAACATTTCGGACCGCCTCTGCTTCGGCGATGCGCGCCCTCGCCTCTTCCGTGGCGATTCGTACGCGGTTGGTATCGGTGATCGACCGGCGGATGGCGTGCAAGACATCTCGCCGCTCCGGAGACAATTCGAAGGTCTTCGTGGAGACGAAGTCGTAGGCCCCGATGACCTTGCCTTCGAGGAGTATCGGGAAGCAGGCGCCGGACTTGAGGCCCGCTCGCTGCGCCGCCTGGGCGCGGCAGCAGTCGCGCATCTCGCTCAGGTCGGACACGTGGATCACGTCCCGAGCTCTCCAGGCGCGGCCCGGCAGCCCTTCACCCTCGCGAAAGCGGGCGTTCATGGTGGCGCGGCGAAACTCTTCGCTTGCTGTGCCGCTGTCTACCCCGAACTTCATTACGTTCGCCTCGGGGTCGAGAACCCACCGCGTGCCGTAGGACCAGCCAAACGCCTCGAGCATCCCTTCCAGACACTCCCGCCCCGCAGCGACGATGTCGAACGACTTCTCGAGCGCAACGGTCACGGCCGAAAAGGCACGCGAATTCGCGTTCGCTTCACGTACAAGTGCTTCGAGACGCGAGGTCTGGTCGGCTGTCTTCGAGACCGTCCGTCGCGTGTGCGAAGGTGGACTGGCCAGCTCGGGCTCCGCGAGCGTGGCCGTCGTGTCAGTACTCCCATTGCCGGTTTTTTGGGCGCCGTCGCCGGCCTTGTGGTGACCGTTGGTCTTCATTTGGGCTCTCCGATATCACGGGGCGAAAATTGGGCGGTATGGGGGATCATTGGGCCGTTGATTGAGACGGCGTCGGCCCCCCGCTGACGCCGTGACTCTCGTTCCACAACTCCCGAGCTGGCGATGGTTCGACACCCACGCCGGCTGCCGGCAAAGTGACAGTTCTTTCTTGAGTGTTGGGCTCATGGTGACATCAAGAAAGCTTCATCTTAAAGACGCTCCCGAGGTCAGGCTGACGACCCGATCGGGCTCAAGCACTAAGAGGAGACGCTTCTTGAGGTGGTAGATTCCTTCCAAAACATCTCGGATTACAGGCGGTATGGTCTCCGGCGGAGCATCGCGGGCGTAGTCGTCAAGTTCGAGCACATCGCCGATCTCGTCGACCAAAAGGCTTACCGCGCCGTCGTCGGTTCGGACGACCACGTTGATCGGCCGATGATCTTGCGGCGCAGCCGGCAGGTCGAGCCGCTGTCTTAAGTCGATCGCCGTGACGATCTGGCCGCGCAGGTTGATCAGTCCCCGCACCACCCCCGGGGCCGTCGGCACCCGTGTCATTTCTTGGAAGCGGATGACTTCCTGCACATTCAGTACATCGATGGCCAGGAATATGTTATCCACAAAAAACGTGCAATACTGCTTGAGAGAAGCCATTGCTGTTTATCCCTCGGACTCGACGCTCACCATCAACTCGGGATCGATGTTGCGGATGAGCTCCGGAACGTCGATCACGTCGGTGACTCGTTGCTGGATCACGGCCGAGCCGATCAAACCCCCAGGTCCCCGGCCGGGACGAACCTGAATCGTGTCCTCGACGATATCGAGGATTCCGTCGACAACCAAACCGACGCCCCGTCCCCGCTGCGAGTACACCACGACCTTCATGGGATCGCTCTGCTCATCGAGCGAGTGGCGGTCGTAGCTCAAGGCCTGCGACAGCCGCACCAGCGGCATGATCTGATCTCGATACTGGACGACTTCGCGGCCACCGGAATGCTCCACGGCCGAGGTGGGTATCTCTTCGAGCCGATCCACAAGCGACAGCGGAATCGCCACCCGGCCGTCGCCGCCGCTTTGCAGAAGCAGGTAGGCCGACTTGTTGTCACTATGACCATCGTCCGCTCCCGCTTTTTCAAGCGCCAACCGGTGCTCCAGCCCGGAGACCACGCCTGCCCGCCGCGAGATCCCCGCCACATCGAGGATCAAACAAACCCGGCCGTCTCCCATGATCGTCGCTCCGGCGTAATGCGCTAGCCCCTTGAGCTGCTTGCCCAGCGGCTTGACCACGATCTCCTCGGTGTCGCTGATGCTATCGACGACCAGGCCGAACCTTCGTCCATCCGCCTGAAGGACGACGATGTTGACCAGGTGACTTGCCTCAAGGTGCATGTCGAGCTTGGCCAAAGCCAGTTGGAGCTCGAACGAGTCGTTCATCACCTCGCGCAGGCAGGTTTCGGCCTTCGCGAGATAACCTGTTTGATGGTATTGGATAACGTTTCGGGAGACGTCGTGAAAATGCGTGTGAATCGTGTCGACGGAAATGAACTCGCTGTGGTGACCGTACTGACGTCTGACGGGACCGTGGAGCCAGCGACCAAGCTCGCACTTGTCCGGTGCGAGGGACTCAACTAGAGCGATCTTCTCTTCTCCCCGGAGCATCCGCTCCAGCCGTGCTCTCCACTGCCAATGTGCGTCGCGAAGCCTCTCAATATCGAGGGTCGTTTCCTTGTGATCGTTGCGCCGGCGTTCGAGACCCGAATCTTCGGTCTGCAAGTTGAGCATTCGATCCAGATCCACCAGAGGCAGCAGACTTCCTCTGAGTCTGAAGATGGGCGCACCGTGAATGGACTCGATGCTGTCCTGCGCCTGGCGGCGCTCCAGGCGCACGAGCTCCAGCAGGCTCACTTGCGGAATGGCGAAACGTTCGCCGCCGGCCGTGACGATCAAGGCCGGAATGATCGCCAAGGTCAGGGGGATCCGGATCCTCAGGCTAGTGCCTTCGCCGGGACTGCTTTGCACGTCGATCGTGCCGCCGATCTTCTCGATATTCGTCTTGACCACGTCCATGCCCACTCCCCGCCCGGAAATGTTCGAGATCCGCTCCGCGGTGCTGAACCCGGGCAGAAAGATTAATTGCATCAGATCGTGTTCTGTCATCCGCGCGACCTGGTCTCGCGACAGCAGTCCTCGCTCAATCGCGTGCCGCGCGACCCGATCGACGTCGATGCCGCCGCCGTCGTCGCTGATCTCGATGTTGACCTGACCGCTTTCATGAAAAGCCCGGAGCCGCAGGCACCCCGTCACGGGCTTGCCCCGCCGCTGCCGCTCCGCGGGAGCCTCGATGCCGTGGTCGATCGCGTTGCGCACCAGGTGGGTCAGCGGGTCCTTGATCGCCTCGATGATCGTCCGATCGAGCTCGGTCTCACTCCCATCCAGCTCGAGCTTGACCTGCTTGCCGCAGGCCAGCGCCAGGTCGCGGACCACCCGCGGAAACTTGTTCCAGACCTGGCCGATCGGTTGCATCCGGGTCTTCATGACCCCTTCCTGGAGCTCGGTTGTGATCAGGTTCAACCGCTGCGAAGCGCCAAGAAGCGCCGTGTTCTCCCGCACGTTGGCGTACTGCAGAATCTGGTTTCGCGCCAGAACCAGCTCGCCGACAAGGTTCATCAACCGGTCCAAGAGCCCCACATCGACCCGGACGTTGCCGCTGGAGATGCCCGAGGCCGCTGCTCCGGCTGCATGCTCGCGCCCGTTGGCTTGTTCTTCTCGCTCGCGCACTACTTCCGGTTGGTGCGTGGTGTCTTCCGGGCCGTCGGCGCATGCGTGCGTCGTCTCAGCGTCATCTTCGGCCGGTCGAGTTGGAGCCGCTTCCGCCTGAGGCTGCTCGCGGGCCTGAAGAGCCACGAGCTGCGCAATCAAGTCGCTGTATTCCTCTGAACCCTCGCTGCCCTCGGTTTCAATCCTTGCTAAGAGCTTGCGCATCGCGTCGGACAGGGTGAGCAGACCGCTGGTAATCGCCGGCCGCCAGAGGATCTCGCCGTCCCGGAGCAGGCAGAGCAGACTCTCGCCGGCATGAGCTACCTTTTCCAGCTTGAAATAGGCCAGAAATCCACACGCGCCTTTGATCGAGTGGATCGTCCGAAAGATCCGATCGAGCGTCTCGCGATCGCGCGCTTTGACTTCGATGTGCACCAGGTCCCGCTCGAGCTGGTCCAGATTCTCGTAACTTTCCGCGAGAAACTCACGGACAGCGATATCCTGCTCGTTCATGATAAGCCTTCCCCGGCGCGCACCCCGATCTCATGTGCGCTCGATCCCTAATCAGACACGACGCGGACAATCCCTCGCGCTCTTACATATGGTGGATTGACCTAAAGCGTTGAGCACGAGCGTCGCCCATGTTGAACACTTGGAGCAAACAGTGCGAGCGCGGCAGAGCCCCGCGATGTAATTAACCTAGTACGCGTCCAAGAAAAATCGAATGGCACGAAAGGGATTTGGGAAGAAGGCCGGGGCGTCCTGGCATGCGTCCAACTTTTTCTCTTCGAAGTGGATGTGCAAAACGTTCCGAAGACCCGAAGCCCCGCGGCCGAATGGGGCGGAAGTCAAGAGGACGGCCGGCCACGGCTTGTGGCTACATTTCCAGTCGAGTTGTCCCGACCGATCCATGCCCGGGTGTCTGGAAAGTCGCAAAAAAACGGCGATTCGGCCGCTACTTACTTCCTGGGGTGCGGGGACGCGAGCCGGAGGGGGAGCCGGGGATCTCTTGGCCCGCCCCGCCGGGAGATGACCACGCCGCACGCAAGCCTGCCCTCGCGAAAGGCCCCTTGGGGCTCTTGGGCTCATGAGTAGCGATGCAGCACGTTCCTGGGCGACCACATCGCTAATCCATGAATGATCATTTGCGCATGGATCATTCAAAATCGTCGTCGATCGTTGCCCAGTTAGTCAAGCGTCCGGCGAGGGTTCAGATAATGGGCGGCACTGGATTCGAACCAGTGACTTCCACCGTGTGAGGACCGCCCTCACATTCGAATCCTCTTGCTTTTCCTGTGTTTTACCGCACGAGCGATGTGCAAATTCTCCAAGAAACCGTCAGTAATTCAAGGGAAAATTGACGTGAAAACTGACGGTCGTCAAATCAATGCTCCTCCAAGCGTTGATCACGTACCTCCCTCAGCCCCTGAGTGTTTAGATCGTTCGGAAAAAATGAACCGACCGGCACACTAGCTGCTCCTTTGTGCTTGGGAGAGTGATCTCCGGAACCGAAGGAGGACAGGCCATGAAACCCCTCGTCACCGATGCGCTGTGGGAGCGTCTTTGGCCCTTGTTGCCACCCCCACCCCCACGCCGCTTCCGCTTCCCTGGCCGCAAGCCTCTGGACTACCGCAAGATCCTCACCGGCATCCTGTTCGTCCTCAAGACCGGCATCGCCTGGGACGACCTGCCCGCCGAACTCGGCTGCGGCTGCGGCAAGACCTGCCGCCACTACCTTCGGGTCTGGCATCAGGCCGGTGTCTGGCGGCAGTTGCACGCGGTGCTGCTGGCGGAACTCAACGGCGGCGACCAGATCGACTGGGGGCGGGCGCTGATCGACGCTTCCTTTGCCAAGGCCCCGGAAGGAGGCGACGAGACCGGCCCGAACCCGACGGATCGCGGCAAATCCGGCAGCAAACACCACGTGATGACCGACGCCCAGGGCGTGCCGTTGTCTGCGACGGTAACGGCCGCCAACGTCCCCGAGGTCACGCAGGTCTTCCAGGTCCTGACCGGCATGCCGCCCGTCGGCGGCCCGCCGGGGCCCAAGCGGCAGAGGCCCGAGCGGCTGCAAGGGGACCGGGGCTACGACTCCGAACCGGTGCGGCAGGGGTTGCGCTGGCTGGGGATCACTCCGGTGCTGGCGGCGAGGTACACCGAGCACGGCAGCGGCCTGGGCGTGTTCCGCTGGTTCGTCGAACGGACCATCTCGTGGCTGCATTCGTTCGGCCGGCTGCGCCGCCGCCTGGACCGGCTCACGGAGATTCAAGAGGCGTTCCTCCAGCTAGCCTGTGCACTGATCTGTTTGAGGTTCGTGGACCCATAACTCATCTTCTACAGTAGTTCGCCCGTTTTTGACGTAACTTCTTTCGCGATGGGCCGAGATTCGTCGTCGAGCTAGATTCCTGGTGCCACGTCATAGCCAATTTACCCATTGATTCTCTGAAATTA
>JBKQMU010000232.1:0-50623 GCA_052146555.1 Isosphaeraceae bacterium
GCCAAGCCATGGTGCGCATCCTTGCATGGGGACTCGATCTCGGTGAACATCCTTACGAGAAATGGCCCAAGCGTATCAGATTACGCGGGGAGCGGGAATGTCTCAGTCAGGGACGCGCGGGGTATAAGTACGACTTCGTGATCTTGGTCGACGATTTAGAGCATGACCGGAGTCCCCAGGCCGCGGAGGTATTTCAGAGGTACCGGAAGGCCATCGATACAATGCTGACCTCCGAGGAGCACCGTGCGCGGGCCTCCGTCCACTTTCTTGTCAACATGCTCGAAGCCTACTATTTTGCTCACGCCGAGGCTGTGAACAAGGTTCTGGGGACCAATCTGAGCGACTTCGATGGAGATGTTGAGACGATTCGGCATCCCAAGAACGATCTTAAGGGGCTGTACCCCAAGTTCGACGAGGTCGAACACGGCCGGGAGATCGTCAACCACCTTGACCTGGTCCACGTGCTTTCCAATCCGGAAACTTGCCGCTGGCTTCGCACGCTATTCGGCTGGTGTTCCCGCGCGCTCGGGCGGGAGTTCACGGACGTCTATCAACTCAAAGAGGGGCTGTATTCCGACATCACGAAATATCAGATCGACGCACTAACTTCCTTGGCGTCATGATCGTTCGATGAATCTGGCGAGTGCTGCCGAACGACGGTCAATAGGTGAGACGCCGAGGTTCTACTTCAGGCGTTTTCTTGATGGGCCTGTTCGTCCCTTACCGCCGGCCAGCGGATCGGCGCTGCCTTCGAGGGGATGGCCGACTTTGGTGGCGGCCAGGCGCGCCTCGATAGCGGCGGCATAGTCGGGCGAGAGCTCGAAACCGAGGAACCGCCGGCCTAGTTTCTTGGCGACTGTCAGGGTCGTGCCGCTGCCGCCGAAGGGGTCGAGCACGGCTTCGCCGGGGTTCGAGCACGACCGGATGATGCGGCCTAAGAGCTGCTCGGGCATCTGGCAGCCATGCCACCCGGCGCGCTCTTTGAAGGTGCCGCAAACCCGGGGAACGTACCAGGTGTCGCTCTCGGGCGCGAAACCCCCCTCGACGTCCTGGGGACGGAGGATCCAGGTGTCGTCGGGAAGGCGGCCTTCGGGGTTGGCACGCGCATCGAAGTAGACCAGTTGCCGCGCGGAGGGGACGCGGATGTCCTGATCGTTGAAGGTAAAACGTTTGGGGTCCTTCACGAAGTAAAACAGGTGGGCATGACTGCGGCTGAATTTCCGGGTGCAGTGGACCCCAAACGTATAGTACCAAATCACCCAGCTTCGGAGCGATAGCCCCAGCTCGCGATGGAAGAGAATCTTCAGCTCGGCGGCGTACTCGTCGCCGATCGCCAGCCAGAACGTGCCGTCGGGCTTGAGGGCACGAACAACCTCGCGACCCCACGACTTGGTCCACTCGAGATAGCTGTCGGCCTCGCGGCGGTCGTCGTAGATATCGTAATCATAGCCGATGTTAAAGGGAGGATCAGCGAAAACCAGGTCGATCGATCCCGTCGCAACCCGCGGGAACAGTTCCAGGCAGTCTCCCGGATACAACCGGTCGAACTCGATCACTAGGGGCAAGTCATTCATGATAGGCCGAGCCTGTGCCTGTGGCGTGTTAAACGGGTTCTGGAAACGGACGGGGTTTGATGTCTCGCACAGGGTATGCCGGCGTCACTGGTCCTCATCAGGCAAGGAACCATCACCGGGGTTGCCAGATCCTTCGCCGCCGCCCTCGCCATTGCGTGGAAAGCCCCCTGGCGCGAGGCCCGATTCGTCGATGCGATACTCCGAAAGCTTCTTGTGCAGGGTATTGCGGTTGATGCCCAGGCGCGCAGCGGCTTTGATCTGAACCCGGTCGCAAGCCTGAAGGACCTGCTGGATCAGCTCGCGTTCGACCTGGCCGACGATGCGGTCGTGCAGATCGGTGGCGGCCGGACCGGCAACGCGAATGCCCTGGCGGACCAGCTCCACCGTCAGCGAGCTCACGTCCGCTCCGCCGCCTCGATGCCGGACCGGCCGCGGGGCCGACTCGCCACGAAGCTGGGGCGGTAGGTGCTCGACGGTAAGCTCCGGACCGCTACCCAGGATGACGGCTCGCTCGACATAATTTTGAAGCTCGCGCACGTTGCCGGGCCAGTCATGTTCCCGCAGCCTGCGCATGGCTTCGGGGTGAACCTTCCGCATCTCGCGCTTGTTTTGCTCGCCGTAGCGCTTCAGGAAGAAGAGCACGAGCGGTTCGACGTCCTCCCGCCGATCGCGGAGGGGCGGCAGATAGATGGGCACCACGTTGAGCCGGTAATAGAGGTCTTCGCGAAACCGTCCGCCGTCGATCTCGTCCAAGAGGTCGCGATTGGTGGCTGCGATGATTCGCGTGTCGACCTTCTTGGTGTTGTTGTCGCCGACGCGTTCGAACTCGCCCTCTTGGAGAACGCGCAGGAGCTTGACCTGAAGCTTGGGCGAGGTGCTGTTAATTTCGTCCAGGAAGATCGAGCCAGTATGTGCGGCTTCGAATCGTCCGGTTCGGTTGTCGACCGCGCCGGTGAAAGAGCCTTTCACGTGGCCGAAGAGCTCGCTCTCCAGCAGGCTCTCGGTGAGCGCACCGCAGTTGACGCGAATGTAGGGGCCCGTCGAGCGGGGGCTGAGGTCGTGGAGCGCGCGGGCGATCAGCTCCTTACCGGTTCCTGTCTCGCCCACGATCAGGACGCAAGCACGCGAGGGCGCGACCTGGCGCGTGGTGCGAACGACCTCGCGCATGCCCGCACTGTCGCCAAGCACGCCCGGCAAGCTCAGGGCGAGCGCGGCCGGATCAGCGGCTGCGGGGGCGTGAGGGGTCGAGCTGGGTCGCGTGTCGATGGCCATGTCCGTCAAGCTTTCACGGAGAATCGCGTCTCAGGCGGAGGGGGCTCGGAGCATGAGACCTGCCCGGCCGCTGCCTGATCGGGCCACGCCACCACAGGGCTGCGTGGACTCGGGTTGGACGATCCATCCGCAGGGTGATCCTCAAGGTTGCACGTTCGTTGTTTCCGGTGCTGCCGGTGCCGCCGGCACCACGGGGGCTGGAGGCGCAGCCGGCGCTGGGATTGTTGGCCTTGTTTCGGCGCCGGGGGCAACACCGGTCTCGGGGCCAGCAGGCAGGGACACGGGGGACCTTCCGATCTTTCGTGCCGGCACACGGGCCTGCAACGCGGCGACGACGGTCTGCAAAGCGGTCTGAAGCTGGGTTTCGCCTTCGGCTCGCGCCAGGGCGGCAAGCTGCGTCTCCTGATCGGCCGAGACCAGAGGGCCGAACCGCCGGATGCTGCGTGCAAGCTGAGCCGCGCTGGATTGCCGCAGCTCGATCGGCCGCGCGGGGTCAATCGCTGCGTCGGCCAAGCTTCGCTGGGCATCCGGGCTGGGCACATCGCCCAAGGCCGTCGAAGCCGCCAGGCTGGTGGCGGGCTGGTTCAGGGCGAAGGTAAGTGCTGGCTCGACAGCGCTCAAATCGGCGGCCAGGGGACTGCGGGGCGCAGTGGCGATCCGGGCCAGAAGCGTGGCCGCCTCACGAGCGTAGCCGAGGCGATCGGCCTCCGAAAGCTTCGCGGGCCTGCCGCCTAAGAGCTTCTCCAGCGTGGCCGAGTCGACCGGCTGGACGAGGAATTTTACCGCCGGGAAGTCGGCCGTCAGGTTGGGGTGGCGAATCTCCTGGCCCAGCGGGCCGTAGACGTAAACCGGCAAGCTCGCGGTCCGTCCGTCGTTTTTCAGGTTCGTCAGGACGTCGATCAAGCTCCAGGCTCCTCGATCTTGGGCGAGACTCACCATGACGAGCTCAACGTCCGCGGTTTCGGCGGCGGCCAGAAAGCCCAGATCGCCCTCGGTCTCGAGGACCGTCTCGTAGCCCAGGCCTCGTAACGCGCCGGAGAGCTGGCTGCCCCGGTTCGGGTTTCCGTCGATGACCACCGCCCAGGGGGCCTGTTGCGCCGTCACGAACCGGGCCAGAGTCGGAACCACCCGGTTGGAGCCCGGGAACGGTCGTGCTGGTGCCATCGCCACCAGAGCTCGGGCGGCGGCAAGCTGGGTGTGGGCGCCGGGCGCAAAGAGCGCGTCGACCAGCGGATGGGGATGGCCGCTGACAGCAAGGGCGGAGGCATCGGAGAGCTGACCTAACACGATGGCCGCCGCCGCCGCCAGCTCGTCCTTGCCGTCGGCGATCGCTGTGCGCAGAACCTCGGCGACAGTATCGGGACCAGCGCTTAGGGCCTGCGCGAATGCGGGTTTGTCCTGGGCGGGAAAGCCGCTCAGTCCGGTCCGGTCGAGCGCCTGCTGGAGAGTGAGGCTGACGAGCGCAGACTGGGCGGATCGGTCTTGGGGCTGGAGCCGAGCTGCCTGCCGCGCCAGCCGCAGCCCCAGGGCGCTTTCGGCCTCGTTGCGCTTCAAGAGCCGCGGAGCCGGTGTGTGACGCTCTTGATCCCAAACCCAGACGATGACCGGATCGCCGGGAAACTCAGCCTGATGACGGTGCAACTGCCAGGCCGCGTCGGCCAGCACCTGGGCTGGGGCGCGGGACTGGACCTCGAAGGACCGACCAGTGAGGCTTGCGATCGCGGCCTGCGCGGCCTCGCGAACTGCCGGATCGAACTCGATCGCGGAGGCGGGATAGGTCAGATAAGGGACTGCCCGCGAATCGCCGATCTGCCCCAGCGCTCTGGCGGCGTCGGCCGCCAGCCGCGTATCGCCACTCTCGAGCACGGCCAAAAGCGGCGGTACGACCGATCGATCGAGACGACCCAGGTTTGCCGCCAGAAGTGATCGCTCCGCGGGCGAGAGGCTTGGCCGCTGCAAGGCTTCGGTCCAGAATGGCACGGCGTCAGGGCCGGCCTGCCTGAGCTGGGACAGGGCGTACTCTTGTTCTTCGAATGTTCCTGTCAAACCCTCGATGGCCCGGGCGATCCGCTCCGGCTGGGTCGCATGGCGGCGGCCGGCGAGCGCCAGCTTGTCGGCGAGCAGTTGAGCGCGCGGTCGGGTCGCCGGCTCATCCAGCAGCCGGAGGACCGAACCGATGCCGTAGCGGTCGCGAATCTCAATCAGTGTTGCGTCGTCGGGCTGGCTTTTCGTGAACCGCTCGAGGTAAGGAACTGCTTTCTTGCTCTGACCGGTCCGGGCGAGGTAATCGATCGCGCTCCAGAGCTCAAGAGGCGTGCGCGGCTCCCGGGCGAACGAATTCGGGCCGGGTGCCTGTGCGGCTGTCGGAACCGCCTGAAGCAGACCGGCCAGAGCGACGACGAAGATCATGGCCGCGCCGCAGAGCCGCGCGCCGGAATACCGACCTTGACCCGACTGAGCTGCGGGGACATAAGCGCGACCTTCGGCGAGCAAACCGTGAATTCCACGCATGGGTCAGCTCCGATCTTGGGGAGGCCTGGAGTTCATTCAGGACCATCCTGCTGCAAGCGGGCAGTGCGGGCTTTTCGGCGATCCGGACGGCTGGAGGGGTGACTTGCGCACCCCCGGGCTCAGAGGTTGACTTCCTGGCTGACGAGATCCTCGAAGGTCTCTCGGCGGCGGACGATCCGGGGCTTGCCCGCGTGGACGAGGACTTCCGCGGCGCGGGGGCGGGTGTTGTAGTTGGAGGCCATGACCATGCCATAGGCACCAGTGGAGAACGTGGCGACCAGGTCGCCCCGCACAAGCTGGGGCAAGTGCCGGTCCCTGGCCAGAAAATCACCGCTCTCGCAGACCGGGCCGACGACGTCCCAGGTGTCGGTGCCGGGAATCCCGGTCTCGAAATCCTCTGGCGGAGCCGGCAGCCCGGCGGGAACGACCACCGGCCAGATCCGATGAAACGATTCGTAAAGCGCGGGCCTGATCAGATCGTTCATGGCGGCGTCCTGGATCAGGAACCGCTTGTCTCCCGACTGCTTGGTATATATCACACGGCTGACGAGGATGCCTGCGTTGCCCGCGATGACGCGCCCCGGCTCGATCGCCAGGCGACATCCCGCGGCCTTCACGCCCGGCGCGATCACCGCGGCGAATTCGCCGATGGCCCGTGCTTCGTGTCCCTTGTAGGCGATGCCGTAGCCACCCCCCATGTTGTACCACCCAATCGGATGACCCATTCCGCGCAACCGGCCGATCATCTCGACCCCTTTGGCCACCGCCCTGGCGTAGGGCTCGGTGGTGGTGATCTGAGAACCGATGTGCATGTGCAGTCCGATCATCCGGAGACTCGGCTGCGCCAGGGCAGCCTCCGCCACTCGGAGCGACCGCTCGATGTCCATGCCGAACTTCGATTCTTTCTTCCCCGTCGAGATGTAACGGTGCGTTTTGGGGTCGACGTCAGGGTTCACACGGAGGGCAATGGGTGCAACCCGGTTCATGGCCGCGGCGACCCTGGCGATCGCGTCCAGCTCACCCTCGCTCTCGACGTTGAACATGAGGACGCCGGCTTCCAGGCCGTCGGCGATCTCGGCATCGGTCTTGCCCACGCCTGCGAAAACCGCTTGGGCAGGGTCGCCGCCGGCCAGTCGTACCCGCGCCAGCTCACCCCCCGAAACGACGTCGAACCCGCTGCCCTGCTCGGCCAGCAGCTTCAGGATGCTCAGGTTCGAGTTCGCTTTCACCGAGTAACAGACCAGCAGCTCCACCTCGGCGAACGCCATCTGCAGCGCTCTGAGTGTCTCGACGATGACGGTCTGACTGTAGACGTAAAGCGGGGTGCCGAACCGATCGGCCAGTTCGGCTACCGGAACATCCTCACAGTAAAGCTGGCGATCGCGGTAATGGAAAGGTTCCATGCGGCTCGTTTCCCGATGCTTCGAGTTCAATCATCTTTGAGCAGTGTCTTCCATCGCCGCAACTGCTTCTCAACTTCCTGAGGTGCGGTCGAGCCGGCGGAGCGGAACGCCCCGACGGCGTGCGCGACGCCCAGCCGCTGCCGCACCCCGGCGCCTAGAGCAGGGTGGGCCGCGATGAGTTCAGCGTCGTCCAGGTCGGCCAGTCGTTTCAGTCCCCGCGACTCGCAGAGACCGACCAGACGGCCGATCACGGCGTGTGCGGTGCGCTGCGGAAGTCCTTGCTGAATCAAAAATTCCATCACGGTCGTGGCATCCAGAAAGCCTTCGTCCAAATGCTCGGCGATTCGCTCGGCGCGAAGCGTAGCCCCGGAGACGACGACGCTGGCCAGATCGAGACAAGCCTCAACTGTGTCAAAGGCATCGAAGAGCGGCTCTTTGTCCTCTTGCAGGTCGCGGTTGTAGGCTAGGGGCAGTCCCTTGATCAGCACCAAGAGCGTGGTGAGGCTGCCGATGACGCGTGCCGAACGTCCCCGAATGAGCTCCAGCACATCGGGGTTCTTCTTCTGAGGCATGATGCTGCTGCCGGTGCAAAGGGAATCCGGCAGGGACAGGAAGCCGAACTCCTGGGTGCTCCAGAGGATCCACTCCTCGGCCCAGCCCGAGAGGTGAAGGGCGATGAGAGCCGCCGCGAAGGCGGACTCAAGAGCAAAATCGCGATCGCTGGAAATATCGAGGCTATTGTCGGCCAGACCGTCGAAACCCAGCTCGGCAGCCACGCTGCCACGGTCGATCGGAAGGCTTGTGCCAGCCAGCGCGGCTGCACCTAAAGGTAAGAAATTTAGCCGTTTACGGCAATCGGCCAGGCGACCTCGGTCACGCTCAAATTTCTCGACGTAAGCCAAGAAATAATGAGCCGCCAGGACGGGCTGGGCCCGCTGGAGGTGGGTGTAGCCGGGAAGAATCAGGCCCTGATGCCGTTCGGCCGACGCGACCAACGCTTGCTGAAGCGCAACAAGCTTCATGTCCAGTCGACCAAGAGCGTCTCGCGTCCAAAGCTTCAGATCGGTGGCAACTTGGTCGTTTCGGCTCCTTGCGGTGTGCAGCTTGCGGCCAACGTCTCCGAGTTTCTCGATCAGCGCGGCCTCGATGTTCATGTGAACATCTTCACGGTCGGGTCGAAACGGAAAATCGCCACGTTCGATTTCAGCCTGGATTTCCGACAATCCCCGCACAATTTGCTGGCATTCGTCGTCGCTGAGAAGCCCGACACTTGCGAGCATTCGTGCATGCGCGGCAGAGCCTTCTATGTCATGCCTGAAGAGACGATGGTCAAAGGAGATAGACTCCGTAAACCGGTCGACTCGACGATCCGTTTCGGCACCAAATCGGCCGCTCCAGGCCTTCTCAGCCACCCGTAGTGCTCCTCACGGCTTGAGGGAGAAAGCTGCATAAGCTTATAGCAGCAATGACCAAGTTTAGGCAGAGACGAACCGAGTGTCAATTCAGTGGCCGGTTTTCGGTCCTTCGAGCGACGGAACCGGGACAAAGGTGGAGTTTCCGGGATGGCTTCGTTTGCTTAAGATGCCCTTGCGAATCGTCTTTCGTAGAGTCTGGATCGTTCCGGCGCGGATTCCACCGGAAGCCAAGAGGTTGTGGGCTAGTCGCGTCATTCCGGATTTCAGAATCAATCAGGAGGTCGGTCGTGATTTCAGGGACAATCGGGAGCTCGGTCTTGATGGAGAATGAAAAACACATCGAGTTCGTTGACGGGGAAATCGAAGGAGTTGTGATCCGTCCCCTGAAGTTCTTCCACGATAAACGGGGCTGGCTGGTCGAGACGTTCCGGCACGACGAGCTGGAGAAAGACTTGTGGCCGGTCATGATGTACGTGTCATCGACCTTGCCGGGAGTGGCCCGGGGACCTCACGAGCACGTGGACCAGACCGACGGCTTTGCCTTCATCGGCCCCTCCGACTTCCGGCTCTACTTATGGGACGCGCGGCATGGGAGTAGCACGCGAGGACACCGGAAGGTCATGACCGTGGGGGCCTCGCAACCGGCCGCGGTCTGGATCCCACCGGGGGTCGTTCATGCTTATCGAAATGTTGGTGACGTTCCCGGCCTCGTTTTCAATTCGCCCAATCAGCTCTACGCGGGCTGGGGCAAGAAAGAACCGGTCGATGAGATCCGCCATGAGGACGCTGCGCCGGACAGATTCCCGATGGATTGAGCGGGCGCGCAAGTTCGTGCTGGTCTGGTCGCATGGCCGCAGTTGAACGGTTGCGAACCCTTTCCCGACGCTTCCTCAAGACGAGCCGTCCATGACGCCCCCTGCCCCACAAGATTTAGACGCTTGGAATGCCCCGAAGTTTTCCAGTCGGTGGGCAATGCGTGAGAAGCCCGCCAGCTCATCATCGCCATTGTCGGCGGAGAACAACCAATCCGGTCGGAAGAAGCTCCGGGGTCGCTGGCGGACCCGCAGCCTGCTAATAGCCTTCCTAGTGATCTGGCTAGAGCTTTTGCTCGACCCGACGGTTGGCCGCATGCTCTGGGAGGTCGCACTCTGGTTCGGGATCACGCTGGCGATCCTCGCGCTGGCGATGGGTCTGGGCTTGATTGGCTCTGGCCTCTTCGCAGTGGGAGATCGCCTCCTGGCATGGCTGCGAGCGGGCAGTCGCTGGCCCGACAATGGGTTCTAAGTACGCGGTCTCAACAAATTGAGCTCAAGGCGGTTCGACGGCTCCGGCGTCCATTAGCTGGGGCAGGATTCCGGGGCCACTCTTGCTTCTTCGCAAGTGTGCCTCTCGACAGAAGTTAAGCTCGGGAGGGCACGCTCACGCGGACCTGAGCGTGGAATGCGGCAATCGGCGATTACTGTTGGGTGTGGGTTTCCGACTAAAGTATCAACTGCGTGACATCTATCTATGGCTGCAGTACGATTACGGTTCCGGCCGGCGATTTGCGTGGCCGCCGCGGTGGGCCTTGCCGGGGGAAGTGGGTGCCAGCCGTCAACCAGCGTGACGACCGCGGCCGCCAAGCCGGCCGCGCCGGCCAAGGTGACCGCACCGGTGAAGGAGACCGACCTGGCCACGGTTGTCCTGACGCCGGAAGCGGAAACGCGGCTGGGCATCAAACTGGTGGCTGCTCAGCGGGTTCCCGTCCCCAGGTCTGTGAGCTACGGCGGTGAGGTGATGATTCCCACGGGCCGGCTGATCAGCGTCACCTCGCCCTACCTAGGCACGCTGAAGCCTCCCGAAGAGGGTCAGGTGCCGCAGCCGGGAAGCTTCGTCAAGGCCGGCCAGCCGATCTTCGTCCTTGTGCCGATGCTCTCGCCTGAGTCGCTGGCCACGCTGGCGCCACTGGTCATCCAGGCCGAGAACCAGGTCAAGCTCACTACCGAACAGCTCAAGCAGGCCCAGATCGCGCTGGACCGCGCGGAGAACCTGTTGAGCAAGGGTTTAGGCGGCAACGCTGCTCTCGTCGACGCGAAGGCCAGTTACGACGTGGCGCGAACCAACCAGGAAGCTGCCATGAGGAACAAGGAGATTCTCGAGAAGGTTGCCTCGGACTCCAGCTCCGGCAAGATGAGTACCCAGGTGATCACGGCTCCAGGCGACGGCATGCTTCAGAATATTCACGCGCAGGTCGGGCAGAAGGTCGCGGCCGGCGCGGTCCTTTTCGACGTGGCGAGTCTTGATCCGATCTGGGTCAAGGTTCCCGTGTATGTCGGCGACGTGGAGCGGCTGGCCACCGATCGCGGCGCGACAGTCGGTGGCGTCTCCGATGCGCCTGGTGTCGGCGGCCGTCCCGCTCGCCGCGCTTCGGCGCCTCCGTCGGCAGATCCTCTGGCGGCCACGGTTCACCTTTATTACGAGGTTGCCAATCACGGCGGAGAGCTCTCTCCCGGCCAGCGTGTCGGCGTGACCTTGCCGCTGAAGGGGCAGGAAGAAAGCCTGGTCGTTCCCCGCTCGGCCCTGGTTCGCGATGTTCTGGGCGGCTCTTGGGTCTACGAGAACACGGCCCCGCACACCTATGCCCGCAAACGCGTCTTCGTGGACCGGGTTGTCGGCGACCTGGCGGCCCTGACTTCAGGTCCCAAGCCCGGCGCCAAGATTGTCACCGACGGCGCCGCCGAGCTTTTTGGCACCGAGTTCGGCGGATCGAAGTGACGGCCGTGACACCGGTTCGAGCTCTCGTGCCAGACCATCTCTTCATCCCTCTGGGTGTGGCCCTGCCATGATGAACTGGATCGTCTCCACGGCGCTTCGACTTCGCGTGCTGGTGCTGGCTGCCTCGATCGTGCTCATGATCGCGGGCATCCGGGCGGCGCGCCAGGCTCCGCTGGACGTCTTTCCCGAGTTCGCCCCGCCCTTGGTCGAGATCCAGACCGAGGCGCCGGGGCTTTCGACCGAAGAGGTCGAAAGCTTGGTCAGCGTCCCTTTGGAAAACGCGCTGAACGGTACGATCGGACTGAAGACCATCCGGTCCAAGTCGGTCCTGGGGCTTTCCTCGGTGGTCTTGATTCTGAAGGAGGGAAGCGACCTGATGGCCGCGCGCCAGGTCGTGCAGGAGCGGCTCTCGGTCGAGGCCCCGCGGCTGCCGGCCGCGGCGCGAGCACCGGTGATTCTGCCCCCCCTCTCATCGACCAGCCGGGTGCTCAAGATCGGCGTGACGTCCAAGACGCTCTCCCAGATGGACCTGACGGTGCTGGCGAAGTGGACTATCCGGCCCAGGCTGATGGCCATCCCCGGGGTTGCCAACGTCGCGATCTGGGGCCAGCGCGATCGGCAGTACCAGGTGCTCGTCGATCCCGATCGCCTCCTTGCCAATGCGATCACGCTCGATGCCGTGGTGAAGGCGGTGACCGACGCGGCCACGGTTGGCGCTGGCGGGTTCATCGACATGCCCAATCAACGAATCGCCGTCCGCCACCGCTCGCCGATTGATGAGCCCCAGGACCTGGCTCGCACAACCGTCGCATTCCGGAACTCAGCGCCCCTGCGCCTGGGCGATGTCGCCGAGGTCAAGATCGGTTTTCCCCCGCCGATCGGTGATGCGGTCATCAATGACGGCCCGGGCCTGCTCCTGATCGTCGAGAAGCAGCCGACGGGCAACACGCTGGATGTCACCCGCAACGTCGAGAAGGCCCTTGAGGACTTGAAGCCGGCCTTGGCGGGGGTCGACATCGACCCGACCATCTTCCGTCCCGCAGACTTCATCGAACGGTCGATCGACAACCTCTCGCACGCGATGATCGTCGGCTGCGTGCTGGTGGTGATCATCCTGGTCACGTTCCTTTTCGACTGGCGCACGGCGCTCATCAGCCTGACGGCGATCCCACTTTCGCTTGTGGCCGCGACACTGGTCTTGACCTCGATGGGCGCGACGCTCAATACGATGGTTCTAGCCGGGCTGGTGATCGCGATGGGCGAGGTCGTCGACGACGCGATCATCGATGTTGAGAACATCGTCCGGAGGCTGCGGTTGAACCGGGCGTCGAGCCATCCCCGGTCGGCCTTCCGGGTGGTCCTGGATGCCTCGCTCGAGGTCCGCAGCGCGGTGGTGTACGCCAGCCTGATCGTGATCCTCGTGTTCCTGCCGGTCTTCTTTCTGGAAGGGCTCTCCGGATCGTTCTTCCGGCCCCTGGCGCTGGCCTATGTGCTGGCCATCGTGGCCTCGCTCTTGGTGGCCCTTACAGTCACGCCTGCTCTCTCGCTCTTGCTCTTGCCCGGGGCGACGGACAAGCACCGCGAGTCACCCTTAGTGCGTGTGCTCAAAGCGGGCTACCGGACCATTCTGCCCGCCTTCGCCCGCCGGCCCGGCTGGGCGGTCGCCGTGCTCTTGGTTGCCTTCGCCGCGACAGGGTACGCCGTCTCCGGGCTGGGCGAGGAGTTCATGCCCGATTTCCAAGAAAACGATTTCCTGATGCACTTCGTCGAGAAGCCCGGGACATCGCTGGAGGCGATGACCCGGATCACCAAGAGAGCCAGCCAGGAACTGTACGGAATTCCCGGTGAGAAAGCCGGCATTCCGGGTGTGCGTAATTTCGGGTCGCACATTGGCCGGGCCGAGGTCGCCGACGAGGTCGTCGGTCCCAACTTCACCGAGCTCTGGATCAGCATCGATCCCAAGGCCGATCATGCCCGGACCATGGCCGCAGTGAAGGAGGCGATCGGCGGCTATCCGGGGCTGACGCGCGACGTGCTGACCTACTTGAAAGAGCGCATCAAAGAGGTGCTCACAGGCGCGGGGGCGACGGTGGTGGTGCGGATCTTCGGGCCCGACCTGGGGGTGCTCCGCGACAAGGCCCAGGAAGTGGCCAAGGTGATGGAGAGCGTCGAAGGCGTGACGAACCTCACGGTCGAGAAGCAAATTCTCGTGCCCCAGCTCGATATCCGCCTGCGGCCCGAGGCGGCCGCGCGACTGGGACTCACCCCCGGCGACATCCGACGGGCCGCAACCACGCTGGTCAAGGGCACCAAGGTCGGCGAGGTTTACCGCGATCAGAAGATTTTCGACGTCTTCGTCTGGGGAGTGGAGAAGATCAGGGACGACGTCGCCAAGCTCGCCTCCTTGCCTATCGAAACGCCACTGGGCACCCACGTTCCCTTGGGCGACGTGGCCGAGATCGAGCTTCTGCCGGCTCCCAACGAGATCAAGCGCGAAGGCGCCTCGCGACGGATCGATGTGACCTGCAACGTTCAAGGCCGCGACTTAGGCAGCGTGGCGCGGGCGATCGAGGCCAAGATCCGCGCCCTTGAGTTCCCGCGTGAATACCACCCCGAGTTCTTGGGCGAGTATGCCGCCCGTGAAGAATCGCGCCGCCGCTTGACCGCACTGGCAGCGCTTTCACTCATCGGCGTACTCTTGATCATTCATTCCGACTTCCGCACCGTGCGGCTGACCATCCTAGTTGCTCTCACACTCCCCTTTGCGCTCATCGGCGGAGTCTTTGGCGCGGTCTTGGGCGGCGGAATCCTCTCGCTCGGCTCGCTGGTTGGCTTTGTGACCGTGCTGGGCATCGCCGCTCGCAACGGCATCATGCTGGTCAGCCACTATCGCCATCTCGAGCTGCACGAGGGCGAGCCGTTCGGGCCAGGACTCGTGATCCGAGGCTCCGAGGAACGTTTGGCGCCAATCCTCATGACGGCGCTGGCGACCGGGCTGGCTCTCGTTCCTCTGGCGTTGGCTGGAAACAAGGCCGGCCATGAGATCGAGCACCCGATGGCCGTGGTCATCCTCGGCGGCCTGGTCACCTCGACGCTCTTGAACCTCTTCCTCATGCCCTCGCTCTACCTCGCTTTCGGGCGTGGCGGCGAGGCCCCGGACGAGGAGTCCGATCCGCCGTACGAAGGCGCAGCGAGCGAAGGCCAAGACACCAGTGGTCCGGCAACGGCGGCCCGTCCGTGCTGACTCTACGAACCTCGGGCCAGCCCCAAGGAGCTCGGCCCGAGGTTTGCGTTTTATCGGCCGACGTATGCTATCGGCGGGAGCTCAAAGTCACGGCTTGGCCACGCCGATCACACCAACAGCCACGCGTCCGCCGGCATTGCCGGTCGGCTGGGTCTTCAGGTCGTCGGCCTTCTCGTGCACCACCAGCCCGCGGCCGATGATCGAGTGCGGGCCGTGGAAGTGCAGGCTGGGATCATCGAGGTCAAGGGTCGCACGGCCGTCGGCATTGGCCGTGATGTTCCCCAGGTCGCCCACATGCCGCTTGGGAACGTCGATTCCAGCATGGTGCTTGGTCTCGGTCGGATCGAAGTGGCTTCCCGCTGCCAGGCCATCCTCGGACCAGACGCCAAACTCGTGAATATGAAACCCGTGATCGCCGGGCGTCAGGCCGCTGATCTCGGCATGGACGTGGACCTTCTTGCCCTCCTCGGTGAAGGTAACGCGTCCTTGCACCGTGCTTCCCTTGGTCGGCAGCAAGATCGCGACGGCCTTGCTGATCGATGCAGCCTTCATATGGCCCGTTTCGTGCTGGGCGACCGCAAGCCCTCGGCTGCCCGCCACGGCAACGCAAAGAAACGAACCGACCGCCAGCACAATCATAACTCTCTTGATCGACATTTCCTGTTCTCCCCTGGGGCTGATAGCCTTTGTCATGGACCCGAGCGTCACGCAAGAAACTCGATGCAAAGTTAGCCTTCCGGCCCGGCTCTCTCAAGTGGCTTTCCGGCCAGTGACAGCCGGATTCCGACCGGCGATCCCTGGGAAAATGATACCAGATCGAAGATCATGAATTCTTCTTCATGGAACGAGGTGCCAGGGCGGGCGGTTTGGAACCAAAACATGGACGGGGGCACAGGTGTCGCGGATAATGGGGCGGTATCGGCTCGAAGTCAGGCTGGAGTCGATGGCCGAAAGTTGGCTCGATGGAGAGTCTGGCGGGAGAGGTCGGGCCGACTCGTGGCGACGAGGTCCGATTGGGGGTTGGAGGAGGAGGCGGGATGACCGGGTCGCAGAATCTTAACCCGATTGAAGCGATGGTTTTGGTTCGCTTCTTGACCGCGGGCGCAAAGGGGCTGAAGACGGCGGATCTGCGCAAGGATCTGTCGCCTCTGCTGGAGCACCGCTGGTCGGGAAACGCTCTCTCCGAAGTCCTCGAGCGCGCTCTGGTCAAGCTTGCATCCTTGCGTCTGGTCACGTACCGGCCGGCGAAAAGCAAGAGGGCCGTTCCTCCCGCCGATCTGACTCCGGAGGGCCGGCAGGCCGCGCTTGCACTGCTTGCCCTGGATGAGCTTCCCGCCCGGCCCAAGCCGTCGTGGGCCAGCCTCAAGAAAACGCTCTTGCTTGTCCCGGCGCTGGGCGCCAGCGGCCCCGGTTCTTCTCTGGGAAAAGACGACAACCTGCGGGCGTTCTTGCTGAAGCGAGAGTACGGCCTTCCCGTGAGCGACTGGCCGAGTCTGAAGGAGGCCAAGACCGAGTGGCTGCGTAAGGCACTCGGCATGGGGAAGCAAGAGAAAGTCACGCTCGAAACGGTGCAGGCACTTCTCTTTCGCCGTGAGTTGGGCGACGATCGGTCCGAGCCGGCGTCACTGAAGAAGTCGCTCGATCGCTTGCTGGCGCGGCGGCTACGGGCCCGGCGCGACGACACCAAGGAGCTAAGGGACGCGATCTTGCGCAACTGGGTCGACCGTGGCTTGGAGAGATCGTCTCCTGAGAAAGGGGCACTGGAAAAGCTTCCCTCGCAAATCCCCGCCGCAGAGGCTTCCGCGACCTTGCCCGAAGTGTACGCTGGCGAGCTTGACCTGGCGAGCTTCAGTCGCAAGGTCCTGGAGGCAGCCCGCTCCAGCCCGTCGGGTTGGTATGGTGACAACAAGGTCTTCATCGTTCACGCCTGGAGAGCCCTCGAGCATCAGCCCGAGCTTGCCGGCATCGACCTGGACACGTTCAAGCGACGGCTGGCCGAAGCGAACAATGCCCGGCTGCTTGACCTTGCTCGGGCTGATCTTGTCCAGGCGATGGACCCCGAGGACGTGCGGCTCTCGGAGCTTTCCTACCTCAACGCGACCTTTCACTTCATCCGAATCGATTCCCAGAGGCCCTGAAGATCATGGTGGCTCAAGGTGCGTCTGCCAACGTGCGGGAGCGAGCCGATCTCGATCCAGAACGGGCTTCAGACCCGCGGGTCGAGGTCTTCTGCTCGGACGTGCTTCCCGACCTCTTCCACGCCTTTGCCTACAGCAGCGATGTCTGGAAGGCGGACCCGCTGGACGTCGAATCGATCCACCAAGGCGCTCGGAAGTGGTTCGATCGTACGGTGGACCGCGTGCTTGCGCCCTCGGGGCTCTCGTCGGGGCGAATCCTCCTGATTCTGGGCGAGTCGGGAAGCGGCAAGACGCACCTGATGAGGGCCTTCCGCAACCGGGTCCATTCGCGCCAACGCGGCTACTGCGGCTACATGCAGATGACCGCCTTCACGGGTCAATATGGCCGTTACGTCCTCAATAACCTGGTCGAATCACTCGACCGTCCCTATCATGAAGCCGACTCGCCCGTCACCGGCCTCATGCGAATTTCCAGTGCGCTGGCCACTTCGCTTGACCCCTCGTCGCGGGGCGAGCTGCAGCGACTTCGCGAGGGCGAACTGGATCAGGATGCGATCGACCGGGCGGTCGGAGCCATGGCCGATCGGGTCATCCTCGACGACCGTTTTCGCGACATCGACGTCTATCTCGTGCAGGCGATTCTCTACCTCCAGTGCCACGACCCGCGAATCAAGGCACGAGTGCTTAAGTACTTGCGCTGCGAGGACCTGACGCCACAGGACCGTCGGCTGCTGGGAGGGATCGTGCCTTGCACCTATCCCGACGCGCCGATCTGGGTCATTCAGCGCCTGGGACAACTGATCTGGGCCGTCGAGAAGGTCCCTTTGATACTTTGCGTCGATCAGCTCGAAGATGTCTTCGACCTGGAAGATGCGGCCATCAAGTTCCGCAAGGCGATGGCCACGCTCTGCGACTTGGTCAGCCGGCTGCCCTCCGCCATCGTCGTGATCTCGTGCCTGGAAAATTTCTACGACGAGCTCAAGAAGCTGCTCACCCGGCCGATCAAGGATCGCGTCGAGAATGACCCACGACCCGTAAGCCTCCACTCTCCTTGCGACCAAACCGAGATCGAGCGACTGATCGGCCTGCGACTGGAGTACCTCTATAAGACCACCACCGGCGCGCCGTACCGGAGCGATGAGCCAACGTTCCCGCTCCCCGAAGAGCTGGTGCGCAGGCTCGTCGGCCTGCGTGCCCGCGACGTGCTCTTGCAGTGCCAGCTCTATCGAGAGCGCTGCGTCGAGGAAGGGAAGATGGCCTGCCCCCCTTTCGGTGTTGACGGCGGTGGCGCGGAGACCATCGCGGTCGAGCAGGCCATCGCCGGCATCGAACAGGCCTGGAACGACCTTCGCAGTAGTGCAGCACCGATCGTTCCCTCGGAAGAGAACGAGCTGGCTTCGATCCTCGCACAAGCGGTTCACGACTGCGCGCTTGAGCTGCTTCCCGGTCATTCCTTCCAGGCCGAAGTGAACGGACGGTTCGTTCAGGTCCAGCCGCAGACGCCCGAGCACAAGTCCGAGCGGATCTTGATCGGAATCTGCAACAAAGCGCCGCAGGGGGGCTGGCTGGGCCGTCAGGTCGAGGAATTACTCCGCCGCGCGGTGGAACAGACGGCCGTGGCCGTCCGCTCGACGGCTTATCCGAGCAATCCCAAGGCAGCCGTCACGGGGCTCTTGCTTGACCTGGAAGAAGGCGGTGGCCACTGCGTGGTCGTCGAGGACTCGGACTGGCGGACGATGCTGCTCTTGGCGAAGTTCAATGAGAAGCACGCCGGTGCTCCCGCCTACGCGGCCTGGCGGCAACGGACGCGCCCGTTAGCGGGCCTCGGCTCACTGCGGTTGATCCTCAGTCTTGACCGGGCCGAAAGGGCCTTGAAGTCTTGACCGCGATCTCCCGCGGCTGGTCCTGAAGCGCTTCGGCTGGGGGCGGGATGAGGCAGGTTACTTTGCGAACTCGGCGTGCGGGTGCGTCGTGTAGAAGTGCCGCCCATTCCGCGGGTCGAAAAACCGGTAGAACGGCATGGTGTCCGGCGCCGGCTCGGAGAGAAGGTAAAAGGCGATCCCGGAGGGACTGAAACCTCGACGACCCACGCCTTCCCCGTCCGCGGCGAGTGTGTACAGGTGATCGAACCTTCCATGCCAGGCGTATACCGGAACCGAGCCGGCGGTCGCCCGGTCGAAGACATGACAGGCAACACCCTCGAGAGAGGTGTTGGCCCGGTCCGGTCCGTGTGGACTGAGCGTGTAATGATGGCCGCCGGTCCGCCGGTCCAACCATCGGTAAAGCGGAACCGTCCCGGGCACGGCCGTGGTGAAGACATACCCCACGATTCCCTCCCGCTTAAACCGGGTGAGGTCGAAGTGGAGCACAACTTGGTCTGGCAGGTAATCGATTCCACAGAAGGCGCCGTATTGCTTGAAGTTCTCCGCCCGCTTGGCCACTTCGGCGTTTAGCTTCTGGTTGAGGATCGCTGCCCGACCGTCGGCAATTTGCGCGATCATGGCGTCGAAATACTTGCCCAGGAGCTTCGCCAGCAAACCGACGATACCTTCGAGCTCAGCCCTCTTGATCTCTTCGACGTCGACTCGAAACCGGGGTGCCGCGTCGGGGCCGGCTTCGACGTTCACGCTTGCTTTGATCTCGAACCGGAACTTCCGCAGTCCATTCGTGTGGTTGTCGGACCGGCTGACATGTTCGGAGACGGGCCCGGGGACCGGAGGACGAAATTCACCTTCGACCTGACAGGCGGCGAGGAACCGACGGAGCCGATTGTCGATCGCCAGCAACCGGTACGAGTGCACCGTGCCCTTATACTGCCCCTTTTTCTCAAACGGGTTAGGCGGCAGCTTCTCGACGATGCCGGTCAGAAAATCCTTGTCAAGCCTTATCTCGGTCGCACCTTCGACGCGGCAGCTTGACACAGGCGTGAGGAAAATCACCAAACCCGTGGCCAAGAGCAAGAGCTGCCGCCGCCGGTCCATGTCCGCCTCCCTGCCAACCCCGTCCGAGTAGGGCGCTTGTTCATGAACTTCGCCACCGGATGTTCTCCATCGGTGAAAACGAGTTCCTCCCCGGGGACCATCTGGTCAATCCGCCTTCTCAGGTCAGCCTGGGCTTCTTCCGGGGTGATGCTTTTCGCCAGGGGAGATCCCCCTGTGGGCAGGCAAGGGGGAAAGTCGTCGTCAGTCCCAAACAGCCAAGAGAGCCCGAATCCGCGTGTCGAACCACGAAAAGCCGTCCTTGGCTTTGCTGCGTCTAGAGTTCGGCCCACGAGCGGATGAGCGATTCCTTGACGTTGTGGGACATTTTGAACCCGAGCTTCTCGCAGATACGCTGCATCTCGATGTTCTCGGGGAGGATATCGCCGAAGATGCGATCGAGGTTTTCGTCGCGGGCTACTTGAAGCAATCGGCTGAGCAGTTCGGTGCCCAGGCCCAGGCCTTGGTATTGATCACTGACGACCAGGGCGAACTCGGCTTCGTTGGTGCCCCGGATCTTGCTGAGGCGGCCCACACCCAAAATCTCGTGCTCGCCGGTCTCGGGGATCTTCCGGTCAGCCACAATCGCCATTTCACGGTCATAATCGATGAAGCAGATGCGGGTGAGGCGCTCGTGGGCAACCCGGGCCGTGTACTTCATGGCGTGGAAGTAGCGCAGCGAGACGCTGCGTTCCGACAGTGTGGCGTGGAACTTGACCAGGAGTGGCTCGTCTTCAGGACGGATCGGCCGAAGGACGACTTGGGTGCCATCCTCGGAGGCCCAGGGGGTGATGTATTGGGTGGGGTAGGGCCGGATGGCCGGACGGATTAGCTCAGTGGGACGAACCTCGGGACCGTACAGGATCACCCGAGCATCCAGCACCAGCAGGCGTTCGGGAGAGGCAAGAAGGGGGTTGATGTCAATTTCCTTGATCCACTTCTGCTCGATGACCAGGTGGCTGAAGCGGACCATGAGCTGCTCGAGTGCGGCGAGATCGACGGGGCGGCGGCCACGGACACCCCGCAGCGCGGTGTGGATCTTGGTTTGCTCCATCATGCGCCGGGCCAGCGTGGTATTCAGCGGGGGCAGAGCCAGAGCCCGATCCTTGAAGACCTCGACGAGCTGACCGCCGGTGCCAAAGAGCAGGACCGGGCCGAACTGGGGGTCGACGCTGCTGCCGATGATGGTCTCGTAGCCTTCGAGCTTGACCATCGGCTGGACGCTGACGCCCTGGAAGTGCTCGGCCCCGGCGCGGTCGCGGACTGAGGACTGGATTGCGCGGAAGGCGTCGCGCACGGCGTCGGCGTCGCGCAGGTTGAGCTGGACGCCCCCCACGTCGGTCTTGTGGGTGATCGTCTTGGAGTGGAGCTTGAGGGCGACCGGGAAGCCAAAATCTTTGGCGGCGCCGACTGCGGCATCGGGAGTTTCGGCAATTGCCGTGCGGACTGTGGGAATGCCGTAAGTGGCCAGAAGCTCCTTGGACTCAAATTCCGTCAGCATGCACCGACCCTCACGCCGGACCCCGGCGATGATGGCCTCCGCGCGTTCGCGGGCGGTTGTTACCGGCTCACTGTCGGCGGGTAGGTTGGGGGTCTCGTACAAGCCTTGCAAGTTGTACGACGACTTCCACATGAGGGTAAAAACATGGGCGGCGGTATCGGGGTACTTGTAAGTGGGAATGCCCGCCTGGTTGAGAATCTTTTCGCCCGCCTCGACCGCCTCGCCTCCCATCCAGCTTGCCAGCATGGGCTTGCCGCTGATCTTGGCATGTTGCCGGAGGTTCTCAGCCGTGGCGGTGGGGTCGGTCATGGCCTGAGGAGTGAGGATTGCCAGCAGACCGTCGATGCTGGGGTCCTTGGCGGTGACTTCCAGCGCCCTGGCATAACGCTTGGGGTCGGCATCTCCCAGGATGTCGATCGGGTTGCTATGGCTCCAGGCGGGAGGAAGAAAGGAGTTCAGGGCCGTCACCGTATCGGCGGAGATCGGTGCCAGCTCGCCGCGGTTCTCGATCAGGGCGTCGGTCGCCAGGACCCCAGGTCCGCCGGCGTTGGTGAGGATGGCCAGCCGCGGTCCCTTGGGCCGGGGCTGTTTGGAGAGCACGTCGGCCATGTCGAATACTTGGGAGATCGAGTTCACCCGCAGCACGCCGACCCGACGGAAGGCGGCGTCGAGGACCTCGTCGTTGCCGGTCAAGGACCCGGTGTGCGATGCGGCCGCCTTTGCCGCCGCCACCGACCGTCCGGCCTTGATCACTATGATCGGCTTGGCCAGCGCCACCTCGCGCGAGGCCGACATGAACGACCGCGCATCGCCAATTGACTCCATGTAGATCACGATGCACTTGGTATATGGGTCGTCGCCCAGGTAGTCGATCAGATCACCCCAGCCGACGTCGATCATCGATCCGACCGAAATGAAAGCGCTAAAGCCGACGTTCTCCTTGAGGCTCCAGTCGAGGATGGCCGTGCACAGGGCGCCGCTCTGGCTGATGAAACCGACTGAGCCTGGCCGGGCGATCTGGGTGGCGAAGGTCGCGTTCATGCCGCTGTAAGGACGCATCACGCCCACGCAGTTCGGGCCGATGATGCGCATGCGCCCCCGCCGCGCCTCCGCCAGCACCTCCTGCTCAAGCTTCGCCCCTTCCGCACCGGTCTCTCTGAAGCCCGCCGAGATCACGATGGCCCCGGGCACTCCGGCCGCGGAGCACTCGCTGATCACCGCAGGGACGGAGGCCGCCGGCGTGGCCACTACCGCCAGGTCGATAGGATCGGGAACCGAGCTGATGTTCTTGTAGGCCTTGATTCCCAGAACGTTAGGCCGGTTCGAGTTGATCGGATAGACAGTGGCCCCGAACGGGTTGCTAATCAGGTTCCAGAGGACAGTCCGGCCCACACTACCGTGCTTTTCCGTCGCACCGACTACGGCAACAGTTCGGGGAGCAAAAATAGCGTCCAGGGGAAGGCGGCTGTCGGTCTCCGCTTCCGATGGGAAAGACGCGGTGGGAGCGGTTGCAGGAATCATGACACGTTACCTTCCAGGATTCGGCCCAATAATAAAAAGAGGATTCATCCCTGTGGGTTTAGGGGTAGAAGACAAAAAAGGAAAAAGGGGGGGGGTCGGAAAATAACGCGAGGTCAACCGGATGGGAGTGACGAAGTCGAAGACTTCCGAGCGGGTAGTGAGAACCGGTTTGGCCCGGCATCTTGCCCTCGACCGGCTCGCGTAGTCTTGGAAGGCATCTGAATTGTCCTCAAAACGGCCCGTCCTGTCCATCAAACTTGGAGGGGATTTGGAACAACGTGCCCCATTTTCCGCTAGGCCGAGAGTTCCAACGTTTTTGCAAAAAACATAACCACCATCATGGGTGATGGAAGCCGGCGCAATGGATCCTGACAGCTGCGTGTTCCACAGGCTCAGTCGACTCACGGATAGTCGTCCCACCAAATAATTATACGGCGCGCGCCAAATCGAGTGTTGGTTTTTGGAGGAACCAAGCGCAGGCGGTTGACCTTGAGTGGGCCGATCGAGATAGGAAGCCCGATCGAATCGAAATGTCAAGCCGTAGCGACCGCGGCATCGGTCGGGGCCAGTGCCAGCGGGTGGAAGGTGTGGTTGCGGGGGTCGAAGACGTTGAGAAGCTTGGGCGCCACGAAGACGGTCTCGCCGCGCCGATAGTCGAGGTCCAGGAAGTGGTCGGTAGGGACTTCCAAGTGCATCCGGTAATCATCGTCGATGGAAAGTTCCAGGCGCGTCACCCCACCCAGCGGAGTGACGCGCAGGACCCGAGCCGGCCAGCAAGGCCGCCGATTGCGCTGGCGTTCGACTTCTAGGTCGTGTGGGCGCACGTAGATCTGTGCTTCTGGGTAGTGGGTCAGCCCCAACTGGCAAAGGTGACCGCCGGCGGTCGTGTCGGTGCCAACCTGGATCGACGCCAGCGGCAGGACGTTGACCTGTCCCAAAAACTGGGCGACGAACGGGTTCTGGGGACGGTCGTAAAGCGTTTGGGGAGGACCGACCTGTTGCACCCGTCCTTCGTTCAGGACGACAATCTGATCGGCCACCTCGAAGGCCTCGCGCTGGTCGTGGGTGACGAAGAGGCTGGTCACGTGAACCTCGTCGTGCAGCTTCCGCAGCCAGGAGCGGAGCTCGTCGCGGACCTTGGCATCGAGGGCGCCGAAGGGTTCGTCAAGAAGCAAGACCTTAGGCCGGGGAGCCAGCGCTCGGGCCAGTGCCACGCGCTGGCGCTGACCTCCCGAAAGCTGCGAAGGGTGGCGTCCCGCATAGCCGGTAAGCTGCACCAGCTCGAGGAGTTCATCGACCCGGGCCTTGATCTCCGACTTCGGCAACTTGCGAACCTTCAAGCCAAAGGCGATGTTCTCGCGAACCGACATGTGTCGGAAAAGCGCATAATGCTGGAAGACGAAGCCCACGCCGCGCTTTTGAACAGGCAATTTAGTGGCGTCTTCCCCGGTCAAGACCACGGAGCCTTCGTCGGCGGCCTCGAGACCGGCGATAATCCGCAGGATGGTGCTCTTGCCCGAGCCGGAGGGACCCAGCAAGGCAACAAGCTGGCCGGCTGGGACCTCGAAGGAGACTTCGCGGACAGCCTGGAACGTGCCATAACGCTTGGAGAGATTCTGCACTTCGATACCCACGGTGGACTCCTTGCTGTGTGCAGGCTGCGCCATGCGGATTGGCTCTGGCCCGGAGACGGGCCGAAATCGGGTGTGCACGGTTCCAGAGGTTCGCGAGCTGACCCCGTTTGAGCTACTCATGGCCGATTCTCCTTACCTCCTTCGAGGTGCTTGCGGATGAGGTCCATTCCGACCAGCAGGAGAAATGACAGGGCTGCCAGGACCAGGCTGGCGGCGTAAGCGCCTTCGGGGTGAAAGCTTTCCACGCCTTCCACGATGTAAAGCGTGGCCGTCTGGGTATGGCCAATCACGTTGCCCGAGACCACGATAACGGCGCCGAACTCGCCCAGCGACCGCGCCACCGTCAGCGTGACTCCATAGGCTACGCCCCAGCGGATTGAGGGTAGGGTGACGCTCCAGAAAGTGCGCCAGCGGCCCGCCCCCAGCGTCTGCGCGGCCTGTTCGTACTCCTCGCCCAGCTCGCGAAGCACCGGAACCAGCTCACGTACCACGAACGGAACGGTGACGAAAAGGGTGGCCAGAATCATGCCCGGAACGGCGTAAATGACTCGAATGCCGCGGGGTTCCAGCCAGCGACCCAGCCAACCATCAGGTCCGTACAGGATCACCAGCATCAACCCGGCGACGATCGGCGAGACGGCAAACGGCAAGTCCACGATGCCATCGACCAGGACACGGCCCCAGAATCGCTGGCGGGTAAGTACAAGCGCCAACCCGATGCCGAAAACCGTGTTGACCAGCGTCGCCAGGGCCGTGATGCCCAGGGACATGGCAAAGGCGCGCTGGACATCAGGACGGGCCAGAGCCGCGAAAAACGGACTGAGCCCTCCTATCGCGACCTGCCGCACCAGGGCCAGCGTCGGTACCAGGATCAGGATCGTGAACCAGACCAGGACGGCGCCGGTCAGAAGCCAGCGTCCAACCCGCGAGCCGCGCACACCCCGCCCCAGCCCCCTGATCGAAGGCTCGCCCCGCGGTTCGCCCAGCGCAAGATCAATCGCCATGGCTGGCTCCTGCCCGGCTCTGGAGGGCGTTGATCCCGATTAAAATCAAAAGCGAGCTGGCCAGAAGCACTGCCGAGACCACAAGCGCCGCGTGCCGGTTGCCGCTCTCGATTTCGCCGTAGATGTAAAGCGGCGCGGTCTTGGTCAAGAGGGGATGATTGCCGGCGACCATGATCACGCTCCCAAATTCACCCAACGCCCGGCTAAACGAGAGTGCCGAGCCGGTCAGGATCGACGGTCCCAGGGCGGGAAGCGTGACCTTACGAAAGGTGGTCCAGGCACTTGCGCCCAGGGTTGCGGCCGCTTCTTCCTCGGCCCGGTCCAGCTCCATCAAAACGGGTTGAACGCTACGGATCACAAACGGGTAGGAAACAAACAGTAAGGCCAGCACGATGCCCGGCTGCCGGTAGATCACTTGCCATCCGAACCTTCCCAGCACGGTGCCGATCGTGCTTGCCGGACCGTAAAGAACCACGAGCATCACGCCGGTAACGACGGTCGGGACAGCAAATGGCAGGTCGATCAGGGCGTTGACAATTCTCCGCCCGGGGAAATCGTAACGCACCAGCACCCAGGCCGTCGCGGTACCGGTCACAGCGCTGACGGCGACCATCATAAGAGCCGTCAGGAAGGTGAGCTTGAGGGCATGCCATGCGTAGGGGTCAGCAACGACCCGGGCAAATGGCCCCAATCCCGGTGTGGCCGACTGGAAGACCAGGGCGACGAGGGGCAGTGCCACCATGATCGCAAGGTACAAGAGCGTGCTCCACCGCAGGAGGAGTTCGCCGCTGCGCGCCCGAGACGCCGTCCCGTTAGTCGCCATGATCGGTCACCTCCCTGGTGCTTTTGAACGCTCAGCGGCGATCTCGGTCCAGAGTCCCTTGGGGCCATAGAGCGTTTCCTCGACCTTGGCCCAGCCCCCCAGATCGGCCATCGTGAACAGTTTGCCCGGAGTCGCGAGCTTAGCTTCGGCCGACACCTTGGCCTCGGGATTGACAGGCCGAAACCCATAGTCAGCAAAGATGCGCTGTCCTTCGGCCGACAGCAGAAACGCCAGGAAGGCTTCGGCCAGGGCCCGGTTGCCGTGCCGCTCCACGCCGCTTTCGACAATTGCCACCGGACTTTCGATAAGCAGGGTTGAGGTGGGAATCACGTAAGGGATGGACTCTCCTTCCTTGCTGTGCAAGAGCAGCTCGTTCTCGTAGGTGACCACCGCGTCGCCAGTCTGCCGCTCCGCGAAGTTGGCCATGCTCTGACGACCCGACGGGTCCATGTTGACGACGTTGGCCTGAATACGTGCCATCAGGTCGCGGACGGCGGTGAGATCGGCCTGACCCTTGCCGGCTTCACGCGACGCCAAGAGAGCCGCTCCGTAGATTGCATTGATATTCCAGCGGGCGCCTCCGGACGTTTTCGGATCCGGGTAAAGCACGCCGACTCCGCTCTTGCCCAAGTCAGCCCAGTCGTGAATCTGCCTGGGGTTCCCCGGGCGGTGGCCGATGACCACCAGGCTGTGAGTCAGGATGCCGCGGGTGGGACCGGAATCCCACCCGGGCGTGACTTTTCCGGCCGCGACCAGGACTTCCATGTCGCCGGCGTGCGAGAGGACGGTCAGGTCAGCATCGAAACCCGAGGCAATCGACCGGGCTTGGGCCCCGGAGGCGCTATATGATTCCTCGAACTGAACGTCGCGGCCGGTCTGGCTCTTCCACCGGGCCGTGAAGGCGGGGACCAGAGCGTCGTGAAAGACCTCGCGAACGACCGAGTAGGCGCCGATCTTGAGGGTATCTGAGGGCGCGCCTGCCCCCGTCGAGCAGCCCGCCATTGGGACCGCGACGGACATCAGGCCGAGGGTCAGAGCCAGTCGTAGCATGGGACCAGACCTCAAAACTGGTCGGCCGAAATGACTTCTCCGCCTCGAAGCGACGTCACCGCCCGCAGGGTCAATGGATTCTCTGCAATTTCGATCGACGCGGTCATCGCGGACCTCAATCACTTTTGCCGCTTCTGTCAATGCGGTTTCCATGATGATCCGGAGTCACTTCCACGCCATGCGCAGGCACAGGCGGTTCGACGCCGACCGTCCCCTGATCACTACCCTTAAACGGCCAACGGGACTGGCTTCCTCGGCCGCAAACCCCCGAACATGCGAGTTGCCTTGGGGTTGAATCAACACGGCAGCGCAGTTGGAATATTCAAAAGCGCAACCACAGGTGGGGTTGGAGAACCCGGCGGCAGCTCCTGAAAACGTGGAATGCTCGGCATCGACGTTCAGCCTCACAGTCAGTGCGGAACGAACCCGGATCCTCGATGCCGTCCAGATACTGCAAGATGCATGCCGGCTTCCGTGCTTCTTACACAATTCGACCCTGGCCGCGCCGAATCCCAGGAAAAATCGAAGGAAAGTCTATCAAATTGATCATAATAGGGATGAATGCCCTTCTTCACTCGTTGCCCTGCCTGTGATATAAGACAGAAGCTCTGTGATATTTCCTGGGACACGGTGATATTTCCTGGCCGGTGATTTCTGATGGAGTTGTTGTCGCAAACGCTTCTAAGCGTCTGGCGCGAAGTCTGCCGTCATATCCTGATCGACGAATCGGTGGCCCAGGTGACTCCTTTGCTCGTGGATCACCTGCCGCTGGAGATTCTGCTGGTGCGTCGCCACGACGGAGCGCGCAATTCCCTGGAGACGGTCGCCGTGGGCACGG
Source organism: Isosphaeraceae bacterium (assembly GCA_052146555.1). Taxonomy (GTDB): domain Bacteria; phylum Planctomycetota; class Planctomycetia; order Isosphaerales; family Isosphaeraceae; genus Aquisphaera. The sequence continues at coordinate 27,661 of JBKQMU010000232.1, forward strand.
CCGTTCCCGGCCTGGTGCCGCCGGAATCACGGTCGCCATGTACGCCCGCGGATCTCGAAAGGATCCTAAGTTGGTGTCGCGAAGGCTCTCTTTTGCGTGGTGAGGACCGCTTGCTACGGCTGCGGTTTCCCGGACTCTTGCCGGCGGGGCTCTCCGGGGACATGTTCGCAGCGCCTTTGCACGGCTCGGAGGGGATCTTCGGTGCCTTGATTCTGGTCGCCCGCCCTGAAAGCCGGTTCACGGATGAGCACGAGGCCGTGGTCCAGGCCCTCGTGGATCCGCTGACCGTCGCGCTCGAGAACGACCATCGGGTCCGCGAGCTGATTTGGCTGCGTGAAGCCGCCCAGGCCGACAACCGTTCGCTTCTTTCGCGACTGGGGCGGCATGATATCTCCGATTCGGTCATCGGTGCCGATACGGGGTTGAAAGAGGTCATGAACCAGATCGAGCTGGTAGCGCCCTCGGATGCCCCCGTTTTGATCCTGGGCGAAACCGGCTCGGGCAAGGAGGTGGTTGCTCGGGCCATTCATACGCGATCGCGAAGATCAACGGGCCCTTTTCTCAGGGCCAACTGCGGCGCCATTCCTGGTGAGCTGGTGGACTCCGAGCTTTTCGGTCATGAGCGGGGCAGCTTCACGGGGGCTGTCGGCGATCGCAGGGGCTGGTTTGAGCGAGCCGATGGCGGGACCCTGTTTCTCGACGAATGCGGCGAGCTGCCGCCGGCCGCTCAGGTGCGGCTCTTGCGGATCCTTCAGGATGGCCAGTTCGAACGAGTGGGAGGAGAGCGATCACGGCATGTGGACGTGCGGATCATCGCCGCGACCCACCGCGACCTGGAAGGAATGGTCGGCGACGGTGAATTTCGCCAGGATCTCTGGTATCGGCTAGCCGTCTTTCCTATTCATCTTCCCCCGTTGCGGGAACGTCTGGCCGATGTGCCCGCGCTGGCTGCTCACTTTGCGGTGCAGGCCGCCGGTCGGCTCGGCTTTCCTGTACTTGCGCCCACGGCCCAGGATATCAATTTGCTCGTCGAATACTCGTGGCCGGGAAACGTGCGCGAGCTGGCCGCCGTCATCGAGCGCGCTGCGATTCTTGGCGAAGGTAAACGTCTCGAGATCGCGCGAGCCCTGGGCTTGCCAGGTCGCCTGAGTGCCAGTCTTCCAAGACCTAAGCGAGATAATGCGCCGCCTCTGGAAGCGGTGTCCTCGACGCTGGATCATGCCATGGTCCGCCACATTGAGAACGCCCTGATTCACACTCGTGGTCAAATCGAAGGACAATCCGGCGCCGCGGCTCGGCTGGCCATCAACCCTCATACCTTACGCTCCCGCATGCGCAAGCTGGGCATCGACTGGCGCAAGTTCCGCGGCCAAAGCCTCTTTTGAAGACACCAAGCGTCGAGCTGGCAACTCCCATCGTGAACACCAAAAGCCCTCTTAGACGACGGTCAACAGCAATGAATTCTGTCGAGCAAGTCGAGGTTGCCAGGCTCGATTTCGGCCATTGCGGCGATTTATGGCTGTGAAAGGGTCGCGCGAATGCGTTAGCCTGTTCACCGGTGGAGACATCGCCATGCCAGATCACGATAGGGACGAAACCTTAAGAACGATTGTCATCACCGGCGCAACCCGCGGTTTGGGCAGGGCACTGGCCGAGGGCTTCGCCGCGCTGGGGCATACCGTCGCGGGTTGCGGGCGCTCGGACCGGGCTGTCGCCGAGCTGCGGCAAGCGCTGGGCGAGCCCCACGACTTCGCCGTGCTCGATGTCACGAGCGACGAGGCGGTCAGCGAATGGGCCGAGGGATTGATCAGCCGCTTTGGTGCGCCCGATTTACTTCTGAACAATGCCGCCCTGATTAACCGCAGCGCGACGTTGTGGGAGCTTTCCGCCGCCGAGTTCGACCGGATCATCGACATCAACATCAAAGGTGTCGCCAACGTGCTGCGGTGGTTCGTCCCGGCGATGGTGGCGCGGCGGCGCGGCGTGATCGTCAACTTCAGCTCGGAGTGGGGCCGGACGACGTCGCCCGAAGTCGCGCCTTATTGCGCCACCAAGTGGGCCATCGAGGGCCTGACACGCGCCCTGGCCCAGGAGCTACCCCGGGGCCTGGCTGCCATTCCCCTCAATCCGGGCATCATCAATACAGAGATGCTACGCACGTCGTTCGGTGACGCCGCCAGCCGGTTTCCGGACCCCCGCCAGTGGGCCGAAAAGGCTGTGCCTTTCCTTCTTAAGCTCGGCCCTAAAGACAACGGCAAGCCGCTGGACGTTACCTGAAGCGCCCCTGCTTGCCTTCATCCCCTCCGCTTCGGACTTTGACGACCCGCCCGCCTGCCTGGCGGCACAACCCGGCTGGCTGGTTGCCGCTGGCATGCCGCCTGGTTCACCTTTGGCGAAGGCGGGTGTATGATGCAAGTGGAGACCGGCTGTCCCGCCTTTAAGCCATAGATCACGTAGATGCGAAGAAATGAGCCTATCAAGATGGGATGATCGGCCGGGGCCACTGTCACGGGCTCCACGATCCATAGAACCCTGTATAATTGGATTGATGTATCCAATCAGAGTGAAATGATGTATTCAGCACGAGAAAGACCCATGACGCCATCTCTCGAACGGCTTGCGGAGCTAGTCCGGCAGGCCGAAGCGAAGACCAGAGCCCGGAAGATTGAAATCGAGACCCAACAGGCCGCGGAGCAGTTTCGATCGGCGGAGCTTCGGGCCCGGCGGGGGGTCGAACGGCTGCGGACCGTCCGGCCTGCGAGTCTCAAAGCGCTCGAGCAGGCCGATGTTGACGAGCACCTTTTGAAAGACCTGGTGCGGAAGCTGGCCCAGTTCAAGTCGTCCCTGGAATCGGAGACCGACGCGGAACAACTGATCGCCACGTCGCAGGCTGAGATCGAGCGCACCAGAAAGCAATCGCGGGTTGAGCTCGATGAGGTGACTCGCGAAGTGGACGAGGCCCGACGTGAGCTGCGGACGGCCCTGGACCAGTATCGGCAGCTTCGCCGCGAGCTCGACAGGCTCCAGCCCGAGCTGGCCGAGCGGTTCGCCGCCGAGGACCGTCTGCTCTGGGACGCCGAGGGGCATTTCCCTGGGGGGCAGCTCCAGCTTTTAGCGCACGAGGTCGACGCCGGCCTCAATGCCTTTGCATCCCTAGGCAAGCACGAACAATATGCACGGCTGAAGGTCTGGATTGGCCGCTTCCGGTACTTTCAAGCCGCCCACGACCGCGACACTGAGATGACTGATGAGCTCCAAGCCTTGGGCCATCGTGTTTTCCATCAACTGAAGTGGCTCTCCCGCCAGTACGAGCCCGGCTATATCGAGGCCTTCCGCCAGGACTATTCGACCGACTGGGCTGCCTATGTCGCCGAGGCCCAAGAACAGCTCATGCAGGCGATCGAGACCAGCCGCCGGGGCAGAGACGCCGACTCGCCGCGCATGCGTGACCGCGAGACGTCCTCGCTCGGCGACCGCGCATCGACGCTTGCGCGAGCGTCCAGGTCCCCTGCCGGCCTGGTCGCCTCCGCCCTCGTCTCACACCCTTCCCCCTTGGCCCAACTCAAGCTCTTACTGACCCGCGGGCAGATCTCCGAGCTTGGACTGGAGCGGTTTCTCGCGATCGTCAAACAGGCCGTCGACGAGTTGGGCCCGGCCCATGAAGAACTCATGAGCCTGGTCTTGCCCTACCGACGCCATATCTCGGGGAACGACAAGCTCGGCGCACTGCGCCAAAATCTTGAGCAATTCAGGCACGAGGATCCCGACCAGCATGATGATCTCGACTCGCACGGGAATCCCGACCAGCTCGATGATCTCGACCCGCACGGTGATCCCGAACGGGATGAGGATTCCGACTCAGACTGCCACGATACCAGTGAGCTAGAGGACCCATCACCCTCGGAATCATGAATCCATGCACGTTCGGCTCGGTGTGTGGGGCAGAAAGAGGAACCCATGGCCGGAAGCTACAGTCAGATTTCGGTATTGCAGGGGCGGGTCCTGGCCGGAGTCTTCCTGACCACGTCTGCCATGGGAGATGCTGTGCCTCTTTGGTTTCCTTTCAAGCCCGCGAGATGTAGGGATTGCCCGCGATGTAGAAGCGCAGGGGCTTGCCGGCCCACTCTCCGGCGTAATCAACCCCGACACGAGCGCGGGCCACGATCTCTAGCGATCTGGGGGAACCTTCGGCCTGAGCCACGACAAGCTCACCCTGCGTGAGATCGTGACCGTTGAGACGGCGGTCGATCTGTAGCGCACGGCAGAGCCGGCCAGGACCACTCGCCGTGATGCTGACGTTTTCCACGGGCTCGAGGGCACGAATCAGCACGGCCGAGGCGTGCTCCCCCGGACCGGTCACGACATTCAGGCAGTAGTGCATGCCGTAGATCAGGTAGACGTAGGCATGACCGGGCGGGCCGAACATGACCTCGGTCCGTGCAGTGCGACCCTTCGACGAATGCGCCGCGAGGTCGTGCGGGCCGAGATACGCCTCGGTCTCGACAATGCGCCCGATCAGCAACCGGTCATCGACGCGACGGACGATAAGCTTGCCCAGCAAGTCCCTGGCGACGCTCTCGCCGTCACGATCATAGAACGGGTGCGGAAGGATCAGCATAGAAGTCATGGTACCAGACGGGTCACCGCGATCGCGCATCTCTTGCGCACGTTTGCTCGGCCTCCTGATAGAATCCTCAATGGCGTGGAAAACCTCCCAGGAGCTGATCGGCAGCGTCGCCAAGATGTGGAGTCACTATCAGCGAATCACCCCGAACTGAATGCAGGTTTTCACTCCGCAATACAAATCAGGCCTCCGCGGCGACCGCACTTGACTCATTTCCGGAGGATCTTCCAGCCGATAAAGCCGACACCAGCGCCTGGCGCTGGCCTTTCCCTTGGATGTCCGCATGAGCCCGGCGGAAAGTCTATCCAAGGGATGGCAAGTTTATGTTATGGTTCGCATGGCGGCATTTCTCTTGGATTTCTCCCGGCTCGATGAGGCCGCGAGAGCACGAATCTGATTGAATTGACGACGACGATGGAACCCGGTCTGTCGCGATCATTACGTGAGAAGGGCGCTCCTCCCACCCGGCTTGGGCTCATTGCACCCTTGCGAGTTCAGCCTTTGATCGTACCGGCGCCGCGCTCGACGATGTTTTTTCCGCTGGTCGTCCTGGTTGCCGTGCTTCCCGGCTTGGCTGCGCTGAACTCATGGGATCTGACACCGCCGGGGCCCCTCTGGGGGCTGCGCGCCTTGGCCGTGCTCGACGGTCTGACAGTAGATCAAGTTCCCGGCGCCTCGGCGATCAAGCCGCCTGGAGAATCCGCAGCGCTTCGGGAGGTGTCGTTCCAGCCGCCGCTGTACGCCTGGCTGGCCGCGCTTGGCATGACGCTCAGCACCGATCACGACCCTCTGGCATGCGTGCTTCCTAGCTACGTGGCGGGGGTCGTCGCGGTTGTGCTGGTGTACTTGCACGGTCGGATCTGGCGCGGGGGCGGCATGGGACTCGCCGCGGCGCTCTTGCTCGGATTCAACCCGACTTTGCTCTTGCGCATGCAGGAAGCGACACCGACCACGCTGGCGGTGGCCGGCGCGGTGGGGGCCTTGCTCTGTTATGGCTGGCACCAGCGGGTAGAGACCGAATCGGTGCGTTCCTGGCCCTGGGCAGGCACGGTTTTCTGGGCAGTGGCCGGAGGGTTGTCGCTGGGCCTATCGCTGCTTTCCCAGGAAGGGTTTGGGTTGATCGTGATCCCGATCGTTCTGCTCCACCAGGTGTATCTACAGGCGGGATCGACCGGCCGGCTCTTCTCTCGACCCTTAGGCAAAGCGTGGCGTCTTGACTGGGGCCAGCGCACGGCTCTCTGGGAGGGACTGATTGCCCTCTTAATTGCTTTGCTCGTGGCGTTGCCCTGGCATCTCCGGATGGTCCAGATTTACGGCTGGCAAGCCCTGGCCGGGCTCGATGTGCGACCATGGGGCAGCAATGGCGAGGAAGTCTCGCTTCTGTCGCGTCTCCTGGAGCTGGCGCCGATCACGCTTCCCCTGGGAATCTTCGGTGCTGTGCGTGTCGCACGCCTGGCGGTGATCGACGAGAACGACACGGCCGAGACGAAGGGCGGTTCGCTCTGGGTGATCTGGCTGGCCGTCGCGGCCCTGACACCGGCCTTCTGGCCAGGAGGACCCCGCGAGTGCATCGACCTGTTCCTGCTCTTCCCACTCTGTCTGCTGGCCGCCGTGGTCGTCGCTGACCTGATCAATCGCCGCGTCGCAGTTCGCGGCCTCATTCTACTCGCTCCGGCGACGGCCATGTCCGTCGCCTGGTGGGCCAGCGCCGACCTGCGGGGAGCTGTCGACGGTCTCTGGCATGGTAGAACCGATGCCGCCACCGCGCTTGGCCTGCACCTGGCGCTTGATCTGGTGCTGGCGTCGTTTTGGCTGACCGGCAGACTGGACCGCTGGGCTCGCCGCCGCGATGACCGCCAGCGCCAGGTGCTGGCGTGTTTTCTGCTCGCGGTACTGGCGATCACTGTGGGAACCGGGCTGCAGGAGGTCGTCTTTCGGCACAGTGAGACCCTTGATCTTCTGACGCTCCGGACCATGATCCTGAGGCGTAACCGCGAACGCCCCTTCGAGCAGCTTGCCGTCGTCGGTCCCATAGCCACGCCCGTCTCGATCACCTCGCCGGCTGTGTCCTCTCCAGCCGGGCCCCGCCCCCCGGAAACCTATTCCGGCGGATGGCTGCGATTCATCCTTCGCACGGCGCTTCCCGACTTGCCGCAGCGTGATCTCGGCTGTATCGACGAGCTGCTGGCGTTACCGGAAGGCCAGCGTCTGGTCATCTTCACCGGGCCCGGTGAGCGACTCTCGTATGCCGTGAAATCCAAGCTGGGGCTGGAGGCCATACACCCGGGACGTTCCGGTATCCTCGATGCCTATGCCACGGCCCATGACCGCCCCGCGCGCAAGTGATCTCGATGCGGGTGTTTGACCCACGCCTCAGGAACAAATACGATCGTCAGGCCGGTGCTGCGGGCGGGCTGGGAATCCCAGGAGGATGTCATGATCGACTGGTCGAGCGTGTTTTCCGAGTCGCTCTCCTACAAGTCGTTCCTCGATCGTTATGCCACGCTCGCGCAAAGACAGCGGTGGGACGCAATGCATGAGAGGTTCAAGCTGACCTCCGACCAGGTCGATCTGGTGGGCGGTTTCACCCGCCGGATGCCCGTCGTCTGCCTTGCCGGCGCCTGGTGCGGCGACTGCGTCAACCAGTGCCCTGCCTTCGACCATTTCGCCGCTGCCTCGCCGCAGATCGACCTGCGATTCCTCGACCGCGACGCCATTCCCGTTATTCGCGATGCCCTCACGATCAACGGCGGCCAGCGTGTGCCGGTTGTCGTCTTCTTGAGCGAAGACTGGAACGAAGTCTTCCATTACGGCGAGCGGACCCTGTCGATCTATCGCCGGATGGCCGCCGACCAGCTTGGACCCGCCTGCCCGACCGGCCTGGTGCCGCCTGAGGACCAGGAGCTCGCCACGATTGCCGCCGAGTGGCTCAACGAATTTGAACGTGCTCACTTGATGTTGCGTCTCTCGCCGCGGTTGCGCACCCGGCACGGCGATTGAATTGAGCGCTTCGGCCATGCGAGCATGAGCCCCGGCGAGATCTCGCAGCAGCGCCGGGTGCCACGCTCATGCGAGCGTAAGACCCGGTGAGATCTCGGAGCAGCGCCAGGTGCCACGCTTGCATCTTCGCGAGCGTGCTCTGCCAAGCGCCGCCACGGACAAAGGCTTTGGGTGCCGGGCGCCACCCTCACGTCTGCGTGAGAGCCGGACGCGTCAGCGTCGGATCAATGTATCCGGGTGCCACGCTCACGCGACGGATACCGGTCAGATCTCGTAGCAGCGCCCCTGGTGCAGTACCTCGATGGTACTTAATGAGGCGTCGAAGTCGTCGGGCAGGTGGGTCAGCCGCATCCGTGCACGAAGTTCGGGGGGCAGGCCGGCCAGCTTTTCGTAGGGGGTGTGAATGCCGGAGGGAGCCAAGTTGGTCGCTTCATGGACGATCAGGTCGCAAGAGGACAGCCACTGGATCAGGCCTGGGTCGAAGGTTGTATCGGCGCTAAAGCCCAGAGAGCGGCCGGCCGCTTTGATGCGAAAGGCCGTTGTCGGGACGGCGTGGATTGTCCGCCTGCACTCGATCGAAAAAGGGCCCAGGGAAACCGCTTTCGCCTCGTCGAGGTCGATCAGCTCGAAGTAATCATCCAGTTTGCGCTGGACCGGCGGCAAGGCCGGGTCGCCCTGAGAAAATTCCATACCGGCTGCCAGTAATCCATTCCAGAGCCGTGGCGAAATAGCCGGGTGCATCAGCAGGCGTGCGCGCCGGCCCAGGGCGAAATAGTTGTAATAGCCGAAATCTTCCAGTCCGCAGCAATGATCGGCATGCAGGTGACTGACGACCGCGCCAGCAATGCGGTCCAGATCGAGCGAAATCCCAGCGGATGCGGATCCCTCGCGGAGCATTTTCCGGATCGGGTGGGGGCAGTCGATGAGAATCCAATCATCGCCGGCCCCCAGGGCCAGGCAGGAGGTGTAATGGCAGGCGGCGAAGGCCTCGCCCACACCGAGGGGGATCAGACGTAAAGGGCTCATGCGCTGACGCTTCCCGGGAAGGTTAGACTGCACCCGCGGCGGCGGCTTCGCGATCCTTGCGGACGCTGGCCATAAAGTAGTCGCGGTTGAGCCGGGCGATGAATTCGAGACGAATTTCTTTCGGGCATGCCGCCTCGCACTCGCCGTGATTGGTGCAGCTTCCAAACCCCTCGGCGTCCATCTGGTCAGTCATCCCCGTGGCCCGGCGATAGCGCTCGGGGTCGCCTTGCGGCAGCGTGCCCAAGTGCCCCGCCTTGGCCGCGACGAAGAGCATCGCCGAGGCATTGGGGCACGCGGCCACGCAGGCGCCGCAGCCGATGCACGCCGCGGCATCCATCGCCAGCTCGGCATCGTCCTTGGGGACCGGAAGGTCGTTCGCCTCCGGAGCGTTCCCGGTGCGCACCGAGACGAACCCTCCGGAGGCGATGATCCGGTCAAAGGCGCTACGGTCAACCATCAAGTCCTTGATGACGGGGAAGGCCGTGGCCCGCCAGGGCTCGATGGTCAGCACGTCGCCGTGATTGAAGCTGCGCACGTGAAGCTGGCACGTCGTGGTGGCCCGCCGCGGACCGTGCGCATCGCCGTTGATCACCACGCCGCACTGCCCGCAAATCCCCTCACGGCAGTCGTGATCAAAGGCGATCGGCTCTTTGCCCTCCAGGATCAACGCCTCGTTGACCACGTCGAGCATCTCGAGGAACGACATGTCCGTGCTGATGTTGCGCGCTGGATAAGTCTCGAACCGCCCGGCCGCGGTGCGGTTCTTTTGACGCCAGACGTTGAGGGTCAAATCGATCTTCTTCTCGTTATCGCTGCCGGCCATGGATCGTCCTCTCGGAATCTTGAATGCGTTTGCCAGAGTGTTCACACGAGCAAGAGTTAGCGCGGCTGCCGCCGGGCTTGGAGCCTCTTGCGGCTGCCGCGCCATCGCGTCGCCTACTTGTAACTGCGTGTTTGCAAGAGAACGTTCTCGAACTCGAGCGGTTCGACAAGCCGGTTGGGACGGTTCCCCTCGCCGGTGTACTCCCAGGCTGCGACGTGGCAGAAGTTTTGGTCGTCGCGGGCTGCCTCGCCGTCTTCGGTCTGGAATTCCTCGCGGAAATGGCCGCCAGCTGATTCGCGACGCTCCAGGGCGTCCAAGCACATCAGTTCGCCGAGTTCCAGGAAATCGGCCACGCGCCCGGCCTTCTCAAGCGATTGATTGACGTCGAGGTCGTCTCCCAGGACACGCACCTCGTGCCAGTATTGCTCGCGCAGGGCGGGAATCTTCTCGAGAGCCGTTTTCAGCCCCTGCTCGTTCCGGGCCATGCCGCAATAATTCCACATGATCTTGCCCAGCTCGCGGTGGAAGTCGTCAGGGGTCCGCTTGCCCTTGATCGAGAGCAGTTTCTTGGTGCGATCGGCCACCCAGGATCCGGCGTCCTTGAAGGCTGAGTGATCCGTACCGATCTTGTCGAACTTGTTGGAGGCGAAGTAATTGCCGAGGGTGTAGGGAATGATGAAGTAGCCGTCGGCCAGGCCCTGCATGAGCGCGCTAGCCCCCAGCCGGTTGGCGCCGTGATCCGAGAAATTGGCCTCTCCCAGCACAAACATCCCGGGAATCGTGCTCATCAGGTGGTAATCGACCCAGAGCCCTCCCATGACGTAGTGCGAGGCCGGGTAGATGCGCATGGGAACCTTGTACGGATCCTCGTCGGTGATTCTCTCGTACATGTCGAAGAGGTTGCTGTAGCGTTCGCGGATCGTGGAGGCGCCCAGCCGGTTGATCGCGTCGGAGAAGTCGAGGTAGACGCCCAGACCGGTCTTGCCGACGCCCCGGCCATCGTCGCAAGCTTCCTTGGCAGCCCGCGATGAGATGTCGCGCGGCGCGAGGTTGCCAAAGCTCGGATACTTCCGCTCCAGGTAGTAGTCGCGCTCATCCTCGGGAATCTGTCCTGGCGGACGCTTGTCGCCCTGCTTCTTGGGCACCCAGATCCGGCCGTCGTTGCGGAGCGACTCGGACATGAGCGTCAATTTGCTCTGATGCTCGCCGGTGACGGGAATGCAGGTGGGGTGAATCTGGGTGTAGCAGGGGTTGGCGAACGCCGCGCCTTTCTTGTACGCCCGCCAGATGGCCGTCCCGTTGCAGCCCTTGGCGTAGGTCGCCAGGTAAAAGACGTTGCCATAGCCGCCGGTGGCCAAGATAACGGCGTCGGCGACGTACGGCTCGATCGCGCCGGTCTCGAGGTCGCGGGCTACGATGCCGCGCGCCCGGCCGTCGATCACGACGAGCTCCTGCATCTCGTGCCGCGGGAACATCTTGACGGCGCCCAGACCAACCTGCCGCTGGAGCGCCTGGTAGGCCCCCAGCAAGAGCTGCTGGCCGGTCTGGCCGCGGGCGTAAAAGGTTCGTGAAACCTGGGCGCCGCCAAAGGACCGGTTGGCCAGCGTGCCGCCGTACTCGCGGGCGAAGGGAACCCCCTGGGCGACGCACTGGTCGATGATGTTGACCGAAACCTCAGCCAGGCGGTGAACGTTGGCCTCACGGGCCCGGAAATCGCCCCCCTTCACGGTGTCGTAGAAGAGCCGGAAGACGCTATCGCCGTCGTTTTGATAGTTCTTCGCGGCGTTGATGCCCCCCTGGGCGGCGATCGAGTGAGCGCGGCGGGGACTGTCCTGGTAGCAGAAGCAAGAGACCTGGTATCCCAGCTCCGCCAAGGTCGCTGCCGCCGAGCCTCCCGCCAGGCCCGTACCCACGACAATGACCGAGTACTTTCGCTTGTTCGCTGGATTGACCAGCTTCATGTCAAATTTGTGTTTGGTCCACTTCTCTGCGATCGGTCCGGGCGGGACGTTCGATTTGAGTTCCACGGAAGGCTCCTGTCACTCGTTTCAAGGTAGTTTGAGAAATCCAGCCAGGACCGCTAGCGGCACTGTGGCAAATCCGACGGTCACGAGGATGCTGAAAATCGTCGCGAACCGTCGCCCAAGCGATCCATAGCGTTCCTCTGGGGCGCCCAAGGTCTGGAACAGGCTCCAGACGCCGTGCCAGAGATGAAACGCCAGCATGATCATGGCCGCGATGTAAATCACGCCCACAAAGCCCTTCAGACCGAGGACCACGTTGTGATAAACGGCGCCTTCATGGAAATCCGGATGAACGGTCCCCGTCGTGAAGTGCAAGATATGGAAGATGATGAACGCCAGAACCAGAGGGCCTGTGATCGTCATCGATCGCGATGCGAAGCTCGATTCTTTGTAATGTCGAGCTTGATAGGCCACGGGCCGGGCCTGCTGGTTCTTCCGCAAGAGGGCGAGGTAAGCCCAGATGTGGACCCCGACGGCCCCCAAGAGCACGAACCGGAAGAGCCAGAGTATCGCTGGTTCCTTGCGCAGCAGCTTGCCGTAAGCATCAATCGCTTCGGCTCCCTGGTAAATCTGGAGATTGCCCAGCATGTGCACCAGGACGAAGCCGGAGAGAATCACTCCGGTAAGGGCCATGCTGATTTTCAGTCCGATCGAGGAGGTGAGCATCCTCTGGAGGCGTGTTTGGGGTGCCGACCTCCGTCCGGCGGCGGGACCCGAGGCGACCGCGCTCATTGGCTTTTCCTGTTCCTGTGAAACGACGAATCACGCGGCGGCGCGGGCTGGTTGAGGCACTCCGCCGGCAGAGAGCCAGCGGAGAGGCGCACTTGCGGTCGACGCCGTCTACACTTGGGCGTTGAAGGTTCGGGGCGAAACGTTAATAAGAGACCCGAAATCGAGGAAGACACTGCCAGAGAGGCCCTGTCTCCGGGACTCGAACTTGCGGCAGGCAGAAGCGAGTCGTCGCTGCTTCCCACGGCATTCCTGAGGCTCGCCTCGGGGCTGCCGCATCCTCGCTGGGGCATCAGACCCTCCGAGCGATCATACATCAAAGGGGCAGCCGGGACGGGCGCTACCCGGATGGTCTCTCGAAGCCCCTTCCCCGGCCGGTCCGTCTCCGCACCATCCGGGCCATGATCGTCCTTAAAATCGCATTCTAAGAGTGCCGGCCAGCCCGTTCAAGCGTCTGGCCCCGCAACCGTCGCGGTACCGCGATCATGCCTGCACGAACTTTTCAGCGTGCAGAAGGCTCGTGACCGGCGATCGGCTCGCACAGCTCCGTCAGGATGGCGTTCGAGCTCTTGGGGTGCAAGAACGCGATCCGCGTGTGATGAGCGCCCGGGCGAGGTGTCTCGTCGATCATGCGCACGCCGGTCTGCTTCAGCTCGGCGATGCGGGCCTCGATATCCTCAACGGTGTAGGCGACGTGGTGCAGCCCTTCCCCCTTTTTTTCCAGGAAGGACGCGATGGTGCTTGAGGGTTCCGACGGCTCCAGCAGCTCGAGCCGGACGTCACCGACCCGGAAGAAGCCAACCCGGACCTTCTGGTCGGGGACATCTTCGATACCTTCGTAGACCGCCCCGAGGGTCCCCTCGTAGAACGGCCGCTGGGCTTCGATCGAGCGTACGGCGATGCCGATGTGATTGATCGCGCGAACGGATTTCATGGTGAATCTCGCTCCTGTCAATGAGGACGGTAAATCTGATAAACGCATGCACATCTCTAAGGGTGTAGGAATAAATCAATCCTGCCGGTTCTGATGTTTGGTTGGGGTTGCTGGACTCGTTGGCAGGGCCCGCGACGATTGCCGGCTGGTTACGCCACGGAAAACGACCGCGAAGTAGAGCAGCCGGTCGCTGCGTGGTTCATTCGAATTCGACGAGCACCTGGCCTTGTTGCACCGCGTCGCCCACGCCGACGTTGATCTTGGCGACCTTGCCGGCCATGGGCGCCGTGATGACCGTTTCCATCTTCATGGCTTCGAGGACCAGCAGTACGTCGTTGACCTGGATGGTCTGGCCGGCCTGGGCGTTGATCTTCGCCACCGTGCCGGAAAACGGGCTGCGGCAGACCTTGCTCTCGTCGCTGACCGAAGTGCTCGCAGCGGGCGAGGCCACCGGACGGGGGGCGGCGGGCGCGGCGGCCTGTACGCGCGCATGACCGGAGTGGGAGGACTGATAGTAACCGGGTTGGGGCGGTTCCGGCTCGAAGACCTCGACGTCGACTTCGTACTGCTTGTTATCTACTGTAATCTTGAGTTTCAATGCAAGCTCCTCCCCGAGGGAATCGTAAGGGCATGCGATGCCTGGATCGTGATCCGACCCTCCTGCGCCCATAAGGGCGACCCGATGAGGCGAATTTGTCGGATGGGGGGCTTCTTGCCCAGGAACGCCGCAATGGCGGCGCCAATGATCAGAACGACCTCTTCGCTGAGGCTTTCCGGCACCGACGCGGGGGCCGGAGCCGGCGCAGCGCTGGCCGCGGGGGCCGCAGCGAGCGCGGTTCCCTGGCGAGACGGCCCGCCGGCCGCTTCGAGTGCGGCAACGCGCTCGTGCAACCGACTGAGCTCATGGCGCAGACTCTCGAGAGCCTCAGCCACCCCGCTTAAATCCACCGTGTCCGTTTTCATGAGATGCTCCCGCTTACATTACAGGGGAATCAGGCCGTGCTTCTTTGGTGGCCGGTGATCGCGCTTGGCTTGAAGGTATTCCAGGGCCTGGGCCAGATGCCGTCGCGTATCTGCCGGCTCGATGATGTCGTCGACCAAGCGCCGACCGGCTGCCACGTAGGGGGTGGAAAACGTCGAGCGGTACTTGTCGATCAGCTCGGCACGCTTCGCCGCCTTGTCTTCGGCCGCATCCATCTCCTTGCGGAAGACGACATCTACGGCCCCCTCCGCACCCATGACGGCCACCTCGGCAGTCGGCCAGGCGAAGACCCGATCGGCTCCCAGATCCTTCGAGCACATTGCCAGGTGCGAACCCCCGTAAGACTTGCGGATGACGATCTGAATCTTGGGCACCGTGGCCGACGAGTAGGAAAAGAGCATCTTGGCGCCGTTGCGGATGATGCCCCCGTATTCTTGCTGGACTCCGGGCAAGAAACCCGGTACGTCCACGAAAGTGACCAGGGGAATGTTGAACGCGTTGCAGAAGCGGATGAACCGGCTGGACTTGATCGATGCGTTGATATCGATGGCCCCGGAGAGCACCAGGGGCTGGTTGGCGACGATGCCGATCGTCCGCCCCAGGACTCGCGCGAAGCCGACGACCATGTTGGCGGCGTAACCGGCTTGGACTTCGAGAAAATCCCCCTGATCCACGACGCCGCAGAGGACGTCGCGCATATCGTAGCCCTGCTTGGGCTCGACCGGCACGATCTTGTTGAGGCCGGGATTAGGGTCGACGTTGTTGTCGTGGGGCAGGCGGTGCGGCTCTTCGAGGTTATTCGAGGGCAGGAAACTGAGCAGCCGCTTGCACGTATGAATCGCTTCTTCATCATTCTCGGCGATGAAGTGAATCACGCCGGAGTTGGCCATGTGCGAATCGGCGCCCCCCAGCGCCTCGGCGGTGATCTGTTCTCCAGTCACATTCTTGATGACCTGGGGCCCGGTGATGAACATCTGGGCCTTGCGGGTCATGATGATGAAATCGGTCAGGGCCGGCGAATAAGCCGCGCCACCGGCGCAGGGGCCGCAGATAAGGGAGATCTGGGGCACCGCCCCGGAAAGCTCGACGTTGGTGTAGAAAACCCGGCCGTAACCAGATAGCGAGTCGATTCCTTCCTGGACGCGAGCACCGCCCGAATCGTTGATGAAGATGAACGGGCTGCCGGTATGCAAGGCCAGCGACATCACGTCAGCGACCTTATGGCAGTGGAGCTCGCCTGCCGAACCACCCAGGACCGTGAAATCCTGGCTGGCCAAATGAACCAGCCGGCCGTCGACCGACGCGGCGCCCGTGACCACTCCGTCGGCGGGCACTTTCTTGCCCTCCATGCCGAAGAGTGTCTGCCGATGCTGGGCGAAGAGGCCCATTTCCTCAAAGCTGCCGGGGTCGACCAGGGTCTCGATACGGTCCCGCGCTGTTAGCTTTCCTTCCTCCCTATGTTTGGCCAGGCGGTCTGCGCCCCCCCCCTTCTCCACTTCAGCTCTGGCGGCACGGAGGTCGCTTATCAGCTCCTCCATCGTTTTCTTGGCGCTCATCAGTGGAATTTCCTTTCTGGGATCAAACGGGCTGAACCGTGACCTTGTGTGTCTTCTCGCCGATTTGGACCTCGTAGGTGACCGGGCTCGTGATCGACCTCTTGCCATCGCCCGGCCTGGGCTGGCCATCGGCCGGCTTCGCCGGGGCCGGCTCGATCCCCTTGCTCACGTTCTTGGGGCCCTCAGCCCGAGTGCTGAAGAACTTGGGAGCGACCTGCGGAAACATGGCGTAGGTGAGGACGTCCTCGTCGGTTCCATTGCAACCTTTGAGATTCAGCGCGCTTTCGCGCAGCTCCTCCCATTCAGGCTTAAGCAGGTCGGCCGGACGGCATGTGATCGGCTCTTTCTTGGCATGCTGGGTGGCCGCCTCGATGATCGCCGGATCGCGCTCGGCGATCGTCTCGCCGTAGTAGCCGAGCATCAGATCGGCAAACTCGCCGGTCAGCGCCTTGTACGGGCCCATGAGCACATTGAAGACGGCCTGAGTTCCAACGATCTGGCTGGAGGGGGTCACCAAGGGCGGAAATCCCGCGGCCTGGCGCACCCGAGGCACCTCGGCGAGCACTTCCTTGACCCGGTCGCCGGCCCCCTGCTGCTTGAGCTGACTTTCCATGTTGGAGATCATGCCGCCGGGAATCTGGCTGTCGAAGATCTCGGTCTCGACGCCGATGAACTTGGATTCGAAAGCCGCGTACCGGGGGCGAATCTTGGCGAAGTGCTCCTTGATCTTCAGCAGCCGTTCCTTCTTCAGCCGGGTGGTGTAACCCGTATCCTGAAGCATCTCGACTAAGGCCTCGGTCGGGTTATGGCCGGGCCCCAAGCTCAGCGACGAGATCGACGTGTCGACAATGTCGGCACCGGCCTCGATCGCCTTCATCAGGCTGACCAGCGTGACTCCCGTCGTGGAATGAACGTGCACATGAACGATCGTGTCCTTGCCGCATTTCTCCTTGATGCCGCTGACGATGTCGAAGGCCGGCTGGGGCCGCAAGAGTGCCGCCATGTCCTTGATGCAGATCGAGTCACACCCCATTTCCTTCAGACGCTGAGCCATTTCGACGAACTTCGCGGAGGTGTGCAATGGCGAGGTCGTGTAGCAGATGGTCCCCTCGGCGTGCTTGCCGGTGCGGCGGACGGCGTCCATCGCTCGGTGCAGGTTGCGGACGTCGTTAAGAGCGTCGAAGACGCGAAAGACATCCATCCCATTCTCGGCCGACTTGTCGACGAAGCGGTCCACGACACCGTCCTCGTAGTGCCGGTAGCCGAGCAGGTTTTGGCCCCGCAAGAGCATCTGGAGCCGCGTGTTGGGCATGAGCTTGCGGAAGGTTCGCAGCCGCTCCCATGGATCTTCGTTGAGGAAGCGAATGCAGGAGTCGTAGGTTGCCCCGCCCCAGCATTCGATACTCCAGAACCCCGCTTGGTCGATGTCCTCACAGGCTCCGACCATATCTTCGGTTGCCATGCGCGTCGCGAGCAGGCTCTGGTGACCGTCGCGAAGCGACAGCTCCGTGACCTCAACCAATCGTGACATCGTGCGTAGCTCCTTATCGTGAGAGTCTTCGTGCCGGAATTTCTGGCCACCGAACGGGGCGGCGAACGGCATAACGATTCCGCGTCGACCTCAACGATGGTCGCGCTGGCAACCTAATTCGACACCGCGGACATCCGCCTCTCCGAGCACGTGATTCCTCCAGCTGTGCTGGAAGGATCGTTATCATACCAGGCGGGCGCAGCGCTTTCACGCGCCTAGTTTAAGTTCCCTGGAAAACGAACGGGGGCGGGCCCGGGCGCATTGGATGCGAGACGAACCGGGTTGGCCGGCGTGGGTCCAGCCGAGCCTCCGGCGCGGTGGGGAATGGCGTGCGAAAAGATTTGCGAGTGAGTACAAACGACAGGCAGGTCAAGAACGGTTGCTAAAGAAGCGCGCCAGCGAAACCGCGCCCACTGGCTCTACGAAGTCGTTTCCGAGCCATGGCGCCTCGGGACGATCTTCAGTGCCAGCAGCCGCGTTGGCTTAGGGACCCGATCGGCGCAGCAAGGCTGCGCGCACCGCTTGGGTTGGGCCCGACGGGCAACGCTTGCGGTTAAAATGTAGCCGGGTGATCAGGTCATCGATCACCCGGCCGGCCCAGCGACACGATCACAGAGTTAGTGAACGCGGCCGGCTCTCACGCTCTCGCGGCGCACCCGGGGGGCGAGACGGGGAACCGCTCTCGCCGGATCGTTCCGGGACATAGTCAACTGCCGAGATGGGCATCAGTTTATCCCACCTGTGCTCGGCCTGCATCACGCGGATCGTGCCCGACTTGGAGCGCATGACGATCGATTCGGACGTGGCTCCCTCGACACTGTAACGGACGCCCTTTAAGAGCACGCCGTCGGTGATGCCGGTGGCGGCGAAGAAGACGTCTTCGCCGTGGACCAGGTCATCGGTGGTGAGTACCCGATCGAGGTCATAGCCGGCGTCCAGCGCGGCCCGCCGCTCTTCCTCGTTACGGACATAGAGGCGGCCCTGGATCTCGCCGCCGAGGCACTTCAAGGCAGCCGCGGCAATGACCCCCTCGGGCGTGCCGCCGATGCCGTAGAGCAGGTCGACGCCCGTACCGTGCTGGGCAGCGGTGATGGCGCCGGCCACGTCGCCGTCCATGATCAGGTGGACACGGGCGCCGACGCTTCGGACCTTCTCGATAAACTCCTTGTGACGATCACGATCGAGGATCACCACGGTGATATCCTCGGGTTCCATGCCGCGAGCCTTGGCGACGTTGCGCACGTTGACGTCGATGGGCGCCGTGATATCGATGGCTCCAACGCCTTCCCGGCCGGTGGCGATCTTTTCCATGTAAACGCAAGGTCCGGGGTTGAACATAGAACCCCGCTGAGCGACCGCGACTACGGACATTGCGTTGGCCTCGCCGCGGGAGACCAGGCGGGTACCGTCGATCGGGTCAACCGCCACGTCGAGCTTGGGGGGAGTACCGGTACCGAGGGTCTCGCCGTTGTAGAGCATCGGCGCCTCGTCCTTCTCACCCTCTCCGATGACGACGATCCCGTCGAAGGGTACGGTGTTAAAAAGCAACCGCATGGCGTCCACGGCGGCCTGGTCGGCTGCAATCTTGTTGTTCCGGCCGACCCAGCGCGCCGAGGCCAACGCGGCGGCCTCGGTCGTTCGCACCAGGTCCAGCGCCAAGTTATGGTCGGGGGTGACGTGCACTCGCATTCTGAGCGTGCCTCCACTCTCCGCTGGTAAGCCTCTTCGTCGTGAGCCGTGAGTCTGGCCGGGCGGAAGCCGGCAGGCTACTAGTTCCGGCATCACAAATGGCAGAATTGCAGATCGCAGAGGAAAGCTGTCCCGGCGCTTCCCGGAATCTGCAATCTTTTGAACGTACAATACAGGCTTCAACAGGACTGCGCGAGCCCGTACTCTCGACGCCTCTGCGGCTGCAGCGCTGCGACGAGGTGGCCCGGCCGACGAGCGGACATCGTCCCCACTGGTTCGCCGGCCCGCCAAGCATGCTCCGGCCACCCGGTCCGGCCATGAGGAGCCAGGGCCGGGTGGAGCTTGGTCTCCAGACAGTCGATCGATTGTCTGTCTGGCCCATCCGGGTTTAGGCGGAGGGGTGCCAGCCGGCGTCAGCCCAGAGCTCTCCGCTGACCGCCGAGTTGCAAATCATGAAGTAGATCGCGTCGGCAATCTCCGTGGGATCGATCAGCCGCTTGAGCTGGGTAAAAGGCAGGATGTTCTTGTCGATGTACTCTTGCCCCAGCGCGCGGACCATCGGGGTGTCGGTGAATCCCGGGTGGATCGTGGCGAAACGGACGCCATGATAGATGGCCTCTTTGCCCAGCGTGGCTGCGACCCCTTCCAGGGCGGCCTTGGTGGCGGAGTAGGAGACCTGTCCCGGGATGCCTTGCGAGGAAATCGAGCCGATGAAGATGACCGTACCCTGGATTCCCTCCTCGGCCTTCCAGCGCCCCTTGCCTTTGCGCAGCCGCTCTTCGGCGATCCGAGCGATGGTCTCGATGGCCCAGTAGACCGGGGCAACCAGGTTGACTTCCATGACCAGCCGGAAGTTCTCGAGCGGGTAGATCGAAGCCTGTCCGGTCTGCTTGTCGACCCTGACGGCGAGCTGGTCACGGGTGATCCCCGCGGCCGGGACGCAGACCGCCGGTGCCCCATATTTGCTGCACATCAGGTCAAACACCTTCGCACGGAAGGCCGAGTCGGTCACGTCGCCAATCATGGCCTCGGCGACGGGCCGGTCCATGCGGTCATTGACGATGCGGGCGACATTGAGGACTCCGTCACAGCGGTCAACGAGCCCGACTGCGCCCATGCCGCGTTCGGCCAGCTCAATGGCGATGGCCTGACCGATACCACTTGCTGCCCCCGTGATGACGGCGGCTTTACCTTTGATGTTCATGATGATCTCCCCATCGCGATCAATCGAAATACAAAATCGCGTTCTCGTCTCAATAATCAAAAGCGGAACACCGAAAACCCCAGCCGATGGGTCCCGGTGCGGCTGGCTTCGGTGGTCGCAGCCAGCGATGTCTTACGAGTGGTGCCTCCGGCCTGAGAGCCGCGGCCCTGGACGCGAAGCTGGATCGGAAAGCCGATGAGCGTCGTCAGTCCACCCGGTCTTGTCGTCTCGGGCAGTCCCGGGGAGAGAAAATTGCATCGTGAGCCATCGCGATGGCTCACGCGATGCGTCGCGAAGAACCGGCTGACTGAGGTTGTCCCGACCTCGACCAGGTTGACCCGCGATCCTCCACGAGGATCTTCAGGTTGAGGGTCACAGATGCCCGGATCTTTCGGTCCCGGTGTGGGACGCCGTCAGTCAGCGGGTCCTCCGCGTGCATCGTCCAGGTTTCAGGTTCTCGGCTCCTCTCTCTGTTTCGGATCCGTTGCCGTCGAGCCCGCGCACACCGCCTTCTCGATCGCCGCGAGTCGATCCTCGATCCCGGTCAGACGCGTCAGGACCGTTCGTTCGGCGCTGCGGACCCGGTCGAAGACGCCCGCGACGTCGGCCGCCTGGGGCAGCCCCGCCCCTCCGGCTTTCGACTGGGTCATCTGCTGGTTCTGGGCCAACTTCAGATCGATCATCCTTCTGATGGACTGCTTGAGCACTTCGAGGAAGGCCGGAGTCCTCATGAAATCCTCCAGGCTCTGGCTCAGCGAGTCTAGCCACTGGCTATTTAACTGCTCCAGTGACTTTCCTCCCTGCATGCTTTCCAGGAGGATCCTGGTCTGGATTGCGGTCTGCTCGAAATAATTCCTCCAAAACTCGAGAAAATCGCGCGCCGGGTCGACGGTCGAACTCGGTCCTTCGTCCTCTCCCTGTCGACCCATGCTCATGATTCCTCTGGCTCTCCTTTACCGGAAAAGTCGGTTCACCGCCAGTGCGCACAGATTCTCGAGCCGGAATTAGGCCTTCGAGCTCTTCTGGGTCATGATCTCGGACCACTTCTCGACGGCCACCTGAAAATCGCGTACCTGATTCTCGATGGTTTGCTTGAGAACCTCGAAGCTCTTTCGCCAGAGTTCTTCGGTCAGCTTGCAAAATTCCTCGGGGCTCTTGGCCTCCGTCGTCCGTAGCGCATCTTCGATCGTGTGAATGCCAGCCCGATACTGGGCGTCAAGGGCTTCGCAGTGCCGGGTCATCAGCGCCATGACGCCGTTGGACCATTGCTCCTGAAAAGACTTGACCTCGTCGCTCACCTTGCCCTTGCTGTCAGTCGGCGGTGACTCGATGGGTATCGACGGCCACTGCGACATCCACTGACGAAACAGGTCCTGCTGTGCCTGAAGTGTCGTTTCGGTTGCCTTGCGGAAATTCTCGAAAATCTGCTCGAACATGGTTGAGAGCTCCTGCCAGAGGCCCCTGTTACCGGGGAAACAGGGAGACCGTCGCAGGACTTCCGGTTCCGGCCTGGTGCCCGCCGGCAAGACCTCTGCGAATCGCGGACCCCAAGTCCAACCCCGATCGTCCGCTTCCTCAAGGGTCATCTTCACACATCCGACGTGCGTGTCAAGAGGGTGATGCTGTGATTGCAAAAAAAATCAAAAGCACCGACGAGAGCCAGTAAAAAAGAGGAGTTTTGGGTTCTCCCAGGGAATCGCTTAGGGCCGTGATATTGCATTTGCACCATGGGCTGCCGGCATTTTTCCCGGTGGCCCGGCAGGCGGACTTGGCACCTAATACCCATTGTTGAGCGGACCATGGGTCGTGCGTGGGTCTGTTGATTTGACGAGCCCGGCGGTCGCTTCGGGCCGGTCAGCGGGGCGTGTTTTGGCGGGGCGGGTTTGAGGAATGCCCTATTGGAGCGGTTTTCCGCTACAATACAAAGCGCGCGATGAAGCCGGGCGTGCGTCATTACACCGCTGCGGCTGGTCTCTTTTCGGGGTTCCTCGTGATGGACGAACTGCGCGAAGTGCCCGCAGGCGCAAGAATCAGTCGACCAGCCGGAGGCGCCGGTCAGGGTCGGCAGCGGCTGGAGTATCTTCGTGAGCTGGAGCGCAAGGTGCTTTGGCTGGCGACCTGGATGATTCACGAGGCCAACCACGTGCGTCCCTCGCGCGATCGCCTCAAGGTCGGCGGCCACCAGGCTTCATGCGCCTCGCTGGTGACGCTCATGACCGCGCTTTACTTCGATGTCTTGCGGCCCCAGGACCGGGTCGCGGTCAAGCCCCACGCCAGCCCGGTCTTTCACGCCATCTCGTATCTGCTCGGGCGGCAGCCGCGGGCCAAGCTCGAGCGGTTCCGGGCTATGGGCGGCGCGCAGTCCTATCCTTCCCGAACCAAGGACAGCGACGACGTCGACTTCTCGACCGGGTCGGTCGGACTGGGCGTGGCAATCACCTTGTTCGCCTCGCTGGTGCAGGATTATCTCCGGCTCAAGGGACTGGTAAGTGCAGACCGCCCCGCGGGCCGGATGATTGCCCTGGCCGGTGATGCCGAACTCGACGAGGGAAACGTCTTCGAGGCTCTGCTCGAAGGCTGGAAGCATGATGTCCGCAACGTCTGGTGGATCATCGATTACAACCGCCAAAGCCTGGACAGTGTGGTCGAGGACCGGCTCTTCCTGAGGATCGATAGCACGTTCCGCTCGATGGGGTGGGACGTTCACACGCTCAAGTATGGCCGGAGGCTCGAGGCGGTCTTCGAGCAGCCAGGCGGCGAGGCGCTGCGGGACTGGATTGACAATTGTCCCAACTCGCTCTACTCGGCTCTGGTCTATCGCGGAGGCGCCGGCTGGCGCGC